>NZ_OY808997.1:2740248-3080496 GCF_963681195.1 Vibrio sp. 16
TCGTCATTTCTCAGGCTTGTTGCTGGTGATTCGTCGCGCTTTGATTTTACTCTTGTTGCTCGGCGCGTGGGGCTTTTATCAAGCTTTGGGCAATATTCACTCCTTGTCTGCGATTGGCTTTCTCTCTTTTGCTGCCATTACCCAGTTTGCGCCAGCCATCCTCGGCGGGATGTATTGGCGTCAGGGCAACCGAAAAGGCGCCTACGTTGGGCTTGGATTAGGGTTTACCATCTGGTTGATTACCCTAATGAGCCAAACCGACATGCTAGCCGGTGATGCCAGCAGCAACTTCTTATTGTGGGTCGTGACACCACCCGATCTATTAGAAAACGCCGGAATAAAAAGCTCCGATTGGGGCATTGTGCTCAGTGTGACCATCAACGCGATCAGCTATGTGTTGGTCTCTTTGGTTACTCGCTCAAGTTTGAGTGAGCGACTGCAGTCTGCCTCCTTTGTCGGTACACCGCTGCCGGAAAGTGAAAACATGAGTCTCTACCAAAGCCGAGTTACGGTCGGCGAATTGGAGATGCTTGCGTCTCGTTTTGTGGGCAGGCAGCGGGTGCGCAATGCCTTCAAGCAATATTGGATGCAGCAGCATGAAACCATGTTGCCGAATCAACAAGCGCCTTCCACCCTCATTCGCCATACAGAGCGAGTGTTGGCAGGCGTATTTGGCGCCTCGTCAGCAAAATTGGTACTTACGTCCGCTTTGCAAGGGCGCAATATGCAGTTGGAAGAGGTCGCAACCATTGTCGATGAAGCCTCTGAGCTGTATGACTTTAGTCGTGGGTTACTGCAAGGGGCGATTGAACACATTGGCCAAGGCATTGCGGTGGTTGATAAGCAGCTCAGGCTGGTGGCTTGGAACCAGCGTTATTTGGAGCTATTTACCTTTCCGACGGGATTGATTCAGGTTGGTCGGCCGATTGCGGATGTGATTCGACACAATGCACAACAAGGGCTCTGTGGTCCGGGCGATCCGGAAGAGCATGTGCGCCGCCGCGTGTATCACTTGGAGCAAGGCACGCGTCATACCTCATCACGTATTCGTCCTGATGGGCGAGTGATTGAAGTGCAAGGTAATCCGATGCCTGGTGGTGGATTCGTAATGAGCTTTACTGATATCACTGTATTTAGAGATGCAGAGCAGGCTCTAAAAGAAGCCAATGAATCCTTGGAGGAGCGTGTACACAAGCGGACTCAAGAACTGGAAAATCTCAATAAACAGCTTGTTGCTGCGACGCAACGTTCAGAGTTAGAGTCTCAATCGAAGTCTCGCTTTTTGGCTGCGGTGAGTCACGACTTAATGCAGCCGCTCAATGCTGCGCGTTTATTTGCATCGTCTTTGTCGGAAGTGGCGCAAGAAGAAGAGACCAAGAAACTCTCGCAACACATAGAGAGTGCGTTAGGTGCGGCGGAAGATTTGATTGGTGACTTGCTGGATATTTCACGTCTTGAATCTGGGAAGCTAGATGTTAACGTGCATGCCTTTGCGATCAATGATGTGCTGGCTAACCTCAATGCGGAATTTAGTGCGCTCGCTAAGCAGCAGGGGATTGATTTCGAAATGGTTCCGAGCCAGTTGATCGTTCAGTCAGACCCGAAACTGCTGCGTCGCGTGGTGCAAAACTTCTTAACCAATGCGTTTCGGTATAATCCAAAGGGTAAGGTGGTGCTTGGCGTACGTCGCGTCGATGGCCAAGCTCGGATTGAGGTTTGGGACAACGGTACGGGCATTGAGGAAGAGAAGCAGCAAGAGATCTTTGAAGAGTTTACACGCGGTAGCCAAGTGCGATCCGATCAAGGGTTGGGCTTAGGTTTAGCGATATCTAAGGGCATCGCGCATGTTCTCGGCCATCAGATTTCAATGCGCTCATGGCCGGGGCAAGGCAGTGTTTTTTCCATTACCTTAAAACGAGGATTGGAGGCGCTCGTCCAACCGCAAGCGCAACCTGCGGCCCCCGTTTCTGACTTAAGTCACTTGAAAGTGCTGTGTGTGGATAATGAAACGGACATCTTGGTCGGGATGGAGAATCTGCTCGCGCGTTGGGGCTGTGACGTACGCACTGCGACAGACATTGTAACGAGCTTGAAATCGATCGAAGACAATTGGCTTCCTGATGTGATTTTGTCGGACTATCGACTCGACAATGGTCGAACAGGCCTTGAGGTATTACAGCAGTGCCGATTGCGTCTGGGAGACAGCTTTGAAGGTGTGATCATCAGTGCTGACCGTACCAACGACATGATGGATGGCATTAAGTCGAATGGGTTTGCCTTTATACCCAAACCAGTGAAACCGTTAAAACTAAGAGCAATATTGAATCGAGTCTAAGGCTGGTTTCGGTTCTAGAATGATAAGTGCCGGTGCAGCAGATGAAAGCGCCCGCCATTGTGTGGGCGCTTTAACGCTTTGGGTTAGCCCTTATAGTTCTTTACGGCTTGGCTCAACACTTCATTCGCTACACCAGCGTCTTCTATCCCCTGCAGAACCATACCGCCGTCTTTGCCTTTGTAGTTGCTAAACCAAGTACCGACAATTTTAGATACACCATTAAACTCGCTATCCAATTGCGAAACCGACGTGATATCGGATAGTGGAGAACCTTCAGTCATGACAGCAAGTAGTTTGTCGTCTTGTTCGCCATCATCCAGCATCTTTAGTACGCCGATTAATCGAACTTCGGCGATAGAGCCTCGTGGTAAAGAGTGACCCAAGACGATGACATCAAGTGGATCTCCATCTCCGCCAAGTTCCTTCGGGAGTGCGGTGCTTGGAATCGCACCGTAGTTTGCTGGGTAGCCAAGGTAATTGACAATACGTGGTTTGCCCTTTTTGAATTCCCAAATCACTTGTGAGGTGTCGTCTTTGTTTATTTCCCACTTCTGGTTTGTACCCGTTGGAATCTCGATAATGGCATTGATCGTACCGCCAGAATTGATTGCCGGAATGGACATGAGATCGACGTTTGAAGTCAGGGTGTAAGTGTCAGTTTGAGTAACGGTGTAGTTATCTGCCGCTAGTACGGGGGAAGATGCAATAAGCAAAAAAGAAAGAAGTCGTTTTTTCATTGAATAGTCCTTTTCATAGAGTGTACGTAAATCTACGTCAGGACTATTTCAATTTTATTAACTCAACGAGAGTTCGTTATTCAGTAAATAAGGTCTCGTATTTCACAAAGGCGGTTTGAGTTTCGCCATAGTAGAGCGTGCCTTCGGCTTGAATCGCGACGCGGAGCCAACTTTCCGCTGAGGCAGGTTTGGGTAACGTAATGTACCAGTTTTGACCTGCTTGATCGGCTGAAACCATATCGATAGGTTGACCTGTTTGATCTTGGCTGTCGACCAATGAGAGTTTGATGCCCTCGAGTGGAAATTGAGACTTCAATGAGAGCTGTAGCTCAGATTGGGTGAGCTTTTCTGAACGAAACTGCACTTTAAATTCACCATTTTCCATTCCGCAAAGACCGCTGGTATATCGGCAGTTGGATTTGGCAATCAACTTATAGCTTTGCCCTTCTTTGGCTGCGTGAGGTTTCTCACTGACCGCCATATCAGCACCGAAATAGGCGATGATCGATAGAATTGGGGCGACTAATAGAGCGACTATAAAGTGCTTATTTTTGAACATCTTGGCTTCCTTGCTACAACAGACTTCGAATACGGTAACGCAAAATTTGGAATAAAAAAGCCCCAATAGGGGCTTTTGTGGTTTAGGTATTGTTATTAGTGATCAACAGCGTCGCCAGCACCTGCAGGTACACGTACGTGCTCAACTAAGTCTTTCACTTCTTGTGGTGTTTCTGCAGTCACTTTCGATACTGCGAACGCTACGATGAAGTTAAACACTGCGCCAATTGCACCAAATGCGTTTGGTTCGATGCCTAGGAACCAGTTGCTGCCCCAGCTTTCTAGGTATTTCCAATCGGCGATGAAGAGAATGCCTTTGTGCTGGAATACGTAGAACAGAGTGATACTGATACCTGCAATCATACCGGCGATCGCACCTTCTTTGTTGATGCCTTTACTGAAGATACCCATCATCAGTGCCGGGAAGATGGACGATGCGGCGAGACCAAAGGCCAGTGCTACCGTACCTGCTGCAAAGCCTGGTGGGTTGAGGCCAAGATAACCAGCCACCGCAATCGCCACCGCCATGGAGATCCGACTGGCGAGCAGCTCTTTCTTCTCAGATATATTCGGATTAATAACACCTTTGATTAAGTCATGGGATATCGCGGACGAGATAGCCAGCAATAAACCTGCTGCCGTTGATAGTGCGGCTGCTAGACCGCCGGCTGCCACTAGAGCGATTACCCAGTTTGGTAGCTTCGCAATCTCAGGGTTAGCCAGTACCATTATGTCACGGTCAACTTTTAGCTCGTTGGTTGCTGCGCTAGAAGTGTATTGGATGTTGCCATCGCCGTTCTTATCTTCGAATCCAAGTAGACCTGTTTTCTCCCAGTTCTTGAACCAGTCTGGACGCTCATCGTAAGCAAGGTGCTGACCTGGCGCTGGATTCACTGTATCCATTAGGTTTAGACGAGCCATTGCAGATACTGCTGGAGCCGTTGTGTATAGGATAGCGATAAAGACTAGAGCCCAACCTGCTGATGTACGTGCGTCGCGTACCTTAGGTACCGTGAAGAAACGGATAATTACGTGTGGTAGACCTGCTGTACCGATCATCAGTGACATGGTGTAAACGAACATGTTCAGCGTGTCGCCACGGACTTGCGTGGTGTATTCACTAAAGCCGAGTTCGGTCACCACTTGGTCGAGCCTATCGAGTAGATAAACATCGGTGCCTTGTATGGTACTACCCAAGCCAAGTTGAGGCAGTGGGTTACCCGTCAGTTGCAGAGAGATAAAGATTGCAGGGATAGTGTAAGCTAAAATGAGTACGCAATATTGAGCAATCTGCGTGTAGGTAATGCCTTTCATGCCGCCCATTACTGCGTACATGAATACGATACACATACCGATCAGAAGACCCGTTGAGTAATCCACTTCTAGGAAACGACCGAATGCAACACCTACGCCTTTCATCTGACCGATAACGTACGTGACCGATGCGATGATAAGACACACAACCGCAACGATACGTGCCGCGTTTGAGTAGAAACGCTCACCTACGAACTCTGGTACAGTAAACTTGCCGAACTTACGTAGGTAAGGCGCAAGTAGTAGTGCGAGAAGTACGTAACCGCCTGTCCAACCCATTAGGAATACAGAGCCGCCGTAACCCATAAAGGCAATCAGACCTGCCATTGAGATAAACGATGCTGCAGACATCCAGTCAGCTGCGGTTGCCATGCCGTTAGCGATAGGGTTTACACCACCGCCTGCAACATAGAACTCTTTAGTTGAACCAGCACGTGCCCAAATCGCAATACCGATGTAGAGGATAAAGGTCGCACCAACAACGAGGTAAGTGATAGTTTTCAAATCCATCTGAGTTACTCCTTACTCATCTACGCCGAATTCACGGTCAATTTGGCGCATTTTCCACGCGTAGTAGAAAATAATACCTAGGAAGGTATAGATAGAGCCTTGCTGAGCAAACCAGAAGCCTAGCTTGTAACCACCTAGTTGAAATTGATTAAGTACGTCGACAAATAAGATGCCGCAGCCAAAAGAAACGACAAACCAAACCACCATTAGGTTGATCATCAGTTTTACGTTTTTGTCCCAATAGGCTTTGGCTTTATCCTGACTTTCAAACGCCATTGCCGCCTCCTTACGATTGGTTTTGTTGTTAAGAAAATGTTTCAATATCTACATTAGCAAGGGTGGGGCAAGAACTCTTTTCAACTTTAGTCGGGGCGTATAAAACAAAAAACGCCTAAAAATTAGGCGCTTAAATAGTTCTGGTAAGAAACTGTGATGTTAATGTTGTGTTAAATTAGCCAAAAGTCTAATGTTTGCTGGTCTATTCAGCGGAAAATTATCCACCGAGATAGAAATCTTTAATTCCCATCAGCAGATTATTCACGGCCACCGCGGCCAAAATAAGCCCCATCACCCGACTAATAATCGCAGCGCCGACATTGCCAATCCATTTCTGAATATGAGTCGCCCCCAGTAGTAAAAGCAACGTAATCAGTAGCACCACAATCATCACGGCTGCGGTCAACCCTTGGTCGATCAGCGAATAGCGATGGTTGTCAGTAAGCATCACGATCGCCATCATCGCACCCGGTGATGCAATCGATGGAATAGCGAGTGGGTAAACCGCTAGATCAGCGAGATCGGAATGGCTGATTTCCTCACTGAGTTTTGTCTCTTGTTCAGGTTTAGACTCACCAAAAATCATGGTCAGTGCAAATAGCAACAGTACCAGCCCTCCCGCTGCTTGGAAGGCGGGTAAAGGGATTTGCATGGCCTCAAGTAAAAGCTGACCCACGACAAGGAAAAATAACAGCACCCCAGTGGCGATGCCCACCGCTTTTAACGCAACAAGTCTGCGCTGCTTAGCGGTTAAGTGATGAGTTTGTGATAGGTAGACAGGGACGGAGCCGACCGGATCAATCACGGCCCACAAAACGACGAATTGAGTGATTAAGACACTTAGCAAGAGATGTACTCCCAGAGTTAGTGAACAGAGGGGTAAATCAGATTGTTGCCTGACTCCGAGAGTTTAGCAAAGTTTACTATTAAAAAGTGTCAGGTTGGCGTCAGTTAAGCTTCAGATTCAAGCTGCTGAAGTAGAATGACAGCTTGAGTTCGGTTTTTTACCCCTAACTTCCTAAATATCGCCGTCATATGGGCTTTAATGGTCGCCTCTGAGACATTTAATTCATACGCAATCTGCTTATTGAGCAGGCCATCAGATAGCATTCCGAGGACTTTGTATTGCTGAGGCGTTAAGGTGGCAATTTTCTGAGCCAAATCGTTGCATGCCGCATTGTTGGTGATCGAGCCTTCAGGGAAGAAGGGTTCACCATTGAGTACTTGATTTAGTGCGCTAACGAGCTCACGCATGTCACTTGATTTTGGAATAAAGCCAAACGCGCCATGGCTTTTCACTTGGGTGACAACCGACGGCTCTTCACTGGCAGACACCACCACAATAGGCAGATCTGGGTACTCGGCTCTCAGATGAATTAAGCCAGACATGCCATTCGCGCCAGGCATCTTGAGATCAAGCAGCAGAAGATCAGGCTCCTCTTCACGAGCGAGTACGGCAAGCAGAGCATCTAAGGAATCCGCTTCGAGCAAGTTCGCGCCGCTGACCGCCATGTGAACGGATTGAAACAGCGCATTTCGAAATAGCGGGTGATCGTCAGCGATGATGATGTTGTAGGTCGAATCCATGACGTTAAGCACTTATAACAATTTGGTTAACAGAATTATTGTCACCTTTAGCAATGTGGACAATGTTTATGCACTAAAAGTCTGAACTGTATCGGGTTTTATTAGAAAAATTGCATATAGATAAGCGAATTGCGTTTTGGAACTATAGCCGCGTCAACGTTCGCGGCAGGTTATAAGGCGTTTGGCTTATGGGTAACCTAAAGCTCATCTAGCGATAGTAAGGCTGGAAAGAGATGGTATGAGTCGTCGCGCCTTGAGTCTTCAAGGCGCGATATAAATGGTGCTTATAGGTTATGGGTGACCAAATGCTCTAAGAAAGGTTCGGCTCGCATAAAGCCGGTGACGCGTGCATTGCTGACGGCATTTCCGTTTGCGTCCCAGAAATCGATAGTGGGTAGGCCTAACACGTTCATTTCTTTGAGCAGCTCAATATCTTGCGGTGTGTTCTTAGTGACATCTGCTTGAAGGAGAACAAAACCTTGCAACTTGCTTTCAACATCTGGCTGGTGGAAAGTGTACTTCTCAAACTCTTTACAGGCGACACACCAATCAGCGTAGAAGTCGAGCATCACCGGTTTACCCGCTTGTTTGGCGAGAGCGAGTTGCTGATTCAACTCGACGACATTGTTGATTCGCTGAAATTCAATGGTCGACAGCACTTGCTGTTCACTATGATTGCCAAACCAATAATTGAGCGCCGGTTGGGCGGACGCAAACAAGCCCAGAACGGCAATAATACCGACCGTACTCTGCTTCCAACCGCCAAACTCTAAACTGTTCTTAATATGGTAAAGCCAACCGAATGCCGCGATACCCAGTGCCGACCACAAGCCTGTTGCCCATGCTTCCGGCAAGATGCGCTCAAGCAAGAAGATTGGCGCAGCAAGTAACACGAACCCAAATAGCGTTTTCACGCGATCCATCCAGTTGCCTGCTTTTGGTAGCAGTTTATTACCAAACACGGCAACCAACATAAGTGGAATGCCCATCCCGAGCGCAAGTGCGTAGAGCGCCACACCACCGGTGAGCAAATCGCCGCTTTGAGCTACGTAAAGAAGTGCGCCCGACAGTGGGGCGGTGGTGCAAGGTGAACAAACTAGCCCAGAAATCGCCCCCATAGTAAAGACGCCCCAAGAGCTTCCGCCTTGCTGCTTGTTGCTGAGGTTGTTGAGCCAAGTTTGTGCACTACTTGGCAGCTGAATGGTGTATAAGCCAAACATCGACAGCGCCAGCGCGACAAACAATACGCTCAAGCCAATCAAGACATAAGGGTGCTGCATGGCGGCTTGGAACTGCAAGCCTGCGGAGGCGACCACTAAACCGAGCAAGGTGTAGGTCAGCGCCATCCCTTGCACATAAATAAAGGCTAAGCCAAGTGCGCGTCGGTGGCTAAGCTTGCCGCTACCTAACACGATGCTGGTTAAAATAGGGTACATAGGCAAGACACAAGGCGTAAAAGCCAAACCCACACCAAGGGCAAGAAACAGCAGTGGTGTCCACCAACTGTCGCTAAGTTTGGCTGCTAGACTTGTTTCCTTAGACTGTGGTGCGCTCTCTTTGCTTGGAGTATTGATGGCGTCGGCTTTAGTGCCACTTTGCGCTGGGATGACATTAGACGCAGAGTCAAACTCAAAGCTGGTGACATCAATCACCCGTGTCTCTGGTGGGTAACAAAACCCCGCTTTTGCGCAGCCTTGATATTGGATAATCAAACGCGCCCCAGGTTGGTAATCGGCTAAGTTAATTTCAGCAAAAAGTGGTGTGGTGTAAATGTTTACATCGCCGAAAAACTCATCTTTGTAGGGCTCCCCATCACGCATCTCAACCTGGGCGACATTGACATTCTCTCCCGTGACGGAAATACGATGCTGATACAGGTAGTAGTCGGGTTTTACCTGCCAATCGAGGAAGACACGATTACCTTGTTGGTAGAAATTAAACGGAAAGGCTTCATCGACAGGAACAAACGTATTGCTGTTGTTTGCAAAACTCGGACTGGAGTTGGAATTGCCAAAGAGCGCCAATGCAGGTGCAGAAACGACCGTAAAACAGAGAATAAGCAGTGATAAGGCGAAGCGCATAAATTCGTCACTTGAGTAAAATTTGGTTTATTTTAACTCAATAAGACAGGGAAGGGCGGCAATTAGTTTCATCGATAAGAAAATTACTATCAGTGATGATGTTGGGCTAGGTTTTCGCCTAGCCCGAAATCTTATGCGACGCCAAGTCGAGTGCGAACCACGCGCTCACATGCGTCGATGTTGTCGGTGTCTTTCGGGATCACCAATACCGTGTCGTTACCGCCAACGGTACCTAGGATCTCGGTATGCGGATCAATATCGACTAAGCGAGCCACTAACTGGGCGCTGCCTGGGTGTGTCTTGACCACCACCATGGCTTGGTTGTGGGTAATGAACTCTATTTGCGAAGATATCGAGGATTCGACGCGCACGGGGGCGGTCTCTACCGTAATGCAGTAGACTTTTTTGCCACACGCATTTTGCACTTTAACGACACCCAACTGTGACAACAAGCGTGACACAGTCGATTGGCTGATGCCTTCGAAACCAATGTTAATTAAGGCTTCACGCAGTTCGTTTTGAGTGGCAAAACTCTGTTGTTGTAGCAAGCGCTTACAAGCCGCTGTCAGGGTTTTATCTTCGGTATAATCGATGTTCATAGGGTTTAGAGTTTCACTCATGGGAACTCCTCAGGTGACGTACGGATAAATCGTCCATGTAAACTTAGGCACTCCATTCTCCCTTCTGTGCCCAACGCTTGAGCGGTCACTCTATCGTGGTGACTTAGTTGAATATGGAGCCAGTTTACCACCAAAGATAGTACGGCTTTGTGAATGGGATCGCCAAATAAAAAACTAAGTAAAATCTTGATTTTTGGTGATTTGTTCTGAATGGATTGGATATTTATCCTATTGGTTGAATAAATATCCAACGAATCAAAGGGCTACAGATGGTAGCCCTTGAAAAGTGAGCTTAACGTGCTTCGGCCATGATTTCGCGTGAGAATACTTTTTCACAGTAGTGACATTTCAGGTGCACGTTTTCCTGTTTTTGTTGAACTTTAAAGCGGCTTTCTACCGGTTCACCATGAGAAATACAGTTGCTGTTCGGGCAGACAAACACACTTTCAATGCTATCTGGTAGCGTTAAGTTCAGCTTGCTTACCACCTTGTACTCTTCGATTTGATTAACCGTCGCTTTTGGTGCGTAGAGTGCCAGTTGACTTGCTTGTTCTTTGGTTAAGTAGGTGTTCTCAATCTTGATCAGATCTTTTGCGCCCAAGGCTGAAGATGGCAAGTTAAGACCAATCGTTATGCGCTGATTCGCTTTGTGCATTTTGAACAGCTTGAGCACTTTGATACCAACGTGCGCAGGAATATGGTCAATCACAGAGCCGTTGCGGATTGCTTCTACTTGTAGTTGAGTTTCTTTCACCATGATGTCTCTCCTGCTGATTAAATGTTTTCGTTAAGAACTAGGGCAAGTAATGCTTCGCGGGCGTAGACGCCGTTTTCTGCTTGTTCGAAGTAGTAAGCATGCTTGGTTTTATCGACATCGACAGTGATCTCGTCAACACGTGGTAGAGGGTGAAGCACTTTTAGATTGTCGCGCGCGCCTTCAAGAGTGGCGGCGGTTAAGATGAACGCAGACTTCATGTGCGCGTACTCAGATTCATCAAAACGCTCTTTTTGTACGCGAGTCATGTATAAAACATCCAGCTCTGGCACCACTTCTTCAATGTTGTTGTGCATGCTGAACTTGATGCCTGCTTCTTCAAGCTCTTCACAAATGTATTCTGGCATGGCCAGTGCGTCTGGTGCGATAAAGAAGAAACGCACATTGTCGAATTTCGCTAGCGCTTGAGTAAGAGAGTGTACGGTGCGGCCGTATTTCAAATCACCGACAAAAGCGACGTTGAGGTTGTCTAAAGTGCCTTGCGTTTCATGGATAGAGAACAGGTCGAGCAGCGTTTGAGTCGGGTGTTGGTTTGCTCCGTCACCGCCGTTAACAATCGGCACGCCATTAGAAAACTCAGAAGCAAGACGCGCTGCCCCTTCTTGTGGGTGACGCATCACAAACGCATCCACATACGATGAGATAACTTGAACCGAGTCCGCCAATGTCTCGCCTTTTTTGGCCAGAGACGTGTTACCACCGTTGTCAAAACCGATTACGCTGCCACCCAAACGCTCAACTGCCGTTTCAAACGATAGGCGAGTACGCGTTGAAGGCTCAAAGAAGCAGCTGGCTACTACTTTGTTTTTCAGCAATTCAGGATTGGGTTCTGCCTTTAATCTTGCTGCGGTATCGACGATAAGCTCTAGCTCTTTGCGGCTGAGCTCTGGGATGGAGATGATGTGCTTTTTAAACAATGAATGCGCCATAACAGTGTGTCCTTGTCTCAAATCAAACGTAAATTACAGACAAAAAAAAGCCCCCTAAAATAGGAGGCTTTAAAATAGAATCAATGGAGAAAATGAAACAGACAACGATCCCGATTCTGGGCGCGTTTGGTAACAACAATTTGTTGTCAGTGGCTGTGTCATTTTTGCTACTCCTTAGACAAATTGCGGAGGATTATACGCACAAAAAAACGCCTTGCAAGCGTTTGCGAAAAGTATCCAAAAATTGGATTTTTATGCGAATTTCGCATATTTTCGCTTCGTTTTCTCAGTCATTGTGAGAACTTGCTTGAAGGCGTTTGGGTCGCTATTTTGTTTCAATCTGTGTGAAAAAAAATGCGGACTTTATTCATGGAGTGATAACTCTAATCCTGCCGTCCGCATTTCCCTGCAGATTAGTCGCCTAGAGTAGCAACCATTACAGCTTTGATGGTGTGCATGCGGTTTTCTGCTTCGTCGAATACGATAGAGTGTTTAGACTCAACCACTTCGTCTGTTACTTCCACACCGTCTTTCAGTTGTGGGTATTCCGCCGCAAGCTGTTTACCAACTGTTGTGTCTTCACCGTGGAATGCTGGTAGGCAGTGCATGAATTTCACATGTGGGTTGCCTGTTGCTTTTAGCATGTCCATGTTGACTTGGTAAGGCATCATTAGGTTGATACGCTCAGCCCATGCTTCTTTCGCTTCGCCCATCGATACCCATACGTCAGTGTATAGGTAGTCACAGCCTTGAACGCCTTCTTGAACGTCTTCAGTTAGAGTGATCTTCGCACCTGTTTCTTCTGCGATTTCGCGACATGTTGCTACTAGCTCTTCTTCTGGCCAGAATGCTTTTGGTGCGACTAGACGAATGTCCATGCCCATTTTCGCTGCGCCAACCATGAGTGAGTTACCCATGTTGTTGCGCGCATCACCTAGGTAAGCAAACTTCATCTCGTGTAGCTGTTTACCACGGCCGTGTTCCATCATAGTTAGGAAGTCAGCTAGGATTTGAGTTGGGTGGAATTCGTCTGTTAGGCCGTTCCATACTGGCACGCCAGCGTAAGCGCCTAGCTCTTCAACGATTTCTTGACCGAAACCACGGTACTCGATGCCGTCATACATGCGGCCAAGAACGCGTGCTGTATCTTTCATTGACTCTTTGTGACCGATTTGAGAACCCGATGGTCCTAAGTAAGAAACTTGAGCGCCTTGGTCAAATGCTGCAACTTCAAATGCACAACGTGTACGAGTTGATGTTTTCTCGAAGATTAGGGCAATGTTTTTGCCTTTTAGACGAGGTTGCTCATAGCCGTTGTATTTCGCTTTTTTCAGCTCCGCTGATAGATCCAAGAAGTGTTGGATTTCACGTGGAGTAAAGTCTAGTAGTTTTAGGAAGTTACGGTTGCGTAGGTTGAAAGCCATGATGTTTTCCTTCTTAGGGTTTTAGCGCTCTCTTATTGCAGGGAAAGAGGTAAGAAAACGCAGAAATTAATAGTGTTTGTTGCTTTAAGTTTTGCCACAGTGGGGAGCGAGGCATGAGTGTCATGATTCAACGAGGGTCGACCTCTCGATGTCTCGCTCCAGCTATGGGGTAATAATTCGTTTAGCCTTTCGTGATATTGGTGCCCGCGGTGCCTTGAAGGATGCGTAAACCATCTTCCAAAGAGCCGATACCGACCACTTTTCCGCCTTGCTTGATGAACTCGCACGAGGCTTCGATTTTTGGTCCCATGGAACCTGCATCAAACTCGTATTTCGCTAGCTCAGTTGGCGTTGTGCCGCGCAGTGCGTGTTGTGTTGGTTTGCCCCAATCTAGATAAACAGCATCAGCGTCAGTCAGGATAAGCAGTGCATCCGCATCAAGCTGTTTCGCGAGGAACGCAGCAGACATGTCTTTATCGATTACCGCTTCAACACCCACCAGTTTGCCGTTTTCGCGCTTCACTGGGATGCCGCCGCCGCCAGTACAAATCACCAAGTGGCCTTGTTCGATAAGCGCAGTGATCGCTTCGTGCTCGATGATGCCTGTTGGTTGTGGGCTAGGAACCACGCGGCGGAAGTGCTTGCCGTCTGGCTTGATGGTCCAGTGGTATTTCTCAGCCAGTTCACGCGCTTCGGCTTCTTCGTAAATTGGGCCAATTGGCTTCGTTGGGTCCGCGAATGCTGGGTCGTTTGGATCCACGGTCATTTGCGTTAGCATGCAAGTTGCATTGACGTTCGGCATTTGGTTTTTGAACTCTTGCATGAGCATGTAACCGATCATGCCTTGCGTTTCGCTGCCTAGTACATCAAGTGGGTAAGGAGCGACTTTTTTGTATTCCAAACCTTGCAGTGCCAATAAGCCAACTTGTGGGCCGTTACCATGAACAAGTACCACGTTGTACTCTTGGGCGATTTCAGAAATGGTCTTAACCGCGATTTCGATATTGTGGCGTTGTACCTCTGCTTCTAATGGCTCACCGCGACGAAGTAGAGCGTTACCACCTAGTGCTACAACAACTGTTTGTTTTGTCATGTTGAAAATCTCTCTGCAGGGGGCGAGAGCCAGAACTCTCGCCTTTTAATCACTTACTTAGATGCCGTCACGTTCGATTGGGCAGCTCATGCAGCGAGCGCCGCCGCGACCACGACCTAGCTCATCACCTGGGATAGGTAGAACTGTGATGCCTGCTTTATCGTATTTTTCGTTGGTGTAAGTGTTGCCTTCGTAGCCAATAACAACGCCTGGTTTCACGGTTAGAACGTTGTTTGCATCGTTCCACTGTTCACGTTCTGCGTGGAAGTTGTCACCACCTGTTGTGATTAGGTTTAGCTTGTCTACGCCCAGCGCTTTCTCGATAGCGGTAACGAAGTAGCCTTCTTCTTTCACGTTGACAGCGCCAGACTCATCGCCAGTTAGGCTCCAGCATTTCACATCTTTGCGAACCACTTCTGGGTAAACCGAGAAGGTGTCTTCGTTCATGTGTGTCATTACTGTGTCTAAGTGCATGCAAGAGCGGTGTTTTGGTAGCTCCATTGCGATGATTTGTTTCGCTTGACCATGTTTGAATAGGCTAGATGCCAAGTGCTCAACACCTTGAGCCGTTGTACGCTCAGACATACCGATAAGAACAGTGCCACGACCGATAACAAGAACGTCACCGCCTTCGATAGTTGAGTTGTCGTAGTTAATGCTCTCTTCATCGCCGAAGTACTTAATGAAGTCTTGGCCAGCGAATGTTGGGTGCCAGCGGTAGATTGCGCGAACATGGTTTGTTTCGCGTTGACGCGCCGGTTTCGCCATTGGGTTGATTGATACACCGCCGTAAACCCAGCAAGACGTATCGCGAGTGAATAGGTGGTTTGGTAGAGGTTCAATAATGAAGTCTGTTGGCGCATGTAGGCCTTGCATCATTGAAGAAGACTTCATTGGCATCTCTGCGTAAGAAAGGCCACCCGTTAGAATTTTTGCTAGCTCTAGGTTTGGAAGGTCACCTAGGTAGCAACGAACGTCATTGGCGAATGTTTTACCCAAACGGTAGTCTGATACTTGGCGGTTTAGTAACCATTCTTTCGCTTCTGGCACGGCTAGCGTATCGGCTAGTAGGTCAGTAAGAAGAAGAACTTCAACACCTTGATCGCGTAGAGTTTGAGTAAATACGTCATGTTCTTTACCTGCACGCTCTACTGCCAACACGTCATCAAATAGCAGATCGTGACAGTTAGATGGTGTTAGGTGAGTCAGAGCTCGTCTAGGGCGGTGAACAAGAACGCGACGTAATTGACCGATTTCAGAACCTACGTAAAACTTACTCATGATCGTATCTCTCTTATTTTTAATTAGCTTTTAAATAAAGCTAATATTTAATTTGTAGGGAAAAGAAGCGTGAATTTATTTATTCACTTATTTGTTCTGGAATTAATATTACGCCTCTCTGGGGAGGAATCTTAGAGATCGCTCACAATTCATTTTTTATGCTCAAAGCCTCGTATTTAAAGGGTTTTAACAATATCTATGCACTTGTTATTTCGCTGTGAATACCCTAATCACGCATTATTTTAGGAAGTTTATGCATGAAATATTCACCAAGGTTTGTTGTTAGGTGTAGAAAGGGAAATGTATTCAAAAATAATTGCGTGATAAAAAAGTGAATAGGTTAGAAATATGCACTCAAACTTTCTAGATAAGTGTTTTTTAGGTCGAAATTAATCCTCTGGTAACAAATGTTTTGTTGGTAACTTATACATAGATCACAAAACTCAGTTTGTCAGTTCCTAGAATTTTTCTGTTTGAAATAAATAAAACTGTGCCATGAAGATAAAATATCTAATATATAAACGTTCTGTTATTTACTCTTTTTATTTGTTATCGCTATAACCTTGATGACAACGCTATTTAGCGTGGCTTAGCTGCCAGCTGAAGGGTTAGTGTTAGGTGGTTGATTCGTAAAGGGAGAGGCGTGAAAAACGCTGGGTTTGCGTCATTGAAGATGTGTTCGACTTTGCGGGCACCGGTGATTAGGCCAAATAAAAAAAGCCGCACAAGGCGGCTTTTGAGTAAGGCTCGCTGTTCTGTGAGCCTGGGCAAGGAAAAGTCAGTGTTAGATGATTGCACCGATACTGAGTATCGCGATGCAGAACAGAGCTAGAATCGCAAGCAGTGGCGCTACCCATTTTACGTAACGGACGTAAGGAACTCGGGCAATCGCAAGGCCACCCATGACCACTGCCGACGTTGGAGTCACTAGGTTCACCAGGCCAGAAGCAGATTGGTACGCCGTTACAACTAGGTCGCGACCTACGCCTGCAAAGTCAGCCAATGGCGCCATAATTGGCATGGTCAATACCGCCAGACCTGAGCTTGAAGGCACTAGGAATGACAACAGTACTTCAAGGAAGAACATTACGTTGATGAACACAACAGACGATAGACCTGTCACCATTTGCTCAGCTGAGAACAGAATCGTGTCAGTGATCATACCGCGGTCCATGACCACTACGATACCACGTGCGATACCAATGATTAGCGCCACACCCAGTAGGTCACGAGCGCCGTCAATAAAGCTGTTGGTAAACTCTTCTTCGCTCATGCGAGCAACCAGACCAATGATGATGGTTGATGCTAGGAACATCGCTGAGATCTCAGCCATCCACCAACCTGCAACCGATACACCGTAGATCATGACCGCGAACGAGGCACCAAAGATACTTAGGATAAGCTTGCGAGTTCCGGTGAATTCTAAGCGCTCGCCAGTTTGGTTACCTAGGAAGTGAGCTTTGTTTTCTTCGTATTTATCGTAAACCACAGACGTTGTTGGGTCGTTGCGAACCATACGAGCATAACGCATCACGTAAGCGACACAGATAACCCAACCGATTAGCAGAGCGATAACACGTAGCACGATGCCATCTGTAAATGGAATGCCCGCTGCGTTTGCCGCGATAACGGTTGCGAATGGGTTGATTGTAGAACCTAGAGTACCAATACCCGCGCCAAGTAAAACAGTAGCTGCAGCAACTAGAGGGTCAAAGCGCGCCGCCATCATGACGGGAACAAGTAGGGTATAGAAAGGCAATGATTCTTCTGCCATACCATAGACGGTACCGCCGGCCGCAAACAGTGCCATCAAGATAGGTATCATCAACTCTTCACGACCTTTTAAGCGATCGGTCACGCGTTCGATACCCGCATCAATGGCTCCTGTTTTGGTTACAAGTCCAAGGAAGCCACCGATGATCAAAATGAATAGTGAAACGTCAATCGCCGCAGCTTCGTAGCTATTGTGGTCATAGAAACCATCAATCGGTGCAAGAAGTACGTCAATCACGCCTTGAGGGTTACCGTCTACCGGTTGATAGGTGCCAGTAACAGGGACTTCTCGACCTAAGTCTTCATTCATTACGCGATCATATTGACCTGCTGGCACTATCCATGTCAGTAGAGCAACCAGTGCAATCAGTACGAAAAGAATTGTATAGGCGGAAGGGAATTTAAAGTTGGCAAAGAAGCCACCTTTTTTTTCTTCAGTAGGTACAGTTTGGGTTGTCATGGTGATCTCCTTACTTTTATTTATGTGTCCACAAATAAAAGTGAATCAGCGACTATTAGATTTAAAAAATAAATAACTTAGGGAATAAGTTATTGGTAAATTTGTTTTTATTTAATTAGGAACTTATTAGCTCTTGTGGGTTATTTTAAAATGTCATTCACTCTGTAACTTTGGTGATCTTCACAAAAATATTCAGTAAAAAATAGGTGGTGTGATGAGTGGTTTTTTTATGTGGTTAATTGGTTAGAAAGAAGGGATTTCTATGCCGAAGGATTGATGTAAACCCTTTTGTCAGGGGCGGTAAACCAGTAAAAAAAAGATAGGTGGGAATTTTATTCAAAGCGGCGGATTTAAATGCACAAAGAACTTTCGAGAACTTTTTTGATTAATATCAAACTTGATTTGTGACCTAGGTTTTTTTACTAAGGATGAAATAAAAAAAGAGGAGCCGAAGCTCCTCTATCAGACATTGGTGAGTCTAAATAAATAGACTGCCGAACGTAAAGCCTAGTGCAACGGCAGAGGCAATCGTCACTACTCCTGGAATAAAGAACGGGTGGTTAAAGACATAGCTACCAATGCGTGTTGAGCCTGTGTCGTCCATCTCAACCGCGGCAAGCAGCGTTGGGTAAGTTGGCAGTACAAACAGTGCACTCACTGCTGCAAAAGAAGCAACGGCTGTCAGCGGGGCAACACCGATTGCGAGTGCTGCTGGCATGAGCGCGACAGTGGTTGCACCTTGTGAGTAAAGCAGCATGGATGCAAAGAATAGAACCAACGCAAGCATCCAAGGGTAGTCTGCCAATAGCGCGCCAGCGACTTCTTTAATGCCGTCAACGTGCGCATTAACGAACGTTGAGCCTAGCCATGCCACACCGAGAACACACACACAAGCTGTCATACCAGAGCGGAATGTTGCAGCCGATGGAATTTTTGCCGCGTCAATTTTAGTGATCATCACGATTGCTGCTGCAGCCGCCAACATTACCGTCATGATGGCTTCGTTACGTCCTAGTGCAGGGTCAACGATCAGCCCTACAGACTTAGAAATGGCGGCTGCGTAGCAAACAACAAAGCCAATTGCCGCAAGGAAGATGTAGGTGGCTGTCTTCGCCGTAGGCAAGATCTCACGTTTTGTTTCCGTCGATAGCTTGATGAGTCCTTTTTCTAGACGATCTTGATAAATCGGATCATCTTTCAACTCACTGCCCATAAAGTTCGCTACAAACGCACCAATCATACAAGCGACAAAAGTGGTTGGAATACAAACCGCAAGCAGCGTTAGGTAGTCAACACCCATTGGCGCAAGCATCGCCGCAAACGCAACTACCGCTGCAGAGATTGGCGAAGCCGTAATCGCGATTTGTGATGCGACAACCGCGATAGAAAGCGGGCGAGACGGACGTACGCCTTGGCCTTTCGCAACTTCTGCGATCACTGGTAAGGTTGAAAACGCAGTGTGGCCAGTGCCTGCCATTAGCGTCATTAGGAAAGTGACAATCGGCGCGTAAAAGGTGATGCGCTCAGGGTGCTTACGCAAAAAGTTTTCTGCCACTTGTACTAACCAGTCCATACCACCAGCAACCTGCATCGCTGCGATTGCGGTAATCACTGACATGATAATTAAGATGACATCGATCGGAATAAACGCTTGGCTAGTAGGAACACCCAAGACCAGTGATAGGGCTATCACACCCGCACCACCTGCTAAACCAATACCGATACCACCAATTCTTGCTCCCAAATAGATGAAGAGCAGAACGACGATGAGTTCGACTGCTACCATATTGTTACCTCATAAAGTGTATTTTGATTTTAATTATCTAAACACTCTGCTCTGCGGTTGAATGTTTAAATAATGAGGCTCGCAAAAACCATGCAACGAATGGGGTTAACCGTATGCAAGCCTAAAAAAGGCCCCGTTTGGGGCCTTATCGATTCGCTTATTCGTAGCGTTTTGCTTTATAGGTTGGGTGCATAAAGTTTTCGACGGAAAGAATGTCGTCCAACTCTTCTGCGGTGAGTAGTCCACGCTCCAATACCACTTCGCGAACGCTCTTACCTGTTTCCGCACAAATCTTACCGACGATGTCACCTTCGTGGTGGCCAATGTATGGGTTTAGGTAAGTGACGATACCGATAGAGTTATAAACGTAGGCTTCACACACTTCTTTGTTGACTGTGATGCCATCGATACACTTATCACGTAGGTTCACACAAGCGTTTTTCAAGATGGTGATTGATTCAAACATGCTTTGAGCAATCACTGGCTCCATCACGTTAAGTTGAAGCTGGCCGCCTTCTGCTGCGAACGAGATAGTGTTGTCGTTGCCAAGCACTTTGAAACACACTTGGTTAACCACTTCTGGCACTACTGGGTTTACTTTTGCTGGCATGATAGAAGAGCCCGCTTGAAGTTCAGGCAGGTTCAGCTCGTTGAGACCCGCACGAGGACCAGAAGAAAGCAGACGTAGGTCGTTACAGATCTTAGACAGCTTAACCGCTAGACGTTTTAGCGCGCCGTGCGTCATTACGTAAGCGCCACAGTCAGAGGTCGCTTCGATAAGATCTTCAGCAGGCACCACTTCAAGCCCCGTTACTTCCGCTAAGTGTTTCACTGCTGCCGCTTGGTAGCCTTGTGCAGCGTTCAAGCCAGTACCGATTGCGGTTGCACCTAGGTTGATTTCCAGTAGCAGTTTTGAAGTGTAATCCAACGCACGAATCTCTTCGTTTAGGGTTACCGCCCATGCGTGGAACTCTTGACCCACTGTCATCGGTACCGCGTCTTGAAGTTGAGTACGACCCATCTTCAATACGTCTTTAAATTCTTGTGCTTTAAGTTCGAAGGCACCTTTTAGGTACTCAATCGCTTCCATTAGCTGGTGAACACTGTTGTAGACCGCAATACGGAACCCCGTTGGGTATGCACAGTTAGTGGATTGGCTCTTGTTGACGTGGTCATTTGGGTTAATGAACTCGTATTGACCTTTCTCTTTGCCCATCAGCTCAAGAGCAACGTTGGCGATCACTTCGTTGGTGTTCATGTTGACAGAAGTACCCGCACCACCTTGGAATACATCTGAAGGGAACTGATCCATGCACTTGCCTGTTTCAAGAATCAAGTCACACGCTTCAAGAATGTAATTCGCAACGTCTTTTGGGATCACGCCTAGCTCTTTGTTGGCAAGAGCGGCTGCTTTCTTCGTCATTACCATACCGCGTACAAACTCAGGTACGTCAGAAATGGTCATGTTAGAAATGTTGAAGTTCTCGATAGCACGTAGAGTATGAATGCCGTAGTAGGCATCAGCCGGTACGTGACGCTCACCTAGTAGGTCTTCTTCGATACGGGTAGCAGGGGCTGCTGTTTTTGGAGCATCGGTTAGGGTAGCCATCACAGGATCCTTAGATAATTATTCTGATAATAAAGTGAATTACTAGCCAATCTGTAGTTTAAGAATCCATTCGTCAGAGTTTTAGGCTGTTAAATCCGTCCTGACTTATGTGGCACATAATACTGTACCTAGCGCATAAAAATAGTAACTGGATCACCTTTTTCGCTTTTGTTTAGTTAAAGTTTTGCAAGATATGAACAGGGTATGAATAGCCCTTTAGGGGTAGGGGGCTATTGAGGGATTTATCACGCTTTTTTACAGCTTCAATTTGAGCTCACACACCAGAGCACGTACACTGACATCAACAAAGGAGGGCGTGTGTTTCCTATCTTATTATTACTGTTTATCTTCGTACCTATTATTGAAATAGGCCTGTTTATACAAGTTGGTGGTTTCCTAGGCTTATGGCCAACCATCGCTTTGGTGCTGATCACCGCATTTGTTGGTGCATCGCTAGTCCGTAGCCAAGGGTTACAAACCTTAATGTCGGTACAAAACCGCCTTAATCAAGGTGAATTACCAGCACAGCAAATCTTTGAAGGAGTCATGCTTGCTGTAGCAGGTGTGCTTTTACTCACACCTGGCTTTATGACAGACGCATTGGGCATGTTGGTTCTTTTGCCAGCCCCACGAGCAGCGATTGCGAAGTACCTGATGAGCAAAATGGTGGTAAAAACGGTCGGTGGTCAGGGCTTCCATGGCAGTTTTAATGGCGACCAGTTTGGGCAAAATCCATTTGAAAATGATCCGTTCAATCGCGACCCGTTCCAATCCCAAAAAGGAGATACCTTTGAAGGGGAATATGAACGTAAAGATGACGATGAGCGCCGTCTAAAATAACCAATCTATTTGTGCGCAACGTTTGTTAACAGTTGTTAATAGGTTGCGCACTATCACAAATTTCATTCCTACCTCTTTCCTCTCAGCCATCTAAGCAACGCTATGTCATTGAGCAATCGTTCTCGTTAGTCCTTTTTAGCGCATTTAGGTCATATTTCTATGTGGTTAAATGCGATCTTTGCCACAGATTTACGTGCTTTTGAACAGTTTTTTTTGTGTCTTACTGTATCTGTTGAAAATTTTAGAGTATTCATACTATTGATAATATAAATGTGATTAATTTCTCATTAGCAATGTATGTTCATTTTTTGTTTACCTAAAAGGTCGACAATCGTCCTGTTATTAATGACTTTCCGGTCAATCTACACCGTTTTAAACACAACAATCTTTGCTTAGTTAGCCGTTAGTACTGCCTCTAGCGATATTAACTATGCCTGTTGGAAGTGTGCAGTTAACCGGCAACTAAATCGAAGGGAAACTCAAATGCTAAAAAGAAATGCAGTGGCAATAGCGATTTCATCGCTATTTTTAGCAGCAAACGCAAGTGCCGTAACCATCTATGAAAACGACCAAGGTGATTTTGCCAAGTTATATGGTGAAGTTGGGGTTGGTGGACATATTGGTGCCAAATACGAATATGGTGAGTTCTATGAAGATAAGAACTTCATTGACGACTCTTTTGCCACCATGGGCGTTAAAGGCCAGCAAGGAAAAATGCATTACCGCCTAGAGCTCGATTATGAGCGTGAAAACTGGAAATACGGTAGTGGAGACATGGTGCTAGCGATCGACAAACTGTTTATCGGCTATGAACTGTGGAAGTCAGAAAATGTGTCTCACTACATTGAGGCAGGTCTCACAGACACGGCATTTGATGATTACGATAAATGGGGCGACTTCACTTTCGATACGACTGTTGAAACGGGTGAAGCTGGTGACCAAGATACGACGTTCAAGTATGAAGGCCGTTTCCTTGGTGTCGTTAAAGTCGGGGCTTCATACAGCTATGGAGGTGAGTCTTCATCTGGTTCTTCTCTTGGCGATGTCGGTAATGGATACGTAGGTTACTTTGGTGATCGTTTTTCAGTTGTGGTTGGTGTAGAAGGTCGTAGAGGGTCAGATAGTGAATCTAAATACGGTGAGCAAAGACTAGTAGGTGCAGGTGCGCGACTAGCTGTTACTGACGAGTTCCACTTGGGTGTCAACTTGTTCCGAGAAGAAGAATACATCGGTACTTGTGCCCAGAAGAAACCAAATGAGTTTGGTGTGCCTGAATGTGTGCTTTACAACGATTATAAACCGCAAAATAACGAGGGCTACCTAGCCTCCGCCAAGTATGTATTAAATCCTCAGTGGGAATTCACTGCGTCATACAACTACGAAGAATATGAGCAATGGGCAATCGACAATGAGGCGAATGGTGCCGAAGAGTCAGATTGGGGCGATGAGCGCGTTTGGACAACGCTGGGCGTGAATTACAAGCCGACTCCTTCAAGTGTGATTGCATTTGAAGTCAACGGCGGTGAAGCTGCGCAACAAGCTTACGCGTACGCACGCGTTTACTTCTAATTGGACCGGAGAACAAGAAAATGAATAAGAAAATGACCCTACTTGCTGGTGCAATTAGTACTGTACTTAGCGGCGTCGCTACTGCTGATATTGGAGATATGAGCAAAGTACTTATTACCGAGTATGTTGAAGGCTCCGCACAGAATAAAGCTGTCGAAATCAGTAACACTGGTGCATCCGCTGTAACCTTTGAAGGTAATGATGGTGATTTAGCGCTGTACTTCAGTCGTTATAAAAATATGGTTCATAACAAGGACAAAATAAATGTTCTTAAAGATGTCACCATTGCACCAGGGAAAAGCATTGTTGTCGTTAATGGTGAAGCTGGTGCTGAGATTTTCCAATACATCGAACGCTTGGGTGGAGAAGGTGCAGCGGTTACAGCCGGTACGTACGACCAGGCTAAGTACAATGCATTAACGTTTAATGGTGATGACGCAGTTTGGCTAGGTACCTCTTCAGCACAAAGTGATGTTCACGATATCTTTGGGATCTACAGTGATTCTGATGCAGCTGATGACCCATGGGCAAACATGACCCTGAGACGCAAAGCTGGCACAGGGCCTAAAAATACTTACGATGCGAACGATTGGGAAGCGTTTCCTCAGAACGACTTTGGTGGACTAGGTGACCCAGTTGCGGTCAACAATGACCCAATAGCCCCGCCAGCAAATACCCCATGTGATGATGCAACGGATTTAGAAGAACAAACCATCGGTGCGGTACAAGGCGAGGGTAAGTTCTCTCCACTTATTACTGAAGGGTATGAGTCTGCCAAGCAATATAAAGTAACGGGTATTGTGTCTGCGGTGACGAGTTATCCTGCGAAGGGTTTTTACCTGTATGACAACGATGGTAATGACCTGACATCAGACGGTATTTTTGTGCCGACCGCTCAAGCCACTGATAGCATGATCGGTCAAAAAGTGTGTGTAGTAGCCAAAGTTAAAGAAAACTATGGTTTAACCCAGCTTGTTGCCGCTGATGATAAATGGCAAGTGATTGATGAAACGCCAGTTTCTGTCACGCCTGTTGAACTAAAACGCCATGCTGACGATACAACATTTGAATCTACGCTAGAACGTTACGAAGGTATGCTGGTCAAGACTACTGCCGATATGGGTAAGACAGCTCAAGAGTTGGCTACCATTGACGCGCTTGTTGAGAAGGTGACGGTTGAACGTGACGCTGATGAAGACGAGGCTACATATCTAAAACGTCTAGATGAGGCAAAAGAAGCACGTCGCGATGAATTAATGGCAGTAAAACATGATATGCGAGTGTCACGTAGCTTTAGCTTCGATTACGATGCTTTCCGCAATAACATGGTTCTTGCATACAAGCGTCCAAACCCTCAGCCAAACCAAGACCATGTTGCAGGATCGATTGATTCTTTAGCTCAAGCGGCTGAAAACGATGACTTCCGTGTGATTCTTGAGTCTGACGGTAAAGCGCCAAATGGTGAGATTCCTTATTACCCAGAATTTAAACAAGATCCACAGAAAAACTACGTTCGCATTAATGATAGCGTAGTGGGTTTAACGGGTGTTGTTGGTTACTCTTACGGTAACTTCAATATCATCGTGCCTAAAGCCCTAGAGTCTTCGCAGAACATTACGTTTGTCCACAATACAGATCGTACAGATGCACCAACCATCAACGAATCATACGGTGAGCATGGTTTCACCATTAAAGTGGCGACTCAGAACGTACTGAACTACTTCAACTCACCATATGGTGGTGCTGACAACAATTTCGGTGACAACCGCGGAGCAGAGTCCCAGCAAGAGTTTGAGCGTCAACAGGCCAAAATCGTTGAAGCGATTTACGGCTTGGATGCGGACATCTTGGGTGTGATGGAAGTTGAGAACAATGGTTTCGGTGACTTCAGTGCAATCAATGAGCTACTTGCTGCCGTCAATGCCAAATACTACGACGAAGATTACGGCGATCGTAATAGACAGAACTCAATCCACAATCGCTATGTGTTTGTTGGGTTCGATAAGAACGGTGACGCGGTTCTTGATGAGCAAGATACAGTGGGTTCGGATGCGATCACGACAGGTGTTATCTACCGTCCTTCTAAAGTTTCAATTATCACTGGTGAAGTGATTCCGATGCCAGAGCAGCACGCGCCAACGATCGTTGATGGCAATGGTGCGCCAATCTTGGATAAAAAAGGTGAAATTCGCGAAAGTGGCGACAACTATCAACGTCACAGTGTCGTAGCGACCTTTAAAGTGAATCATACGGGTAAGAAACTGTCTGTTGCTGTTAACCACTTTAAGTCTAAAGGTTCAACCTGTTACGAAGACTGGAAAGGCTGGGAAACGTGGAAGAATTTCGACCCTGAGAAGGACGATGTACGCAATGATGATTTCCAAGGTTCGTGTGAAAACTTCCGTGTTGCGGCTGCATACCATTTAGGTTCAGAGTTAGAAGATATTGCGGGTGATAAAGTCGTATTGGGTGATATGAACTCATATGCGAATGAAGATCCGATGCTAGTCCTAACAAGCAACCCGACTGGTAAAGCCATCTATGCATCAGAACATACCTACGTAGGCAAGACGCCATTTGAAAAAAATGGTCAGCGTATTGAGAAGACGTTTGGTTATTTGAACGCGGTCGATCTAAAAACGGAAGAAGGTAAAACTTCATGGAGCTATTCCTTCAATGATGAAGTTGGCTCGTTGGATCACATGCTGATTTCTCCTTCTCTACAAGGTCGTTTGGTAGATGCAACAGATTGGCACATCAATGCACCAGAATCGTCGTTGTATGACTATAACCACAAATACAAGGGTGGCGACACCAATGAACCTAATCCGTTCTATGCTGAAACGCCTTTCCGCTCTTCTGACCATGATTCTGCCATCATCAGCCTAGGCTACAAATATGGCGAAGCGGGTGAAGTGCCAGTTTCTATCACCATGAAGAGTGGTCGAGCAGATATTGCATTCCCAGTATCAGCACAAGCGAAAGCGGGTGATATTGCGGAAATCTCAATCTCGCCTCGTCCAACCGGTGTCACTCTGCCAAAGGTAACACTTGATGCCGATGGCGCTCAGACAGTGATGTTTGATGTGGCTGGCTTGGAAGCAGGTGATTACACCTTAACTATGCAGCTTAAAGGTGACAGAGATGCGGTTTCGCGCTCAACTTCAACGGTGATTGATTCGAAAACAATGACAGTGTCGATTGCAAAACGTGATTCAAGCAATGTGAAACCCGTCGCTCCAGAGTATGACGGCTCGGGTGGTAGCTTTGGTATTGGCGCGCTATTGACCATGTTTGGATTTGGTTTCTTGCGTCGTCGTCGCTAACGGTTCGACATGGGGGCTAGTGTTTTGCACTAGCCCCCTTTTTATTGCTGAAAAACAGAGTATTCGCTCTATTTGGCATGTTGAGTCATTAATTTTGTTACCAGTGAGTGTTAACAATGAAAAAAAGTATTTTAGCAGTCGCCATCAGTCTGGTTGCTGCTCCTGTGGTACAGGCAAATGTTCTGATTACCGAAGTGGTGGAAAACGGCAATGATAAAGCCGTTGAGATCTATAACAATGGTTCTGTATCCGTCGATTTGTCTCAGTATTCTATTGTTCAATATAACAACCAAACGGGCTCTAACCCGCTAACAACAGAGTTCCCACTTGCAGGAAATTTGGGAGCTGGTGAAGTGTATGTTGTGGCCCATAGTCAGTTAGCGGGAAAACTTCCCGCTGTTGTCGATCAAGTTGAAGCTCTCGCTTTCAACGGGAAAGGCGGCGATGCTGTGGCGCTTGCGAAAAATGGGGTAAATATCGATCTTGTTGGGCATCTCGGTTCGGATGCAACAGATGTCTTTGAAGATTCTTCTCTACAGCGTATTAGCCCAAGCATGCCATCCATGTCTTTTGAAGCCAGTGAGTGGAAAAATGCCGGTGATGGAAACTACGAGGGGCTAGGAAGCGTGGATGGTGTGACTCCGCCTACTCCAGACCCAGATCCGACACCTGATCCCGACCCTGAGCCTTCTCCAGCTTCTTTAATTGGTGAACTACAGGGGAGCTCATGGGCATCTCCTTACACGGATCCTCTGAATGGCAAGTTTGTATCAGATGAAGTGTTTACTGTTGTTGGTGTAATCACCGCGATACAGAGCACGGAGATCGCTCAAGGTGAACGTATCGGTTTCTTTATGCAGGATGAGACGCCTGATAACGACGCGCAAACTTCTGACGGTATCTTTGTCGTTGCAGATGTCACCGGGTTAAAAGTTGGCGATAAAGTCGAAGTCATGGGTCCTGTAGAAGAGTACTTTGGTTGGACACAGATTCCAGCGAATGACGTCAAGACCATTGGTACGGGGTCAATTACTGCCACTGATTTTACGGAGCTATCCAGTGACAAGGAGTTTGATTTCACCCTCGAGCGCCATGAAGGCATGTTAATCAACATAAACTCGATGTTAGATATGCGAGTTTCTCGAAGCTACAGTTTGGATGAAGAGGCTCAGCGCTACAATATGGTGCTCAGTCGAGGCCAAGCAAGCGTCCACCCTAACCAGAGTTTTTTCCCGGCATCAGATGATGCGGCTAAAGCTGCAGATTGTAATGAAGACTTCCGAGTCGTTGTGGAATCGTTTGACAAAGACACGAGTGGTGCACCTGCTTGGTACCCAGATTTTGCTAAGAGTGATGCTGACCAAAATGGTTCCACGGATGACTATATTCGCGTAGGAGACCGTGCGAATCAGTTGCAAGGCGTCTTGGGTTACTCGTACTCAGACTATCGTCTTTATGTGACCGAGCCTGCTCACAATGGAACGTTTGTGGCTAATGGGAACAGTCGTCAGGATAAACCTAGTCTCAAGAGTGGGGATATTAAACTGGCGACCTTTAATACGGGTGGCTACTTAAATAGCCCCTTTGGTGGCGAAGCCAACTTAGCCAATGATGGAATGTTGATTGAAACGACCGTTGATACAGCGCAGTTTGAAGTTCAGACATCAAAATTGGTTAGTGCTTTGATCGCCTTAGATGCCGATGTCGTTGGCTTAATGGAAGTTGAGAACAATGGTTTGTCTACCTCTTCAGCTATCGGTCAGTTAGTCAGCGAGCTCAACAAAAACCTAGATGAAGCGAATCATTACCACATTGCCAGTGCGCAAGGGCTTGAGCAGTTCGGTGAACTGACATCGGCCAATTATTTGATTTTTAAAGCCAGCAAAGTAGGGCTTGAGTCCTTAAAAGTGGTTGAAATGCCTAAGCAAGTTTCTTCTGAAAAGCTTGCTGCACAAGCCGCCAGTCTTATTGCAACCTTTAATTTTAAAGATCGCGATGAAACGTTAACTGTAGCAGTAAGTGATTTTGTTGATAGACAACAGAGTTGCCTTGAAAACAGTAGCAATGCTAAACAAGGCCAATGCGCAGAATTACGAGTATCGGCCGCTGATTATCTAGGTCAGCAGTTACAAGACGTATCGGGTGAAAAAGTCATTTTGGGTAGTTTCAATGCTTACCTAAATGAAGACCCAATATCGGTCTTGACCAATCGTGATGACGTTCCTGAAACTCATGAAATCAAAGCCGCGTCTTTTACCCTCATAGACGATGACCCGCTTCATGGCGAAAATGGAAAGGTCATCGATACCTTTTATGGTTATGAAAATGTGTTGGCTATTCTCGATTCGAAGGGCTACAACACCGTCAATCGTGATGGACAAGGGAGTTTCGACTACATTCTAACCTCACCGGGTTTGAAGTCTTTGGTGGTTGATGCGAAGCAGTGGAATATCAACGCTGGTGAAGCAAGTGTATTGGCGTATGATCATAGTTTGGGCCAACAGTACCAAGACGTTTATCGCGCCGCGGTTCATGACCCAGTTGTCATTTCTATTGCTTTTGATGGTAAACCTTTAGAGCCAATCGATCCTATTTATCCTATAGACCCAGACCAACCTATTGTTCCTGGAACGCCCGTAAAACTGCCCTTTGAGCCGATCAATGAGCCTAGAATACCTGCGCCTTCAGTGGGTAAGAGCTTTAAATACTTTGTTGATTTGACCCAAGCAAATGGCACCCATCTAAAAGTGGGTGATGAAGTTTCGGTTTCAATTAGTGACGCCATTTCAACTTATGTAGCGACGTCTTCGAGAGTTGCCAAAGATAGCCTGGACGCATATGAGATTGCACTAGGCTGGACTGAAGTGAGCTTCTCCGAAGGGTTAGAACTCGGGGAATACAGTGTTAGAACAACAATCGCTGGTGAAGTGATTCAGTCTGATCGTATCAATGTCGTAGAAGCAACAAGAGATGATAGTGAAGATGCTGGTAGTACTGGGGGCGTTGGACTACTCGCTTTATTTGGTCTGGGATTCTTGCGTCGCAAGTTCAAAGCGTAATTGGTTACCATAATTAGGAGAGGGGGGATTTCTCCCCCCGAATCAAAGTCATGAGAAAAACACTATTCACTTTATTAATGATGAGCACCTTTGGTGCCTCTGCCGCTTATGAACAAGCGCATGATCCTCATGTGGTTGGAGGGATTCCGTCAATCACTTGCCAGACTGACATCGTTGAGCCACCCGTACCGCCAGGAGAGATCCATAACCCTAATGGCTATTACGATAGTGCCATTGGTAAAAGCGGGCCAGAACTGAAAGCGGCGCTCAATGCGATTATATCCACAGGGATTACTCAGTTGCCTTACTCTTCAAGCAGCTTTGACGTTTGGGATGCTCTGGATATTACCGATGAAGATCCGAACAACAGTAGCAACGTGATCTTGATGTACACCGGGCGCTCACAAGAGAAAGGACAAAAATCGGGTCAAGGCAGTTTAGGTCAAGACAACTGGAACCGTGAACACACCTATCCTAAGTCAAATGGAGGCTTTAACGATAAGCGCGCGGCGGCATACACGGACATCCATCATTTAAGACCGACGGATGAAAGCGTTAATGGGGCGCGAGGAAACCTAGAGTTTGATGAAGGGGGCACCGAGTTAACAGAAGCGCCAGGTAACAGAAGAGATGGCGACTCATTTGAACCACGTGATGAGGTAAAAGGTGATGTTGCACGTATGATGTTCTACATGGCAACGCGCTATGAAGGAAAAGACAATAGTGATGCGTCTAACCCTGATTTAGAGCTTGTCTCTTCAGTGACTGACAACGGTACAGCTTTGGGTAATGTTTGTATTTTGCTTGAGTGGAACAAACTGGACGGCGTCGATGATTTTGAATTTGAGAGAAATACCAAGATTCAAAACATTCAAGGTAACCGAAATCCATTTGTCGATAATCCACATTGGGCAGATAGCATCTTTGCTAAAGATTGTGTTCAGTAGCGATCTTTATAGTTAGATTTTAAAAGAGCCAACAAACGTTGGCTCTTTTTTTATAGGTATTGGTCTTCTTCTAGGCATCGCTGTTGGTCAAAGTGATCATAGCGACCTTTAGGGCCTTTAAAGTGAATGTTCACCACCATACCTTTGTCTACGAAGTAGCGCAGGTTATCGCAGGAGACTTCACGACCAATTTTCTTAATTGCTGTCGCATTCCACTGGTATCTCGATGGCAGTGTCTGCACTAAAGAGATAACGCCAGACTCATCGACAGTCAAATCATCAACACCTGCGAGTGCAGTGCGAGCTTCTTCAATGGTTTGTTTATCTGCTGTTGGTGTTGGAACATCTGACGTTGATTGACAACCAACCAGTGCGAGCGAAGCCACTAGGCTTGCGACGATTGCATTAAATTTCATTATATTTCTCTGTAACTATTTGTTGTGTATCTGCTTTTATTAGCAGCTCAATCATATGATAGATTTGCGGTGTGTATCTAATGCTTGTTTGTATTTATTTTAATTATCGTTATCTGGAGCAAGTTTAAGAACATATTGCCCGATCGATTATTACTTGCCTTTCTATCTTCTTATTGCACAATACCGCTCCTAACTTCGAAATACTTAGTGCTTGTTTCTGCCATGCTGTTGATTATCGATAATTACGACTCGTTTACTTACAACCTCTATCAGTACTTCTGTGAGTTGGGGGCTGATGTGCAAGTGGTACGTAATGATGAAATTGATATTGCCGGTATTGAAGCGTTAGCGCCTTCGCACTTGGTTATCTCGCCTGGGCCGTGTACCCCTAATGAGGCGGGTATCTCGTTGCAAGCGATAGAACATTTCGCGGGGCAATTACCCATTCTGGGAGTTTGCTTAGGGCATCAAGCCATCGCGCAAGTTTTTGGTGGTGAAGTGGTGCGCGCTCGGCAAGTGATGCACGGTAAAACCTCGCCTATTCGACACAATGGACGAAGTGTATTTACTGGTTTGAACAATCCACTCACCGTGACCCGATACCACTCGTTGGTGGTGAAAAATGGCACTCTACCCGACTGTTTTGAGTTAACTGCTTGGACTGAGTTTGAAGATGGTTCTATGGATGAGATTATGGGCTATCAACATAAGACCTTACCGATAGATGCGGTCCAGTTTCATCCAGAATCGATCAAAACGGAGCAGGGACATGAACTGCTCGCCAACTTTCTGAAGCGATAAACCCTGACTGGGATCACCTTTCTTAACATTTCTTTCATAATTAAAGCGGCGAATATTCTGTGAAAAACTATTCGCAGCCTATGTCATTGTTACCTTTCAGCCCTTGCTATGCCTATGCTTAATCAGAGCTTATCTTTGTTATAAGAATATATTGCTTCATAAAACGAGTAGCATCGTGCATAAATACTCACACATGATGGGAATTCGGCTTTTTCAGTGTGGATAAAAAGCATAAATCACTATTGAAAAGGTTAATTGTTTGTAAATACAATGCCGTAATTGCTTAAAAGCAAAACAATATCTTATTTCATTGAATGGAAGTAAGGACAACATATTCGCTATGCATGCGGTATCGAGAGGGAATGTGCAATGACTGTAGAAAATAATGTAGAACGCGGTTTGTTTGATGAGGTAATGGTACCTTGTTATAACCCAATGGAAATGATTCCAGTGAAAGGCGAGGGTGCTCGCGTTTGGGATCAGCAAGGTAAAGAGTACATCGACTTTGCTGGTGGTATCGCCGTGAGCTGTCTAGGTCATTGTCATCCAGCAATGGTGAATGCATTAACAGAGCAAGGCCAAAAGTTGTGGCACCTCAGTAACGTGATGACTAACGAGCCAGCGCTGCGTCTAGCGAAAAAGCTGACCGGCGTGAGCTTTGCAGAAAAAGTGTTCTTTGCTAACTCGGGCGCTGAAGCGAACGAAGCTGCTCTTAAGCTGGCGCGTCGTTACGCTGCTGATAAGTTTGGTCCAGAGAAATCTGAAATCATCGCGTTTACACAAGGTTTCCACGGCCGTACCTTCTTTACGGTCACTGTCGGCGGTCAAGCTGCATACTCTGATGGCTTTGGTCCTAAGCCAGGTGACGTGACGCACCTACCATACAATGATGTTGAAGCGCTACGTGAGCATATCTCAGATCGCACGTGTGCCATCATGATGGAACCGCTTCAAGGTGAAGGCGGCATCATCTCTCCAACAGACGAATTTGTTCAAACTGTTCGTGAACTGTGTGACAAACACAATGCACTGCTGATTTTTGATGAAGTTCAAACCGGTAACGGTCGTACTGGTCATTTTTATGCTTACCAAGGTCTGGGTGTGACGCCTGACATTCTAAGCACTGCGAAATCTTTAGGCGGTGGTTTCCCTATTGGCGCAATGCTAACGACTACAGAGCTATCTAAGCACCTAAAAGTGGGTACTCACGGTTCGACTTACGGCGGTAACCCTCTGGCGTGTGCTGTGGCAGAAGCGGTGGTTGACGTCGTGAGCAACCCAGAAACTCTTTCTGGCGTTGCTGAGCGTGAAGCGCTGTTCCGTGATGGCTTGGCGAAGTTGAATGATAAATACCAAGTTTTTGCCGAGGTTCGTGGCAAAGGGTTATTACTCGGTGCTGCACTTAATGATGAGTGGCAGGGCCGTGCTCGCGATGTTTTGGTCGCAGCAGGTAAAGAAGGATTAATGGTACTAGTTGCGGGTGCAAACGTAGTGCGTTTCACGCCGTCACTTGTCATTAGTAAAGAAGAAATCGAAGAAGGATTAGCACGCCTGGATAAAGCATTAGCGTCGCTAACACAATAATTAAAACATCTAACTGAGCTAAGTCATCATGCTTAGCTCGACTATCGAGACCACCAGTTGTTCTTCAAAATAGCTGGTGGTGTTGGTATGAGCATCAGGAGGGAGTATCGATGCTAGTTGTTCGCCCTATCGCAATGTCGGATTACGACGCACTACACACTTGCGCCGTAGAATCGGGTCACGGATTTACATCTCTACCAGTTAACGAACAATTGTTAACCAATCGAATTACTCATTCAGAGTACAGTTTTACCAAGCCAGATGTTACTAAGCCCGGTGATGAAGGTTACCTAATGGTCGGTTTTGATAGTGAAACTGGCGAAGTAGCGGGTTGTACCGGAATTGAAGCTTCAATTGGCTGGGATGTGCCTTTTTACTCTTACCATATCAGTACGATTGTTCATTCTTCAGCAAAGCTGGGCGTTAACAATGTCGTTAAGTTACTGACATTTGGTAACAACTACACCGGATGTAGTGAGATTTGTACGCTGTTTCTAAGACCAACATTCCGTGGCGGTTTGAATGGTCGTTTGATGTCGAAGTGTCGTTTCTTGATGATGGCTGAACACCCACATCGCTTCTCTAAAACTGTCTTTGCTGAGATGCGTGGTGTGTCTGACGAAGAAGGTAATTCGCCATTCTGGCAGTGGCTGCAAGAGCATTTCTTCTCGATCGATTTCACCATGGCTGACTACCTAACAGGTATCGGTAAGAAAGGCTTTATTGCCGACCTTATGCCTAAGTTGCCCATCTACATCAACCTACTGAGCAAAGAAGCACAAGCGGTAATTGGTGAAGTGCACGAGAACACACGCCCAGCGCTGCGCTTACTTGAAAAGGAAGGTTTCACTTGCCGTAACTACGTCGATATTTTCGATGGTGGCCCAACGGTTGAATGTGATGTGCGTAATATTGAATCGGTACGTCACTCGTTCCGAGCCAAAGTGACCATCGCGGAGCATTCAAGCGCGAACGATTACTTGATTTCTAATACGTCTTTTGAAAATTTCCGCGCGACAGCGGCAAAAGCGTCCTATGACCGAGAGACCGAATCCGTGATTCTTTCTCCTGAGGTAGCGGATGCACTCAAAGTAAGCGAAGGCGAATTCGTTCGAATGTTGGCTCAGTAAGCCTGAATGTATAAAGAATTTGAAGGAAGAAGTTATGACACATTGGATTGCAGGTGAATGGGTTGCGGGACAAGGCGAGCCGATGAGTTCGCAAAGCCCGTACAACAACGAAGTGATTTGGCAAGGCGACAGTGCAACGCCTGAACAAGTCGAGCAAGCGGTATCGGCGGCACGCAGTGCGTTTCTCGGTTGGAAGAAAATGAGCTTTGCAGAGCGCGAGGCGATTGTTTTGGCCTTTGCCGAAAAAGTGAAAGAGAACAGCGAGCAGATTGCGGAAATCATTGCCAAAGAAACGGGCAAGCCAATCTGGGAAACGCGTACAGAAGCGGCAGCAATGGCCGGTAAAATTGCTATTTCGATTCGCGCATACCATGATCGCACCGGTGAAGCGCAGCGCGAAGCAGCAGGCAACCAGATTGTTCTACGTCATCGCCCACTGGGTGTGATGGCGGTATTTGGTCCGTATAACTTCCCGGGTCATTTGCCAAATGGTCACATCGTGCCAGCCCTTTTGGCCGGTAACACAGTGGTATTCAAACCATCAGAGCAAACGCCACTAACCGGTGAGTTTGCGATGAAACTGTGGGATCAAGTTGGTCTACCAAAGGGCGTGATTAACCTAGTTCAAGGTGCCAAAGAGACGGGAATAGCGCTCGCTGATTCGAAAGGTCTTGATGGCGTACTATTCACGGGTAGTGCAAACACCGGACACATTCTGCACAAGCAGTTTGCAGGACAACCTGGCAAGATGCTGGCTTTAGAGATGGGCGGCAACAACCCGATGGTTATCTCTGAGAGCTATGGTGACCTTGATGCGACGGTTTATACCATTATTCAGTCGGCATTCATCAGTGCAGGGCAGCGTTGTACCTGTGCGCGTCGCTTGTATGTGCCTGTAGGTGATAAAGGTGACCTATTAGTGAGCAAACTGGTGGAAGCGACTAACAAGATCCGTGTCGACCAGCCATTTGCAGAGCCTGCTCCGTTTATGGGGCCTCAAATTTCAAAAGCTGCCGCTGACTTTATCCTTGCTGCGCAAGCGAATCTGCAAAAGCTTGGCGGTGAGAGTCTAATCGAGGCGAAAGCGGGTGAGGCGGCATTTGTTACACCGGGTATCATTGATGTCACTGCGATTGCAGAGCTGCCAGATGAAGAGTACTTCGGCCCGTTGCTGCAAGTCGTTCGCTACCAAGGCTTGGAAAAAGCGGTGGAACTGGCTAACGACACACGCTTTGGCTTATCGGCTGGCCTAGTGTCTACCGATGACAGCGAGTGGGAGTACTTTGTTGACCATATCCGTGCGGGTATCGTAAACCGCAACCGTCAGCTCACTGGCGCGAGTGGTGATGCACCATTTGGCGGTCCAGGCGCATCGGGTAATTTACGTCCAAGCGCTTACTATGCCGCAGACTATTGTGCTTACCCAATGGCTTCGATGGAAGGCAGCGAAACATTGCTGCCTGCTACGTTAAGCCCAGGGTTAGATCTATAACCATAATAAACCACTAAGGTTTCCCTTATTGCCTTTCTCAGCCGAAAGGCACTTTAAACGTCACAGGTTGAAGGCTACCTAATCAGATTTTCTGGACACATTTTGGTTAGGTGGCCTCTTTTATATCGAAAAACAATACTAATAAAGCTCTCTTTAACGTAAACAACCCCGATACAAGGAGGCGTTATGACGCCAGATGTTTTGTTCCAACCGTTATGGAATGACTATATTCAACGCTTATGTCCCTCTGCTGAAAAAGTGCATCAACTTCTGCAAGAAGACGAAGCATTGATCAACGACCATATTGCTTTGCGCACCTTCAATGTTGAGCCGTTAGGCATTGCGACGCTGGCTCAACCATTCCTTGATGCTGGTTACACCCCTTGTGGTGACTATGTGTTTGAGAGCAAAAAGTTAGTCGCCAAGCATTTTGAACATCCAGATCCAACGCAACCGAAAGTATTCATCAGTGAACTCAAAGTCGATGAGTGTTCAGCCGAGTTGCAGGCTATCGTGGCTAAACTGGTTGAGCAGGTAGACGCCTCTCAATTGCAAAGCCCAGAGTTTTTGTATGGCGGACGTTTGTGGGATCTTAGCTACGCTGATTTCCAGACGTTGGCAAAAGAGAGTGAATACGCTTCTTGGTTAGCTGCCCATGGTTATGGTGCAAACCACTTTACTGTGAGCGTTAATCAGTTAAATGCGTTTAACGAAGTGGTTGATGTGAACAACCATCTGCGTGATGCAGGCTTTACCATCAATGAGTTTGGTGGTGAGGTGAAAGGATCTCCTGATGTGTTGCTCGAACAGTCATCCACTATGGCAGACAAAGTCCCCGTGCAATTTACTGAAGGCACAGAGATTATCCCGGGTGGTTTCTATGAGTTTGCCAAGCGTTATCCAATGAGCAACGGCGAGCTCTATCCAGGGTTTGTTGCGGCGTCTGCTGATAAGATTTTTGAAAGCACCAATGGGTAAGTTAGAACAGGGATTACCTAGTTTGTATTGCTCATAAACAAAAAGCCACCCAATGGGTGGCTTTTAAAATTCAGCAGTTAATCGAGATTAACGAGTACCGTAAACAACGATTGTCTTACCGTGAGCAGAGATTAGGTTCTGCTCTTCTAGCATCTTCAAGATACGACCTACTGTCTCACGAGAACAGCCAACGATTTGACCGATTTCTTGACGAGTGATCTTGATTTGCATGCCGTCTGGGTGAGTCATCGCATCTGGTTGCTTCGCTAGGTTTAGTAGCGTTTGCGCGATACGGCCAGTAACGTCTAAGAACGCAAGGTCGCCCACTTTTTGGCTTGTCACTTGAAGGCGGCTTGCCATTTGCGCTGAAAGGCGCATTAGGATATCTGGGTTTACTTGAATTAGCTGACGGAACTTCTTGAATGAAATTTCTGCTACTTCACAAGGAGATTTAGCACGAACCCATGCGGTACGCTCTTGGTCTTCTTCGAATAGACCAAGTTCACCGATAAAGTCACCTTGGTTTAGGTAAGAAAGGATCATTTCCTTACCTTCTTCGTCTTTAATAAGAACCGCAACTGAACCTTTAACGATGTAGTACAACGTCTCAGCTTTCTCGCCCGCGTGAATTAGCGTGCTTTTTGATGGGTACTTATGAATATGACAGTGTGAAAGGAACCACTCTAATGTTGGGTCGGTTTGAGGTTTACCTAGAACCATAATATCTCACTTCCTCTGCAGGGTACGCTTGCCGCTTTCCATGTTTTAGCTAAGCCTTAAATAGGCTTACTAGGATAAGAGCACTTTACAAATGCTGCAAGCCAACTTGTGTTTCGGTTACAAATAGTATCCTTTTTCGAAAACGATTTCTTGATTTTAATCGGGTCCTACTTGGGTTTTGCTACGCAAAACTGTGCACATGATCACGGTATGAAAAGTAATCGTGTTCTAGCCGTGAGTTCTAGCCAATTTTTCCTGTTTCGATGAGTTGCTGAAGGATAGGACGAACGATCAATTCCATCGCAAAACTCATCTTGCCACCAGGCACGACTATGGTGTTATGTCGCGACATAAATGAACCATCAATCATTGCCAGTAAGTATGGGAAATCGACGTTCTTAATTCCGCGCAAGCGAATGACCACGAAACTCTCATCCAAGCTCGGGATGCCTTTTGCATTTAAAGGATTGGATGTATCGACGGTCGGCACTCGTTGAAAGTTAATGTGGGTGCGCGAAAACTGTGGGGTGATGTAGTTGAGGTAGTCGTCCATCGAACGAACAATCGAATCCATCACCGCTTCACGAGAGTGACCTCGATCGCGTGTGTCTCGAACAAACTTTTGAATCCACTCTAAGTTCACGATTGGAACCATGCCAATCAAGAAGTCCACATGCTGGGCAACGTTAACATCGCCATCGACGACGCCGCCATGCAACCCTTCGTAGAAAAGAACGTCGGAGTTCTCTGGCAAGTCTTGCCAAGGGGTGAAGGTGCCAGGCATTTGGTTGTATGGCACTGCCTCGTCAAAGGTGTGCAGGTAGCGGCGAACTTGCCCTGTACCTTCATGGCCATATTTACGAAAGAACTCTGCTAGCGCAGGAAAGTCGTTAGCTTGTGGGCCAAAGTAACTAATATGGCGGCCTTGCTCGCGCGCCTTACGGATCTCCACATCCATTTCTGGTCGTGTGAAGCGATGGAAGCTGTCGCCTTCAACCCATGCGGGTTTGACGTTCATCATATTGAACATCTTACGGAAAGCTTCTGAAGTAGTGGTAGTACCGGCGCCAGAAGAACCGGTAACGGCAATAATTGGATGTTTTGCTGACATGACAAACCTTGTCGTTGAATACGTTCCTGTAATCGGAGTTCACTATAGCACGCTTTAGTAAACCGTCATTGTATGCAGTTCTCTAAAATTTGTTTTTGAGTTGAATGTCGACGGTTTCATGTAACTCGGAGAAAACCACGACCGCATCACCCGACTCGAGCTGTTTCTTAATTTGGTCAATCTTGCTTTGCAGTGACACCTCTACCGCTCCGTAGTCGGTTCCTTCCCTAAGGACAAACTCACGAATCAAGTTTTCTAATGTCTCTGGTGCAATGTCTTGCCAAGGAACAATCATAAATACCTCTAGATTTTATGTTCGCAGATGAGGCGCTATTATGCCGGATCGGTGAGACTTTCATAGTAGGCGGGCAGGGCTTCTTCCAGCCAAAACCGCGGTTTGATGGCGCTGCCGGTAACAAAGCCGACATGACCGCCTTGATCAAACAGCCGGTAATCGATGTTATCGGGCAGCACATACTTGGGGATCACCGCATCAGTCATAAACGGGTCGTCTTTGGCATGAATGATTTGCGTCGGGACTTTGATCTCTTTCAGGCGGTGGATGCCCGAACAGCGCTGGTAGTAATCTTCGGCATCTTTAAATCCATGCAGCGGCGCGGTGATTAAGTCGTCAAACTCGTACAATCGCGTCACCCGTTTGATGCATTGATAAGTTAGCCCTAACTCGCCCTTGAGTAAGTGGTGCTTCTGCAAGGCGCTCTTTTTCAAAGAGGAGAGTAAGTAGTTTTTGTAGAGCTTAGAAAAGCCTTGTTCAATTCGCTCCGAGCAGGCCGAGAGATCCAATGGCGCGGAGACAATCGTTGCGGCATCGAGTAGTGGGTCTTGATTATACTTAGCCAAGTAGTTCGCCAGCATATTTCCGCCAAGTGAAATCCCAACGGCAACCTTCTTTTGAGAAGGAAATAGACTATTGAGGTACTGCAAAAAGAAACGGGCATCTTCGACTTCACCAGAGTGATAAGCGCGCGCTAACTTGTTCGGCTTACCGCTGCAGCCGCGAAAGTGCATCATGACGGAGAGCCAACCTTGTTTGTTAAACGCATCCATCAAGCCATTGGCGTAAGGGCTGTAGAAGCATCCTTCCAGTCCGTGGAACAGAACGAAAATCGGTTTGCTTTTGGCCGCTGTGGTCTGGTTATCTTCACCCCAAGCGATGTCAAGGAAGTCACCATCGGGGGTATCAAGTGTTTGCCAGATAGGCTCAAACAGCGCTTTTTTTCGAATTAAGCGCGGAGCTAGGGTTTGAAGGTGGGGATTGGAAAGCCCTTTGGCGGCGACAAACTGAGTCATAAACAGTCTCTATAGGTTGGCGATGTTATCAATGGGCTCAGCGAAGGCTGAATAGAGGCGCTCGCCACCAAGTTGACGGCAATACCGAAGCGTAAGTGGCTCGCCGAGATTCTTTTCCAATTGAATACTGTTAATGCAATCAACCAGATCAGACTGCTGCTGTTTTTCGAGTTGCAGTTCGAATTGAAGCGATTCTCGATAGACAGTGTCTGGCACTTGGCTTTTTAGCTTTCGCCTTAACTCGCGGAAATTGAGGAGTAGGGCTTCGGAGCGCCCGAGACACTCCTCAACACGATGCCAATCTTGCTCACCAAAACAGACCTGTTGTTCGTCGAGCCATTTGAGCAGCAGTAATAAATTGACGTTACCTTTAAACTGATTTTGCAGAGCTAAGCACGCCTCTTTTACTTCTCGCACACTGTAGTACTGCAAGCTAAATTGCCACAAGCGCTCAAGTGTTAAAGAAATTTGTGCGTGCTCTGAACTCATTGGCTACTGAACTCCTGCTCCATCTGTTCTAGCTCTTCTTGGAGAGCCATCCATTCCATTTCAACATCTTCAAGCTCGGCTTTGCTGTTGGCTTGAATGGCGAGTACTTGATTAAGTTTAGCTTTATTTTCGGCTTCATAAAGTGAGTTATCGGATAATTGCGTTTCCGCTTCCGCTAACGATTCACCCAACTTATCCATTTTTTCTTCTAACTTTGTCAGGTTTTTGCGAATTGGCGCGGTTTGCTTGCGAAATTCAGCTTCACGGCGTTTCTGGTCTTTTTTGGCCGCCGCGCTGTTCGCACTCGTTTTCTCTGGTTGCTGAGCTTGGGCTTCACGTCGCTCCGCTTTTTGTTGCTCTGTTAGCCATTTGTAGTAGTCGTTCAAATCGCCATCAAATGGGGCAACTTGGCGATCATGAACCAGGTAAAGATCATCGGTGGTCGCACGCAGTAGGTAGCGGTCGTGCGAGACAATCACCATCGCCCCCTCAAAGGTTTGCAGAGCCATAGTTAGCGCTTGACGCATATCCAAATCTAGGTGGTTCGTTGGTTCATCGAGCAGCAGCAAGTTCGGTTTTTGCCATACGATTAATGCCAGCACCAGACGTGCTTTCTCGCCACCGGAAAACGGCGCTACTTTTTCTAGCGCTTTATCGCCTTGGAAGCCAAAACTGCCGAGATAATTACGCAGCTCGAGCTCATTCTTGTCAGGCGCGATCTGCATCATGTGCTGCAACGGTGTTTCTTCTGGGTGAAGCGTTTCTAGTTGATGCTGAGCAAAGTAGCCAATCTTCACGCCTTGTGAATAGGTTAAGTCGCCCCCTTGAGGATTGAGTTCACGAGAAAGCAACTTAATCAGCGTTGATTTACCTGCGCCATTGCGACCAAGTAGACCAATGCGACTGCCAGGTACGAGGTTGAGGCGGATTTTTTCTAAGATAAGATTATCGCCATAGCCTGCTGATACCTCATCCATCATGATGATAGGGTTTGGCAGCGCATCTGGATCGCGAAATTGGAAGCTGAATGGGTTATCGAGCTGCGCAGGCAGAACCTTCTCCATTTTCTCTAAGGCTTTGATTCGGCTCTGTGCTTGGCGAGCTTTCGAGGCTTTGTAGCGGAAGCGGTCGATGTAGCTTTGCATGTGCGACATCTGCTTTTGTTGCTTCTCAAATTGCGCTTGTTGCAAGATAAGCTTCTGAGCGCGCTGTTCTTCAAATGATGAGTAGTTGCCGGTGTACTCGTTCAGTAACTGATTCTCGACGTGAATGACACGACCGACAATAGGATCGAGAAAGTCTCGGTCGTGTGAGATAAGCACGAGTGTACCGGGGTAGTTTTGTAGCCAGCGTTCTAGCCACATCACGGCATCTAAGTCCAAGTGGTTGGTTGGTTCATCAAGAAGCAACAAATCTGAGCGGCAAAGCAGAGCTTGAGCTAGGTTCAAGCGCATACGCCAGCCCCCCGAGAACTGAGTTAAGTTCCAACTCATTTGCTCTTGGCTAAAGCCTAAACCATCCAATAGTTCCGCCGCACGAGCGCGGATACTGTACCCCCCGATGGTTTCAATTTGGCCGTGGATTTCGGCAACTAGCGTCCCTTTGTCTTGTTGCTCCGCCTGTGCAAGATCGGCTTCTAGCTTTCGATATTCACGATCACCATCGATTACGTACTCAATGGCGCTACGCTCGAGAGCAGGAGTTTCTTGAGCGACCCATGCTAGTTCCCAATGAGCAGGTTTGCTGAAGTTGCCCGCATCAATAGACAGCTCGTCTTTAATTAATGCAAAAAGCGTCGACTTACCGCAGCCATTTTTTCCGACCAGGCCCACTTTGTCGCCGGGATGAATGGTTGCTGAAGCTTGCTCAAGAAGGGGTTTTCCGCCACGTAGTAGCTGTATGCCAGAGAAGGTGATCATAGTTGTTTGCTTTATCTTTGCTCGTATTGCGTCGAATAGTAGGGGGAATAAGATTAAAAGTCGATTATTGCGTTATTTGCGCTAACCACGTATAACAAACTGATAACCTATAAAAACAATAGAATACATTCGAAACACAAGGATTGCTGTCCAAGGAATGCAGAGTTTAGCCACGCAAAAGCCCAAAGTTTTGGTGCTGTATGCCCACCCTGAGTCACAGTCGTCAGTGGCCAACCAAATGATGCTCAAGAAAATTCAATCACTTGAGCATGTCACCGTGCATGATCTTTACGCGCACTATCCCGATTTTTTTATTGATGTCGCCGCGGAGCACCAACGACTTATCGAACATGATGTGATCGTGTTTCATCACCCTCTTTATATGTACTCTTGCCCAGCATTGCTAAAAGAGTGGCTAGACCGAGTGCTCGGGAAAGGATTTGCGTTTGGTGGCGGTGAGGCGTTGAAGGGCAAATATTGGCGCAGTGTGATTACGACAGGAGGTCAAGAGGAAGCATTTAGTAAAGGTGGCTACAACCGCTATCCTTTATCAGAGATACTTCAACCTTTTGAGCTCACTGCAGCATTGTGTCAAATGCATTGGATTGAACCTTTAGTGCTTTACTGGGCAAGAAATGTCTCCGAAATGGAGCGCTACCAACACGCTGAAGCGTATCGACAATGGTTGAATGACCCATTGTATGTTTACCCAGAAGAATTAGGAGGCGAGCATGGCGCTTGAAAGTGATTTCCTCCAAAGTAGTGTGATTTTCTTGACCGCAGCGGTAGTGGCGGTGCCCCTTGCGCAACGAATGGGGCTTGGCTCGGTATTGGGTTACCTTCTCGCTGGTGTGGCGATCGGCCCTTGGGGGCTGGGCTTGATCAGCGACGTTGAAGCGATTCTCCACTTCGCTGAGTTTGGTGTCGTCTTGCTGCTCTTTCTGATCGGCTTGGAGCTGAACCCGAAAAAGCTATTACAAATGAAAGGACCGATTCTCGGTTTAGGCGGCGCGCAAGTGGTCATCACAACTTGTGTGATATCCAGCGTTGCTTATTTAGCGGGAACCAGTTGGCAAACCAGTTTAGTAATTGGAATGGGACTGGCGCTTTCCTCGACAGCCATTGCTTTGAAAGTGATTGAAGAGCAAGGGTTGGCAGGCAAAGAAGCGGGTCAGTCGGGTTTTGCAGTATTGCTATTCCAAGATATCGCCGTGATTCCCATGTTGGCGATTTTGCCCTTACTTGCCGGAAACACGGCAGGCAATGCGTGGGATGCGCTGTGGATGTTTGCTGGCGTAGGCGGGCTGTTGGTTGGTGGTCACTTCTTGCTGCGACCATTGTTCCGTTATGTCGTGATTAGTGGCGTGCGTGAATTGTTTACTGTCGCGGCACTCTTGCTGGTGATAGGCATTGCTCTAATCATGAAGCAGCTTGGTTTATCTATGGCGCTAGGAACCTTTCTTGCTGGAGTGTTACTTGCGGAAAGCGAGTATCGTCACGAGTTAGAAATCGCGATAGAACCGTTTAAAGGTTTGCTGCTTGGACTCTTCTTCATTGCCGTGGGTATGGCGGTCAACTTAGGGTTGCTTGCGTTAGAACCATTTGCTGTCCTTGTGACGGTATTCAGCTTGGTTGCGGTGAAAGGGGCGATTCTTTATTTCTTAGCGCGTCTTTATGGTAGTCGTGCAAAATCGCGCAGTAAAATGGCGGCGATTTTAAGCCAAGGTGGTGAGTTCGCCTTCGTTATCTTTACCGCTGCGAGTGCCGAAGGGCTTCTTAACCAAGAGCAGACGGCTTTCTTGCTTGTTGTAGTCAGCTTATCTATGGTCACCACCCCTCTATTACTGATGGCGCAGAACAAATGGTATGCGAGAGGACTAAACGCAGAAACAGAAGCAACACTGGCTAGCGATGTCATCAATAAGCAGCCTCGCGTCATCATTGCGGGCTTTGGTCGTTTTGGTCAAATCATTGGCCGTCTTATGTACGCCAACAAGATCAAAGTGACGGTGCTGGAAAGTGATGCTAGCCAAATTCAGTTGCTGAGAAAGTATGGCTACAAAGTTTACTACGGTGATGCCACTCAGCTCGATTTATTGCGAGCCGCTGGTGCAGACAAAGCCGAAGCCATGGTCATTTGTACCGACTCACCGGATGAGATCATGAAGATCGTAGAACTCTGTCAGACGCATTTTCCTAAGCTACGTTTGCTCGCTCGAGCACGCAGTCGCGTAGAAGCTTATCAGTTGCTGAGCCATGGTGTTGAAAGCTATTCTCGTGAAACCTTCCTTGGTGCACTCGATCTAGGCCGTCAGGCGTTGGTTGAGTTGGGAATGCATCCGTATCAAGCCAAACGAGCGGAAGCCCATTTTAGGAAACTTGATAACGCGATGCTCAAAGAGCTCCTCCCTCAGCATCAAGATGATAAGCAATTGGCCTTAAGAGCCAAAGAAGCCCGTAAAGAACTGGAAGAGATTTTTGGTCGTGAAATGGAAAGCGATCAACAAGCGAAGAACTTCTGGGATTAATCCAATAGAGTCGTAACATGAAAAAAAGATTTATCGCAGGCGCCAACTGCCCGAAGTGTTCAGAACAAGACACATTACGTTGGTGGATAGAAAATAATATCGAACTGGTTGAGTGTGTCGAGTGTGGTCACCAAGATCAAAGAAAACCCGAGTCCATGGAAACGACCAAGCACAGCGGCGAAGAAATGATCGGGATTTTTAAGCCGGATTGATTGAGTTTCTCTGAATCATCCCCATAATAACCCCAGTAGAAAGTTTGCTGACCATAGGGTTAGCTGTGGTCCTTTATCCTCCTTGGAGCCAATATGAAAATCGAAAAGAACGTAGTAGTAAGTCTTGCTTACCAAGTAAAGCTAGAAGACGGTGTTGTTGTTGATCAGTCTACAACTGACGCGCCTCTAGATTACCTACACGGCAACAACAACCTAATCACTGGTCTTGAAACTGCACTAGAAGGTAAGGAAGCGGGCGCGAAGTTCTCTGTTACTGTTTCTCCAGAAGAAGCGTACGGTGAGCACAATGACGCACTAGTACAACGCGTTCCTGCCGATGTTTTCCAAGGTGTTGAGCAAATCGAAGTGGGTATGCGTTTCCTAGCGGATACTGACCAAGGTCCAATCCCTGTTGAAGTAACAGAAGTTGACGGTGATGAAGTTGTGGTTGACGGTAACCACATGCTAGCAGGTCAAACACTGACGTTTGATGTTGAAGTTGTCGCTCTACGCGAAGCAACAGCAGAAGAGATCGAACACGGCCATGTTCATCAAGCTGGTGGTTGTGGTCACGACCACGATCACGAAGGTGGTTGTTGTGGTGGCGAAGGTCATGACCACGGTGAAGAGAAAAAAGACGGTTGCTGCGGTGGCGGTAGCTGCGGTTCTCACTAATCCATAGATGATTAGCGAGTAACAAGAGGCGTTTCCTGTAAAACGGGGAGCGCCTTTTTTGTCCCAGTAAGGTCGTTAGATTGAAGGAGTCCAACCGATGACAAAGCCTTTCTCAATCGCCGTTCATGGCGGAGCCGGAACCATTCTACGTGAGCAAATGAGCGATGAGCTCAAGGCTGCGATCCTCGCTGATCTCGAGCGGTCCGTTCGCGCAGGGCATGAGATTCTTCTTCAATCTGGTGATGCACTTGATGCGGTTGTTGCTGCGGTGAAGGTGCTCGAAGATTCTCCTAACTTTAATGCTGGCAAAGGTTCGGTCCTCACTCATAAAGAGATGGTTGAGATGGATGCCTCCGTCATGCACGGAGCTAAGGCCGAAGCTGGCGCAGTGGCTGGGGTGCGCCATATTAAAAACCCGATAGAGCTTGCTCGTGATGTGATGCAGAAAAGCAACCACGTACTACTGATTGGTGACGGGGCTGAACAGTTCGCGTTTGAGCAGGGCTACTCATTTACCGAGCAGGATTACTTCTTTACTGATCGCCGCTATGAGCAATTACTCTCGATGAAAGAGAAAGGCCTATTTGCGCTCTCAGAATCTAAATACCCCGATGATAAAAAGTACGGCACGGTCGGCGCCGTGGCTTTGGATCAAAAAGGGAACTTAGCGGCAGCAACCAGCACAGGGGGCGTGACAAATAAGAAATATGGTCGCGTCGGCGACTCTTCGATTATTGGTGCCGGTACCTTTGCAGAGAACGGTAATGTGGCCGTTTCAACCACAGGTATGGGTGAATTCTTCATTCGTAAAATGGTTGCCGGGGACGTTGCTGCTCGAATGCGCTATCTCAAAGAAGATGTACACACCGCCTGTGAAACCATTATCCAAGGGGAATTGAAACAGATGGGCGGAGAAGGCGGTCTGATAGCGGTGGATGCGCAAGGTAACCTACATTTTTCAATGAACAGTTCTGGGATGTATCGCGCGGGTATCGATAGAGATGGGAAACTGAGCGTAAAAATATACGCCGATGAGTAACCTCTGGCGGTGATGTTTCGTCAGGAAAGCACTAACTGATTGATATTAATCGCAGTTGTTTTAAACATGGCTTTGTTTAATCAGTATTACGCATGGATGATTAAAAAATGACTGCAAGAAATGTGATTCAGTGCTAGAATCCATTTTTAACTAGCAACAGATACTGGAAAGATGGGAAATAACGTAGTCGTTCTGGGCACCCAATGGGGTGACGAAGGTAAAGGTAAAATCGTTGACCTTTTAACTGAAGATGCAAAGTATGTGGTTCGCTACCAAGGCGGTCACAATGCTGGTCACACTCTTGTAATTGACGGTGAAAAAACCGTTCTTCACTTAATTCCATCAGGCATCCTACGCGATAACGTAAAATGTGTTATCGGTAACGGCGTTGTACTCTCGCCTGAAGCACTTCTTAAAGAAATGAAGCCTCTAGAAGAGCGCGGCATCCCAGTACGCGAGCGTCTTTTCGTTTCTGAAGCTTGTCCTCTAATTCTTCCTTACCACATCGCTATCGATAACGCGCGTGAACTTGCTCGCGGTAAAAAAGCGATTGGTACAACAGGCCGTGGTATCGGTCCAGCTTACGAAGATAAAGTTGCTCGTCGCGGTCTACGCGTTGGTGACCTTTTCGATAAAGAAATGTTCGCTGAGAAACTAAAAGAAGTCATGGAATTCCATAACTTCCAACTAGAGCACTTCTACAAAGCTGAAACAGTAAGCTACGATGAAGTTCTTGAGCAGTGCATGGGTTACGCAGACCTACTAACCTCAATGGTTATGGACGTAACTGACGAACTAGACGCAGCACGTAAGCGCGGCGACAAGATCATGTTCGAAGGTGCTCAAGGTACGCTACTAGATATCGACCACGGTACTTACCCATACGTAACTTCTTCTAACACGACTGCTGGTGGTGTTGCTGCAGGTTCTGGTTTTGGTCCTCGTCACATCGGTTACATTCTTGGTATTACTAAGGCGTACTGTACTCGCGTTGGTTCAGGTCCATTCCCAACTGAGCTATACGATGGTCAAGACAAGCAAGATCCAATCGGTAAACACCTAGGTACTGTTGGCCACGAGTTTGGTGCAACAACAGGTCGTCTACGTCGTACAGGTTGGTTTGATGCAGTAGCAATGCGCCGCGCAATCCAAATCAACTCTCTAACGGGTATGTGTCTAACGAAACTAGACGTTCTTGATGGGCTAAAAGAGATCAAAATCTGTACTGGTTACAAGATGAAAGATGGCTCTATCCTAGAAGTTTCGCCAATGGCTGCTGAGTCTTTTGAAGAAGCTACGCCAATCTACGAAACAATGCCTGGTTGGTCTGAAACCACATTCGGTGCTAAGACTCTAGACGCACTGCCTCAAGCAGCTCTAGATTACATCAAGCGTATCGAAGAGCTAACGGGTATCCCAGTTGATATTATTTCTACTGGCCCTGACCGTAATGAAACCATCATTAAGGTTCACCCATACCAAGCTTAATTTCTGATTGCTATCAGTGAATTACAAAACCAGCACTCCGGTGCTGGTTTTTTTATGACCATTTTTCTCTTGATCTATCGGTTGTGAATGGCAACAATTTGCCTGATAGCGGCAATTTTGATTAAAGAGTTAGCACCCATTGCCGATATAACTATCAAGCTTGCCGCATCTGTGGCAAAACGGGTGTTATCGTTTTAGCTTCTCGTCGAAGTGAAACCGTAGCACACACGATCGAAGTGAAGAGTGCAGACAATGAAGCTAAGAAAATTAGCGGCTTCGATGGTATTGGCTTTAAGTATCTCGGCAGTTCAGGCGAATGAATTGCCTGAAATTGGTGAGCCGGTACCTATATATACCGAAGCAGAACTGATTAAACTGATAAACAACAATCAACATCTAGAGCGTGTCAAAGCGGATAATTGCCAGTTGGTAGAAGACATCGTTGCGCGAGCAACGCGCATTAGTCTTCCGTCTTACGAGTTTCTTTACGGAGATATGTTGGCATGGGGCGTGTGTGTCGATCAGGATGTTGAGCTTGGCCTTTATTATATGGAAAATGCGGCTCATCAAGGTTTACCTGCTGCGCTTGAGCAGTTAGGTCGTTACTATTCTAGAGGCACTTTAGTGCAACAAGACAAAGAACGTGCGATCCCATATTTGCGTGAAGCTGCTGCGATGGGTAATTTGAATGCTCGAATCCATTTAGCTGAGTTGCTATTGCGTGATTATGGCAGTCCGTTGGACTACGAAGATGCCTATCGTTGGCTGTATAATTCCGTCACTGCAGATCAGCGTACACACAAGCGCATTTCAATTCTGCGTCAAGGTTTAGAACGTCGCATGCCAGAAAACATTATTGTGAGAGCGAAAAAGCGCGACACCTTCTGGTAACTCTGAACCCTTGAACATTTGGTCGCTGCACTCACCAATGAATTCAAACTAAACGCTCCGCAATGTCGGGGCGTTTTTGTCTCTTTGATAGGCAATACAATCTTCGCGTTGATCCATAAGCTTAGTAGAGGTTGGCTATCTGCTCAGATTTAGTCATTTATTGGGGTGCAGCCAGTTCTTGTGCTGTAGGTAACCGTAAGATTTAGATATACTTAAAGAGTCCTCCAATTGATAGCAGGCCTTCCTATGTCAGACAATACCCATAATGACCCTTTTGCAGCTCGTGAATCGGAGAATTATGAAAATCCGATCCCTAGCCGTGAGTACATTCTTGAATTCTTAAGCCAAGCCGGTGTTCCGATGAATCGCAACGACCTGTTTGAGGCGTTGAAATTGTCTGGTGAAGATCACTATGAAGGTTTGCGTCGTCGTCTTCGCGCAATGGAGCGCGACGGTCAGCTCGTGTTCACGCGTCGTCAATGCTATGCCCTGCCTGAGAAGTTGGAAATGGTAAAAGGCTATGTGATTGGTCACAAAGATGGACACGGTTGGGTCCGTCCAGAAGGCAGTGTTGGCAAAGATAACGACATTGTGCTTCCTCATCACCAGATGAAAAACATTATCCATGGTGACTACGTACTGGTGCAACCGACGGACAACTCTAAGCGAGGACGAAAGGAAGGGCGACTTGTTCGTGTTCTCGAAGAACGAGCAACCCAGATTGTGGGGCGTTTCTTTCTTGAGTATGGCTACTCATACGTTGTCCCTGATGATTCACGTATCAGCCAAGACATCCTAATTCCAAATGATCTCAGAGCGGGTGCTCGTATGGGCAATGTCGTCGTGATTGAGATTACCGATCGCGGCTCCCGTTCTCGCGGCATGATGGGCAAAGTAGTGGAAGTGTTGGGTGAGAACATGGCGCCTGGGATGGAAACGCAGATCGCAATCCGTACTCACCAGATTCCTCATGAGTGGCCAGAAGCTGTTAACAAGCAAATTGAAGGCTTGGGAGAAGAGGTTCCGGAAGAGGCGAAAGTAGGGCGTGTCGATCTTCGCGACTTACCGTTGGTCACCATCGATGGTGAAGATGCGCGTGACTTCGATGATGCCGTTTTCTGTGAGAAGAAGAAAAGTGGTGGTTGGCGTTTGTGGGTAGCTATCGCGGATGTCAGCTATTATGTTCGCCCAGACAGCGCACTCGACAAAGAAGCGATCAATCGCGGTAACTCGGTTTATTTCCCATCTCAAGTTGTACCAATGTTACCAGAGGTGCTTTCCAACGGACTATGTTCACTCAACCCGCAAGTTGATAGGTTATGTATGGTCTGTGAGATGACCATCTCTGACACCGGTAAACTCTCAGGCTACAAGCACTACGAAGCGGTGATGAACTCGCACGCGCGTCTGACCTACAACAAGGTTCACGACATCTTGGAAGGAGATGAAGAACTTAGAATGCGTTATCACAAGCTGGTACCGCATCTTGAAGAACTGCATAGCATGTACAAGGTACTCAAGCATGCACGTGACAATCGCGGTGCGATCGAGTTTGAAACGGTCGAGACTAAGTTCATCTTCAATGCTGAGCGTAAGATTGACAGCATTGAACCAGTTATTCGCAATGATGCACACAAGATCATTGAAGAGTGTATGATTCTAGCCAATATCGCTTCGGCTTCATTGGTTGAGAAAGCGAAGGAGCCTGCGCTGTACCGAATTCACGAATCACCGGGTGAACTGCGTTTACAAGGTTTCCGCGATTTCTTAGGTGAACTTGGCTTGCACTTAAATGGTGGTTTAGAGCCATCACCAACGGATTACGCTGATCTCGTTAAGCAGATTGCTGAGCGTCAAGATAAAGAGTTGATCCAAACCATGCTGCTACGTTCGATGAAGCAAGCAGTCTATAACGCAGATAACTGCGGACACTTTGGTTTGGCGTTAAAGCGATATGCGCACTTTACTTCGCCAATTCGCCGTTATCCAGACTTGCTGTTACATCGAGCAATCAAATATCTGATTGCCAAAGAAAACGGCACCCTGAAAGACCGTTGGACGCAAACAGGTGGATACCATTACTCCTTTGATGATATGGACTTCTACGGTGAGCAATGTTCGATGACCGAACGCCGCGCAGACGATGCCACTCGTGAAGTCTCGGATTGGCTCAAATGTGAATACATGCAGGATCATGTTGGTGAAGACCTGGACGGCGTGATCGCAAACGTCACAGGATTTGGCTTCTTTGTTCGCCTAAGTGACCTTCATATCGATGGACTGGTTCACATCTCCGCACTTGCGAACGACTATTATCAATTTGATCCGATTGGTCAAAGGCTTATCGGTGAAAGTTTTGGAGCGATTTACCGTTTAGGCGATGCGGTGAAAGTGAAAGTCCTTTCGGTAAATCTCGATGATCGCCAAATTGACTTTGAATTAGTTGAAACAAGTCGTAAGCTACGCGGCGAAGGAAAGACGGCTAAGAAGCGCGCGGCAGAGGCAAAACGAAAAGCCAAAGAGAAAAAACGTGCAGCTACCAAAAGTGGCACAGGGCACAAAGCGAGCCCTGATGTAGAGCCGACGAAACGACCAGAGCGTGCGGAATCTAAATCAGGCAAGAAGCCGAAGGTCACCAAGGCTCGTAAGAAAAAGCCAGGTGCTAAGCCGAAGAAAACTAAGCGCACGAAGAAAGCGGCACAGTAAGAAATTAACCCAACAGGTTTTTAAATGAGTAACGAATTTATTTACGGAATTCACGCCGTCAAAGCGGTACTAGAGTGTGAACCTGAGCGCTTTATTGAAGCGTTTGTGCTGAAAGGTCGTCAAGATGACCGCTTGATGCCGATTTTGAATGAACTCCAAGTGTGTGGAGTGTCGATTCAGCAAATGACGCGCAAGACGCTCGATGACAAAGCACGTGGTGCGAACCACCAAGGCATTATGGCGCGAGTGAAACCGGCCAAGCAGCTTAATGAAAACGACTTAGACGATATACTTGCTAAACATGAGTCACCACTATTGTTGGTTCTTGATGGCGTAACAGATCCACATAACCTTGGTGCTTGTTTACGTAATGCGGATGCTGCAGGTGTTGCTGCGGTAATCGTACCAAAAGATAAGTCAGCGAATATTACGGCAACAGTGAGTAAAGTGGCATGTGGTGCGGCTGAAACGGTACCACTAGTTCGCGTGACTAATCTAGCGCGCACCATGCGAGCGCTTCAAGAACAGGGCATTTGGTTTGTCGGTACTGCTGGTGAAGCGACTCAGGATATATACCAAGCTAAACTGACAGGCTCTTTGGCTATTGTAATGGGCGCTGAAGGAGATGGTATGCGTCGTCTAACCCGTGAAACCTGTGATGACTTAATCAAGATCCCGATGGCAGGTAGCGTATCTAGCCTTAATGTTTCAGTAGCATCTGGGGTATGTTTATTTGAGGCAGTGCGTCAGCGTTTAGCTTAAGCTATTGGCAACATTCTAAAGAGCAGATTGTTGATTCAGTCTGCTCTTTTTTAATCAATGCGCTGCTAAAACCTCCTTGGCATCTTTCTCGTTTATTTTTCAAACAGGGCTTGCATGTGAAACTGTGATCTGTATAATGCGTCGCACTGGTTAAGCCAGTTGTGAACCAATGAGCGCCGAGGAGCCGATTTATCGGGTAATGTAGACTCAGCTTATGTTCGCGGTTAATACAATTAGCTATCTTTTCTTCGGAAAAACTATCCCCAGAGGTGACTCTGGTATGTAGGGATAGTTAATCGAAAATTAACTGACAATGCGTCCTAATCTTGGATGCTACGGTTTCACATAAATCAATCGGCATTCTCTCGTCTTGACGAGTCTGAGTGGCGATATTGTTTGTGTAATTTTTAATATTGGAGCTCTGTCTCATGCAGAACCAACGTATCCGTATCCGCCTAAAAGCTTTCGATTACAAACTAATCGACGCTTCTACAGCGGAAATCGTTGAAACAGCTAAGCGCACTGGCGCACAGGTTCGTGGTCCAATCCCACTACCTACTCGTAAAGAGCGTTTCACAGTTCTTATCTCTCCACACGTTAACAAGAAAGCACGTGACCAGTACGAAATCCGTACTCACAAGCGTCTAATCGACATCGTTGAGCCAACAGACAAAACTGTTGATGCTCTAATGCGTCTAGACCTTGCTGCGGGCGTTGACGTTCAAATTAGCCTAGGTTAAGGGAGATTAGAAGAATGATTGGTCTAATCGGTCGTAAAGTGGGCATGACCCGCGTATTTACTGAAGAAGGCGTTTCTATCCCAGTAACTGTTGTTGAGGTTGAAGCTAACCGTGTTTCTCAAGTGAAAACTCTTGAGACAGATGGCTACGCAGCAATCCAGGTTACTACTGGTGCTAAGAAAGCTAACCGCGTATCAAAGCCAGAAGCAGGTCACTTTGCTAAAGCTGGTGTTGAAGCTGGTCGTGGTCTTTGGGAATTCCGTTTGGAAAACGGTGAAGAGTTCGCAGTTGGCGCTGAGCTAACAGTTGAACTATTCAACGAAACTAAGAAAGTAGACGTTACTGGTACTTCTAAAGGTAAAGGTTTCCAAGGCGCTGTTAAGCGTTGGAACTTCCGCACTCAAGATGCTACTCACGGTAACTCATTGTCTCACCGTGCTCCTGGTTCTATCGGTCAATGTCAGACTCCAGGTCGCGTATTTAAAGGCAAGAAAATGGCAGGTCACATGGGTGCTGAGCGTGTAACGACTCAAAACCTAGAGATCGTACGTGTTGACGCTGAGCGCAACCTGCTTCTTATCAAAGGTGCAGTCCCAGGCGCAACTGGCGGAAACGTGATCGTTAAACCAGCTGTTAAAGCATAACGTCTCAGGAGTAAGTAATGGAACTAATGGTTAAAGGTGCTGATGCACTAACTGTTTCCGAAACTACTTTCGGACGTGAGTTTAACGAAGCTCTTGTACACCAAGTAGTTGTTGCATTTGCAGCAGGTGCTCGTCAAGGTACACGTGCTCAGAAAACACGTTCAGAAGTATCTGGCGGTGGCGCTAAGCCATGGCGTCAAAAAGGTACTGGTCGCGCACGCGCTGGTACAATCCGTAGCCCAATCTGGCGTACAGGTGGTGTTACTTTTGCTGCGAAACCACAAGATCACAGCCAAAAAGTAAACAAAAAAATGTACCGTGGTGCTATGAAGAGCATTCTTTCTGAGCTAGTTCGTCAAGAGCGTCTAATCGTTGTTGATAACTTCTCAGTTGAAGCGCCAAAGACTAAAGAGCTAGTTGCTAAGCTTAAAGAGCTTGAGCTAACTGACGCTCTAATCGTGACTAGCGAAGTAGATGAGAATCTATTCCTAGCTGCTCGTAACCTATACAAAGTTGACGCACGTGACGTTGCTGGTATCGACCCAGTTTCACTAATCGCGTTCGACAAAGTTGTAATGACTGCTGAAGCAGTTAAGCAAGTTGAGGAGATGCTAGCATGATCACTGAAGAGCGTATCCTAAAAGTTCTACGTGCACCGCACATCTCTGAAAAAGCAACTATGGCAGCTGAGAAAGCGAACACTATCGTTTTCAAAGTAGCAAAAGATGCAACTAAGAAAGAGATCAAAGCTGCTGTAGAGAAGCTTTTTGAAGTTGAAGTTAAGTCTGTAAATACTCTTATCACTAAGGGTAAGACCAAACGTCAAGGTCTACGCCAAGGTCGCCGCAGCGACGTTAAGAAAGCGTACGTTACTTTGAAAGAAGGTCAAGATCTTGACTTTGTTGGCGGCGCGGAATAACAGGAGTAGTTGAACAATGGCTATTGTTAAATGTAAGCCGACTTCCCCTGGTCGTCGTCACGTTGTTAAAGTTGTTAACGCTGACCTACACAAGGGCAAGCCATACGCACCTCTTCTAGAGAAAAACTCTAAGAACGGTGGTCGTAACAACAACGGTCGTATCACAGTACGTCACATCGGCGGTGGTCACAAGCACCACTACCGTGTAATTGACTTCAAACGTACTAAAGACGGTATCCCAGCGAAAGTTGAGCGTCTAGAATACGATCCAAACCGTAGCGCTAACATCGCTCTAGTTCTGTACGCAGACGGTGAGCGTCGTTACATCCTAGCACCTAAAGGTGTTCAAGCTGGTGATGCTATCCAGTCTGGTGTTGATGCACCAATCAAAGCTGGTAACGCTCTACCAATGCGTAACATCCCAGTAGGTTCAACTGTACATAACGTTGAACTAAAACCTGGTAAAGGTGGTCAGCTAGCTCGTTCGGCTGGTGCTTATGCTCAAATCGTTGCTCGCGACGGTGCATACGTAACTATCCGTCTACGTTCTGGTGAAATGCGCAAAGTACTTTCTGAAGGCCGTGCAACAATCGGTGAAGTTGGTAACTCTGAGCACATGCTACGTGAACTTGGTAAAGCTGGTGCTAACCGCTGGCGCGGTGTTCGTCCAACCGTTCGCGGTGTGGTAATGAACCCAGTAGACCACCCACACGGTGGTGGTGAAGGTCGTACTTCTGGTGGTCGTCACCCAGTTTCACCATGGGGTCAGCCAACTAAAGGCTTCAAGACTCGTAAGAACAAACGCACTGACAAGTACATCGTACGTCGTCGTAACAAGTAATCTATATAAAGAGGAATCGCCATGCCACGTTCTCTCAAGAAAGGTCCATTTATTGACCTACACTTGCTGAAGAAGGTAGAGAAAGCGGTGGAAAGCGGAGACAAAAAGCCTATTAAGACTTGGTCCCGTCGTTCAATGATCATCCCTACGATGATCGGTTTGACCATCGCTGTCCATAATGGTCGTCAGCACGTACCAGTTTTCGTTACTGAAGAAATGATCGGTCACAAACTGGGTGAATTTGCACCAACTCGTACTTACCGCGGCCACGTCGTGGATAAGAAAGCGAAGAAGCGTTAAGGAGTAGATGATGGAAGCACTAGCTAAACATAACTTTGCTCGCATTTCGCCTCAGAAAGCTCGCTTAGTTGCGGATCAAATTCGTGGTAAATCTGTAGACCAGGCTCTAGAAATTCTAACGTTCAGCAACAAAAAAGCTGCTGAGCTAATCAAGAAAGTTCTTGAGTCAGCTATCGCTAACGCGGAGCACAACGAAGGCGCAGATATTGACGATCTAAATGTCGCAAAAATCTTCGTAGATGAAGGCCCGATCATGAAGCGTATTATGCCTCGTGCTAAAGGTCGTGCGGATCGTATCTTGAAGCGTTCAAGCCACATCACTGTTGTTGTAGCAGATCGCTAAGAGACTAGGAGAGTAAGCAATGGGTCAAAAAGTACATCCTAATGGTATTCGTCTAGGCATCGTTAAGCCTTGGAATGCTACATGGTTTGCTAACACCAAAGATTTCGCTGACAACCTAGACGGCGACTTCAAGGTACGTCAGTTCCTTACAAGTGAACTGAAAAAAGCGTCACTATCACGCATCGTTATCGAGCGTCCAGCTAAGAGCATCCGTGTGACTATTCACACTGCTCGTCCTGGCGTAGTAATCGGTAAGAAAGGTGAAGACGTAGAAAAACTTCGCGCAGCTGTAGCTAAAATCGCAGGTGTACCAGCGCAAATCAACATCGCTGAAGTACGTAAGCCTGAGCTAGATGCACAGCTTGTAGGTGATAGCATCGCGTCTCAGCTAGAGCGTCGTGTTATGTTCCGTCGTGCTATGAAGCGCGCGGTACAAAACGCAATGCGTCTAGGCGCTAAAGGTATCAAAGTAGAAGTAAGCGGTCGTCTAGGCGGCGCTGAAATTGCACGTTCTGAGTGGTACCGTGAAGGCCGTGTGCCTCTACACACTCTTCGTGCTGACATTGATTACGCAACTTCTTCGGCTCACACTCAATACGGTGTGATCGGCATTAAAGTTTGGATCTTCAAAGGTGAGATTCTAGGCGGTATGCCAGCAGCTAACGCTGTAGAGCCTAAAGGCGACAAGCCTAAGAAGCAGCGTAAAGGCCGTAAGTAAGGAGTCGACAGATGCTACAACCTAAACGTACTAAGTTCCGTAAGGTTCAGACAGGTCGTAACCGTGGTCTAGCTAAGGGTACTGATGTAAGCTTCGGCGAATTCGGTCTTAAAGCTGTTGGCCGTGGTCGTCTAACTGCTCGTCAAATCGAAGCGGCACGTCGTGCAATGACACGTCACGTTAAGCGTCAAGGTAAAATCTGGATTCGTGTATTCCCAGACAAGCCTATCACAGAAAAACCACTAGAAGTTCGTCAAGGTAAGGGTAAAGGTAACGTTGAGTACTGGGTAGCCCAAATCCAACCTGGTAAGGTTATGTACGAAATGGGTGGTGTACCTGAAGAATTGGCACGTGAAGCGTTCCGCCTAGCGGCTCGTAAACTGCCATTCAAGACTACATTTGTAACTAAGCAGGTGATGTGATGAAAGCACAAGATCTACGCGAGAAAAGCGTTGAAGAGCTTAACGCTGAGCTATTGAATTTGCTACGCGAACAGTTCAACTTGCGCATGCAAGCTGCAACTGGTCAGCTACAGCAAACTCATACTCTGAAAGCTGTACGCCGTGATATCGCACGTGTGAAAACTGTTTTGACTGAGAAGGCAGGCGCATAATGAGCGAAGTAAAACGTACTCAACAAGGTCGTGTTGTTAGCGACAAGATGGACAAGTCTATCGTAGTTGCTATCGAGCGCATGGTTAAACACCCAATTTACGGTAAATACGTAAAGCGCACGACTAAAGTACACGCACATGACGAGAACAACGAATGTGGCCTAGGCGACAGCGTTGAAATCGCAGAGTGTCGTCCAATGTCTAAGACTAAGTCTTGGACTTTGGTAAAAGTTCTAGAAAAAGCGAAAGGTTAATCTTTAGCTAATTCTATGAAACTAAACGGCTCCAAAAATATTTTTGGGGCCGTTTATTTTTTGACTACCCAATTGAAAAAAAGGGTGGTACAATTCGCGTCCCTTTTAAAGAGGCAGCCCGACCCGTGAGGGTCTAGTTTTTTTATATATTTAGCGGAGCACTAACATGATCCAAATGCAAAGTATGCTGGACGCAGCTGATAACTCAGGCGCTCGCAGCGTAATGTGTATTAAGGTTCTGGGTGGCTCTCACCGCCGTTATGCACATATCGGTGACGTCATCAAAGTTACTGTTAAGGAAGCAATTCCTCGCGGTAAAGTTAAGAAAGGTGACGTTCTGAAGGCGGTGGTAGTTCGCACCCGTAAAGGCGTACGTCGTCCAGACGGTTCTGTCATTCGCTTCGACCGTAATGCTTGCGTATTGTTGAACGACAACACTGAGCAACCAATCGGTACACGTATCTTTGGTCCTGTGACACGCGAACTTCGTGGCGATAAGTTCATGAAGATCGTTTCACTGGCTCCAGAAGTTCTGTAAGGAGCACGTAAGATGGCAGCTAAAATCCGTCGTAATGACGAAGTAATCGTTCTTGCTGGTAAAGATAAAGGCAAGAAAGGTAAAGTAACTAAGGTTCTAGCAACTGGTAAAGTTATCGTTGAAGGTATCAACCTAGTTAAGAAACACCAAAAACCTGTTCCAGCTCTAGGTATCCAAGGCGGTATCGTTGAGCAGGAAGCAGCTATTGACGTTTCTAACGTGGCGCTTTTCAACGCAGCTACTGGTAAAGCTGACCGTATCGGTTTCCGTTTTGAAGATGGCAAGAAAGTTCGTTTCTTCAAGTCTAACGGCGAAACTGTTTCTAACTAATAGAAAGTAATTTGGAGTTCTACTATGGCGAAACTGCATGATTACTACAAGTCGTCTGTAGTCGCTGAACTGACCAAAGAGTTCAGCTACACAAGCGTCATGCAAGTCCCTAGAATCGAGAAAATCACCCTAAACATGGGTGTTGGTGAAGCAATCAACGATAAGAAACTGCTAGAAAACGCAGCTGCTGATATGGCAACGATCTCTGGTCAAAAGCCACTTATCACTAAAGCTCGCAAATCTGTTGCTGGTTTCAAAATCCGTGAAGGCTACCCTATCGGTTGTAAAGTAACCTTGCGTGGCGAACGTATGTGGGATTTTCTTGAGCGTTTGATTAACATCGCTCTTCCACGAGTACGTGACTTCCGTGGTGTTAGCGCTAAGTCTTTTGACGGACGCGGTAACTACAGCATGGGCGTTCGCGAGCAAATCATCTTCCCGGAAATCGACTTTGATAAAGTTGATAAAGTACGCGGTCTAGACATCACTATTACGACGTCTGCTGGTACTGATGAGGAAGGCCGTGCTCTGCTGGCTGCCTTTAACTTCCCATTCCGTAAGTAAGGTGAAGGGTTACTGTTATGGCTAAAAATTCAATGAAAGCACGTGAAGCAAAACGTGCGAAGCTAGTAGCTAAGTTCGCTGAAAAGCGTGCTGCGCTAAAAGCTATCATCAGCGATGTAAACGCATCTGAAGAAGATCGTTGGAACGCAGTTCTTACACTGCAATCTCTTCCACGTGATTCAAGTGCATCACGTCAGCGCAACCGTTGTAACCAAACTGGTCGTCCACACGGTTACCTACGTAAGTTCGGTCTAAGCCGTATCAAAGTTCGCGAAGCTTGCATGAAAGGCGAGATTCCTGGACTTCGTAAGGCTAGCTGGTAATTGCCACTTAATCATTTGGAGTAAATCATATGAGCATGCAAGATCCGATTTCGGATATGCTGACCCGCGTTCGTAACGGTCAGGCAGCAAACAAAGTTGCTGTTAAAATGCCTTCTTCAAAGCTTAAAGTTGCAATCGCTGCACTACTAAAAGCTGAAGGTTACATCGTTGACTTCGCTGTTGAAGGCGAAGCAAAACCTGAGCTAGAAGTTACTCTTAAGTACTTCCAAGCTAAACCAGTAATCGAGCAACTTAAACGTGTTTCTCGTCCAGGTCTACGTGTTTACAAGAAGAAAGATGAGCTTCCTTCTGTAATGGGTGGTCTTGGTGTTGCTATCGTTTCAACTTCCAAGGGTCTTATGTCAGACCGTGCTGCACGTAAAGCAGGTCTTGGTGGTGAAATCATCGCTTACGTAGCGTAATAGGAGTAGAAAATGTCTCGTGTTGCTAAAGCACCTGTCGCTATTCCAGCTGGCGTAGAGGTGAAACTAAACGGCCAAGAAATCACTGTAAAAGGTGCTAAAGGCGAACTATCTCGCGTTCTTAACGACGCAGTAGTTGTAGCTCAGGAAGAAAACAATCTTACTTTCGGTCCTAAAGAAGGTGTTGTAAACGCATGGGCACAAGCTGGTACAGCTCGCGCTCTAGTTAACAACATGGTTGTTGGCGTTACTGAAGGCTTTACTAAGAAGCTAACTCTTAAAGGTGTTGGTTACCGTGCTGCTATCAAAGGCAACGCTGTAGGTCTAACACTAGGCTTCTCACACCCAGTTGAGCACGAGTTGCCAGCGGGTATTAAAGCTGAGTGTCCAAGCCAAACTGAAATCGTGATCACTGGTTGTGACAAACAACTTGTTGGTCAGGTTGCGGCTGACATTCGTTCTTACCGTGAGCCTGAGCCTTACAAAGGTAAAGGTGTTCGTTACGCAGATGAAAATGTGCGTACTAAAGAAGCTAAGAAGAAGTAAGGTAACACTATGGATAAGAAAGCATCTCGCATCCGTCGTGCTACACGCGCACGTCGTAAGATTGCAGAACTGGGTGCAACTCGCCTAGTAGTACACCGTACTCCTCGTCACGTGTACGCTCAGGTTATTGCAGCTAACGGCTCTGAGGTTATCGCAGCAGCTTCTACTGTAGAAAAAGCGATCCGTGAGCAAGTTAAGAACACTGGTAACATCGATGCAGCTAAAGCAGTAGGTAAAGCTGTTGCTGAGCGCGCTCTTGAAAAAGGCGTAGAATCAGTTGCATTTGATCGTTCTGGTTTCCAATACCACGGTCGAGTAGCGGCGCTAGCAGAATCTGCTCGCGAAGCTGGTCTGAAATTCTAAGGTAGGGTTGGAAGATGGCTAAAGAACAACAAGTTCAAGCGAATGATTTGCAAGAAAAGCTAATCGCAGTTAACCGTGTATCTAAGACGGTTAAAGGTGGTCGAATCATGAGCTTCACTGCACTAACAGTTGTTGGTGACGGTAACGGTCGTGTAGGTTTCGGTTACGGCAAAGCTCGTGAAGTACCTGCAGCGATTCAAAAAGCAATGGAAAAAGCGCGTCGTAACATGACTACGATCGCTCTAAACGAAGGCACTCTTCACCACCCAGTGAAAGGTCGCCACTCGGGCTCTAAAGTTTACATGCAGCCTGCAGCAGAAGGTACGGGTGTTATCGCAGGTGGTGCGATGCGTGCAGTACTAGAAGTTGCTGGTGTACACAACGTACTATCTAAAGCATACGGTTCTACGAACCCTATCAACATCGTTCGTGCAACGATCGATGCACTAGGTAGCATGAAGTCGCCAGAAATGGTTGCTGCTAAACGTGGTCTAACTGTTGAATCTATTTCGGAGTAAGAACACCATGGCAACTATTAAAGTAACTCAAACTAAAAGCTCAATTGGTCGTCTACCTAAGCACAAAGCGTGTCTTAAAGGTCTAGGCCTTCGTAAAATCAACCACACAGTAGAACTTGAAGATACTCCGTGCGTACGCGGTATGATCAACAAGGTATACTACATGGTTAAAGTTGAGGAGTAATCAGAATGCGTTTGAATACTCTATCTCCAGCTGCTGGTGCTAAGACTACTGCTAAACGCGTAGGTCGTGGTATCGGTTCTGGCCTAGGTAAAACTGGTGGCCGTGGCCACAAAGGTCAAAAGTCACGTTCTGGTGGTTCAGTTCGTCCAGGTTTTGAAGGCGGTCAGATGCCTCTGAAACAACGTCTACCTAAATTCGGCTTCACTTCTCGTAAGAGCCTAGTGTCTGCTGAAGTTCGTCTAGCTGAGCTAGCGAAAGTAACAGGTGACGTAGTAGATCTAAACAGCCTTAAAGCTGCTAACGTTATCACTAAGAACATCGAATTCGTAAAAGTTGTTCTATCTGGTGAGATCAACAAAGCAGTGACTGTTAAAGGTCTACGTGTGACTAAAGGCGCTAAAGCTGCAATCGAAGCTGCAGGCGGTAAAATCGAGGAATAATCTCGAGGAACGAGGTACAGATGGCTAAGAAACCAGGACAAGATTTTCGTAGTGCTCAGAGCGGCTTAAGTGAACTAAAGTCGCGCTTATTATTCGTAATTGGTGCACTTTTAGTATTCCGAGCCGGCTCATTTGTGCCGATTCCTGGTATTGACGCTGCTGTACTTGCCGATTTGTTCGAACAGCAAAAAGGTACCATCGTTGAAATGTTTAACATGTTCTCCGGTGGTGCTCTTGAGCGTGCATCTATATTAGCGTTGGGCATCATGCCGTATATTTCGGCATCTATTGTTGTCCAACTGCTAACTGTAGTTCATCCAGCGTTAGCTGAACTCAAAAAAGAGGGTGAAGCAGGCCGTCGTAAGATCAGCCAATATACACGCTACGGCACGCTTGTACTTGCAACATTCCAAGCTATTGGTATTGCAACAGGCTTACCAAACATGGTCGATAATCTGGTTGTTATCAACCAAACCATGTTTACGCTAATTGCTACCGTAAGTTTAGTAACCGGCACCATGTTCCTAATGTGGTTAGGTGAACAAATTACAGAGCGTGGAATTGGTAACGGTATTTCGTTGCTAATTTTTGCAGGTATTGTTGCTGGATTGCCTTCGGCAATCGGTCAAACAATCGAGCAAGCGCGTCAAGGTGAATTGCATGTACTTCTTCTGCTGTTGATTGCTGTACTAGCATTCGCAGTTATTTACTTTGTTGTTTTCATGGAACGTGGTCAACGTCGTATCGTTGTTAACTACGCGAAGCGTCAACAAGGTCGCAAAGTATTTGCTGCGCAAAGCACTCACTTGCCACTTAAAATTAATATGGCAGGTGTTATTCCGGCAATCTTCGCATCAAGCATTATCCTGTTCCCAGGAACACTGGCTCAGTGGTTTGGTCAGAACGGTGAGAGCAGCGCGTTCGGTTGGTTAACTGACGTGTCTTTGGCTCTTAGCCCAGGTCAACCTCTGTATGTAATGCTTTATGCAGCAGCGATTATTTTCTTCTGTTTCTTCTACACGGCGTTGGTATTCAACCCGCGTGAAACAGCAGATAACTTGAAGAAGTCTGGTGCATTCGTACCCGGTATCCGCCCAGGTGAGCAGACAGCTAAGTACATTGATAAAGTAATGACACGTCTAACCCTTGCTGGTGCACTGTACATTACCTTTATCTGTCTGATTCCAGAGTTTATGATGGTCGCGTGGAACGTACGTTTCTACTTCGGCGGTACATCACTACTAATCGTAGTCGTTGTAATCATGGACTTTATGGCACAGGTACAGACTCATATGATGTCCCAACAGTATGATTCTGTGTTGAAGAAAGCGAATCTGAAAGGTTACGGCCGTTAACCCGGCGGTGGCTTCAGTTTCAATTACGGAGTTTAGCAATGAAAGTTCGTGCTTCCGTTAAAAAAATCTGCCGTAACTGTAAAGTTATCAAGCGTAACGGTGTCGTTCGCGTGATTTGCAGTGAGCCAAAGCACAAGCAGCGCCAAGGCTAATCAGCAGAAATTTTTACTTGAAATATAAGGTAGTGTCGAGTATATTCCTCGGCCTACCTTTTGCGTGCAAAAGAAGTAGTATTCCGCAGCGTATCCATAACGGGCTTTGCTGCGGCTAATTCTTTTTAAGAAACACTAGGAGTGAATAATGGCCCGTATAGCAGGCATTAACATTCCTGATCAAAAACATGCTGTGATTGCACTAACGTCAATCTACGGCATCGGTAAAACTCGCTCTCAAGCTATCCTAGCTGAAGTGGGTATTGCTGAAGATGTTAAGATCAGTGAACTAACTGAAGAGCAGATCGATCAACTGCGTGATGGTGTAGCTAAGTACACTGTAGAAGGTGATCTACGTCGTGAAGTATCTATGAACATCAAGCGTCTTATGGACCTTGGCTGTTACCGTGGTCTTCGTCATCGTCGCAGTCTACCACTACGTGGACAGCGTACTAAAACCAATGCTCGCACCCGTAAGGGTCCGCGTAAGCCGATCAAGAAATAATCGGGAAGGTAGAGTACAATGGCTAAACAACCAACTCGCGCTCGTAAGCGCGTACGCAAGCAAGTTGCAGATGGCGTTGCGCACATCCATGCATCTTTCAATAACACAATCGTAACTATTACTGACCGTCAAGGTAACGCTCTAGCATGGGCTACTGCAGGTGGTTCAGGCTTCCGCGGTTCTCGTAAGTCTACTCCGTTCGCTGCACAGGTTGCTGCTGAGCGTTGTGCTGAAATGGCTAAAGAATACGGCCTAAAGAACTTGGAAGTTATGGTTAAGGGTCCTGGTCCAGGTCGTGAATCTACTGTTCGCGCACTGAACGCAGCTGGTTTCCGCATCACAAACATTGTTGATGCTACACCAATCCCTCATAACGGTTGTCGTCCACCTAAGAAACGTCGCGTATAACGTTTTTTAGATTACTGGAGAAAGATCATGGCAAGATATTTGGGTCCTAAGCTGAAGCTTAGCCGTCGCGAAGGTACTGACTTATTCCTTAAGTCTGGTGTACGCGCGATCGATACCAAGTGTAAAATTGATAACGCACCAGGTGTACACGGCGCTCGTCGCGGTCGTCTATCTGAGTATGGCGTTCAGCTTCGTGAGAAGCAAAAAGTTCGTCGTATGTACGGCGTTCTAGAAAAACAATTCCGTAACTACTACAAAGAAGCAGCTCGCCTAAAAGGCAACACTGGTGAAAACCTACTTCAGCTTCTTGAAGGTCGTCTTGATAACGTAGTTTACCGCATGGGCTTTGGTGCAACTCGCGCAGAAGCACGTCAGCTAGTTAGCCACAAAGCTATCCTAGTTAACGGTAAAGTTGTAAACGTTCCTTCTTTCAAAGTTGCGGCTAACGACGTTGTTGCTATCCGCGAGAAAGCTCAAAAGCAATCTCGTATCAAAGCGGCTCTAGAAGTTGCTGAACAACGCGAAAAACCAACTTGGATTGAAGTAGATGGTGGCAAGATGGAAGGTACGTTCAAGCGTCTGCCTGAGCGTTCAGATCTGTCTGCTGACATCAACGAACAACTGATCGTCGAGCTTTACTCTAAGTAAGGTTTAAACTAAAGAGAGGACACAATGCAGGGTTCTGTAACAGAATTTCTTAAGCCACGTCTTGTTGACATCGAACAAGTTAGCACGACACACGCAAAAGTAACTCTTGAGCCATTAGAGCGTGGTTTTGGCCATACTCTTGGTAATGCACTTCGCCGTATTCTTCTATCTTCTATGCCAGGTTGTGCTGTAACAGAAGTAGAAATTGAAGGCGTACTTCATGAGTACAGCACTAAAGAAGGCGTTCAGGAAGATATTCTTGAAATCCTACTTAACCTTAAAGGTTTGGCTGTGCGCGTTGCCGAAGGCAAAGATGAAGTATTCATTACGCTAAACAAATCAGGCTCGGGCCCTGTGGTTGCAGGTGACATCACCCATGATGGTGATGTAGAGATCGCTAACCCAGAACACGTTATTTGTCACCTAACGGATGACAACGCTGAGATCGCTATGCGTATCAAAGTTGAACGTGGTCGCGGTTACGTTCCAGCTTCAGCTCGTATCCATACTGAAGAAGATGAGCGTCCAATTGGTCGCCTACTGGTTGACGCTACGTACAGCCCAGTAGATAAGATTGCTTACTCTGTAGAAGCAGCTCGTGTAGAGCAGCGTACAGATTTAGACAAGCTTGTTATCGACATGGAAACGAACGGTACTCTTGACCCTGAGGAAGCTATCCGTCGCGCAGCTACTATTCTAGCTGAGCAATTGGATGCGTTCGTAGATCTTCGTGATGTACGTGTACCTGAGGAGAAGGAAGAGAAGCCAGAATTCGATCCGATCCTACTGCGTCCTGTAGACGATCTTGAACTAACAGTTCGCTCTGCTAACTGTCTGAAAGCAGAAGCGATTCACTACATCGGTGATCTTGTACAGCGTACTGAGGTTGAGCTACTTAAAACGCCTAACCTTGGTAAAAAATCTCTTACTGAGATTAAAGACGTACTTGCATCACGTGGTCTGTCTCTGGGTATGCGCCTAGAAAACTGGCCACCAGCGTCTATCGCTGAAGATTAATCGATAATAGTTAGAAGGATTAGGTCATGCGCCATCGTAAGAGTGGTCGTCAACTCAACCGCAACAGCTCACATCGTAAAGCGATGTTCAGCAATATGGCTAGCTCTCTAGTACGTCATGAAGTTATCAAGACTACATTGCCAAAAGCAAAAGAGCTACGTCGCGTAGTTGAGCCTTTGATTACACTAGCTAAGACTGACAGTGTTGCTAACCGTCGTCTAGCGTTTGCACGTACTCGTGACAACGAAGTAGTTGCAAAACTATTTAACGAACTAGGTCCACGTTTTGCTGCTCGTCAGGGCGGTTACACTCGTATCCTAAAAGCTGGTTTCCGTGCTGGTGACAAAGCTCCAATGGCTTACATTGAGCTTGTAGATCGCCCAGCTGCTGAAGAAGCTGCTGAGTAATCAGGTTCGTAAGAACGAAAAAGCCGAGCGTCAGCTCGGCTTTTTTGCGTTTGGGTGATAATCAACGCTTGATAAAAAGTGTCGAGAATCGGATTTACTTCCAGATTGCCCCTAGGTTGTCGAGTAAGCTAGAGCTTGCCCCTTGACTTTGCAGAGCGCTTAGAATGATTGGCGTAAAGGTAGAGATCAGTGAAGGATCCATCCCTAAAGCTGAAAATGCACTTTTTACTGTTTCGTTGTTTGCAATCATGGCCGTGAGACCGCTTGATTGTAGTGAATCAAAACCTGGAACAAGACCTGCCAGCTCACTTTTCTCCGAGCTACCCAATGAGTTTTGCGCGAGTGCGAGTAAAGAGCCCATACCACCGATAGCTTGTTCCGATGATACCTTAGCGCTGCTCTGGATTGCTGACACTAAATCTGTATCTGCTGCTCCTTGCTTGGACCAAGTTTGCACTGCTCCCATCAATGCGGCACTGGCAAGTTCACTGTAGCCACTGTTGCTTTTCGTTTGGTCTGTCTTTGATGTCGTTTGGCAGCCCATAAGAGCGAGGCTTGCCAAAGCGGCTATTGCGATTTTCTTATTCATAACTTCTCCTTATTCAATACAACCGAACGCAGCGGTTCGGTTTGTGGTTCAGTATTATTCAAAAAAAACGGCGACACAATGTGCCGCCGTTATTAGATAAGCTAAAAATCCGAATTATAGGATATCTAGTAGCTCAACTTCGAATACTAGAGCCGCGAATGGAGGGATTGCTGCACCAGCGCCACGCTCACCGTATGCTAGATCTTGTGGGATGTATAGTTTCCACTTAGAACCAACAGGCATTAGTTGAAGAGCTTCAACCCAGCCTTTGATTACGCCAGTTACTGGGAACTCAGCAGGTTGACCACGAGAAACAGAGCTGTCGAATACAGTGCCGTCTGTTAGTTCACCGTGGTAGTGTACGCGAACTTGCTTATCAGACGTTGGGATCTCACCAGTACCTTCAGTAAGGATTTCGTACTGTAGACCTGACTCTAGAACCGTTACTTCTGGGCGCAGAGCGTTGTCTTTTAGGAACGCTTCACCGTCAGCAGCTGCTGCTTTTGCCGCTTCTTGACGAGCTGCTTCAGCGCGTTGATGTAGTTCTTGAAGTGCACCGTTGATCTCATCAATTTCGATAGCTGGCATGTCACCCACTAGTGCTGTAGCGATACCTGCAGCGATTGCATCAACGTTAAGACCTTCAAGACCAGAACCTGCTAGTTGCTGACCCATCTGTAGACCGATACCGTAGCTTGCTTTTTGCTCTACAGTCTCAAATTTTACTTCAGACATAGTGTCTCTCTTTGTATGGTTTGTGTTAAAGGGGTTAGGATACCAGGTATAGCGGTATGATGAAATGTTCCCCTTGAGATACTCTTCCTCCAGAGAGAATGTGCGATTTAGATCGACTTTCATTCAATGCACTGCAAAATTTGACTTGTTGATAACTCAGAAGAGTGAAATTTCCTATACTCATGTGCGCTTGGTTTTTATACTTGGAATGAAGCCCGCTTGGAGATGTGACGCGATGAATCGCAGAAAGAAAAAGAAACAACCCTCTGTGAATTATATTGAGCTAATGAAGCAAAAATGGTCATCGATAGATGGGCAGGCGATGAAAGACAAAGTAGCGGCGAGCTGGGCCCTGTTACCCAAGTTGCACCAACGCGCGCTTATGGTTCTTTTACCAATCGTATTACTCTTAATTCTGATACCGTTCCCTGAATCTCAGTCTGAAGTTACGCAGGGAGAACCTCAACGAGTTGAGATAGACATCAATACAACGGGTCTGAGTGAGCAGAAGAATGCTCGTCAACAGCAACTTGCTTCTAGCGATTGGAAAGAATACCAAGTGAAAAGTGGCGACACATTGGCTCAGGTTTTTCGGAGTAACAATTTAGCCATGTCTGATCTCAATGCATTGGTGAAAGTGGAAGGTTCGGATAAGCCACTCAGTTACATCAAGCAAGGGCAGCTCGTGCGCTTTAAGTTGACGGAAGAAGGGCAATTAGACATCCTCCAACTGGAGAAAAAAGATCAGTCGGTGATGTTTTTCCGCCTCTCTGATGGAGGCTTTGGACGCAGTAAATAAGGCAATTATGCTCCTTTTGCCGCTGGCCTGAATCTGAGAGACCTCCAAGGGATCAGCGGCACAACGATCATCAATATTCCGACTAGGGTTAACCAATCGGGTACTTCCGAAAACCACACCACACCGAACAAAGTCACAAATACCAATCCTGAGTTTTCTGCTATCGCAATATTGCCCGCCGGCGCTCGTTTGTAGGCTGCAACAGCCAGTCCATTGTAAGAGAGTATTAACCCTGCACTTGCCAATATTAGCAGCAAGGAAGTGTTGCTGATGGGTTGCCAGTAGATCGCGCAAAGAATGGCTGACATTGGTAGTGACAGCAATGATGTCCAATATAGTGTCGTGACGACTGTTTGCTCTTTTGGTAATCGCCTCGCGGTGATGTTGAACAACGCCAGCGTCATTGCGGTCCCAAGAGCAAAGAGCGCAGCCCAGTGAAATTCCGAGGGGCGCAACACGACCAATACTCCGACGAAACCGAATAAGCTTGCGAGAATTTTCCCCAGAGATGGGGTCTCCTTTAGTAACATCACTGAAAGAGGCAGCATCAAAAGAGGCGCGGCGTAGAAAACCGCATTTGCGGTTGCAAGGGGGAGATGAGTAATTGCGATGACCATACACCCACTGCCCATTAAGATTAAGTGGGCTCGCAGCAACTGAAGCTTCCAAGAGATAAGTGCTCTTTCTTTTTTAGGTTGGCGATGCCATAAAGGCCATATCAGTAGCAATGAAAATAGTTGACGAATAAAGACATACTGGAAGGTGGGGACGTCACCATCAAGCAGTTTTACGGCGATATCAGACACTGAGGCTGCAAAGTTGCCCAGTACGAGTAACAAGATGGCAAGGTGATGCGCGGACATTTATTCCTTGCTCAATTTCATATCGATATGAGGAATGTCGTCTTCCAAATACATGGGAGACGTTTGAACAAATCCATGTTTCTCGTAAAACTTAGCTAAGTGCTCTTGGGCGCCAATCTCAATAGACTGCTCTGGCCACAGTTGTTGGCAGGCGGAAAGTGCTTGCTGCAACAATTGATGGCCAAGCCCACTTCCTCGCTCATTTTCTTTCGTTGCGACACGACCAATACTCGCGGATGGGTAACTGATTCCGGGAGGGAGCAATCGAGCGCACGCAACTAACTGGTCTTCGCGGTAGCCCAATAGATGATGTACACCCCTTTGATGATCTTTGTCGTCTAGTTCAGGGTAAGGGCATGTTTGTTCAACGACAAACACGTCAACGCGTAGCTTGAGTAGTTGATAAAGCTGAGTGGTTGAAAGCTGTTCAAAAGTGAGTTGTTGCCAGGTAATCATAGTTGTCCTTTTCACTAAGTGCTGAATCATGACGACACTAACGGTCTTGCTTTATTGCGGCATTAACCATTGTTAATTTTGCATACGTTTTTTAATGCGGCTGAGGCTAATGGGCGTAATACCTAAGTATGCAGCCACTTGGTAGTCGTTAAGGCGCTCATGCAAGTTTGGAAAGTGCTCACAGAACAGGGCATAACGGTCTTCAGGCGAATAGAGCAACATAAATCGCTCTTTGTTTTCCTTATGCATGAGTTGCGTTTCGAGCAATTTGAGATAGATACCGTGTTTTTGCTCTCGCCAATTTCGCAATGTCTCTATCGGTAGTGAAACGAGGGAGCAAGGTGTCAGAGATTCGAGCAGGTAAGACGAAGGCTGCTGTTTGATTAGGCCCTCGAATCCAATGATCCAGTCGTTTTCCCAGTAAAACTCTTTGCTGAACTCTTTGCCTTTCTCTGTGAGATAGGCGGAGTGGCAAATACCCTCTAGCAAAAAGTAAATCTCCTGAGCCACTTCTCCTTGATGGAGCAGAATGTGGCGTGTTGGTAGTTCTATCCATTTTGCAGACTGGCACAGCTGCTCTGTTTCGTCTGTGTTAAAGCCATGAGAGATGAGTTGCTGTTTAAAAACGTCGATCATAGAACTGGGTATAGGTGGTTAACAGTGTCAAAGAGTGTAACTGATTTCACGAAAATGCCGAGCAACAAAAAAGCCGCGAACTTGGTCGCGGCTAGAATTGTGATAACTGAGTTACTTCTGCAGGTCGATTTGGTAAACCGCAAAGCCAACATCGTCGGTTGCGACACGCTTCATTGGGTATTGGCCTTTTTCTTCAATGAATTTCGCCGCTTTTTCACTTGGAGATGTTTCGAAGCGAATATCCAGCTGCTTGTCTGATTTGATTGGTGCAAATGACCAGTTGTTGTCTGCGCTCGGAGTAAATTGGCCTTTCTCATTGCTCACACGAGTAATGTAAGACGCAATGACAGAGCGGTTTTCGTCTGGAGAATCAAATGCAACAAACTCAGAACCCGTACCCGGGAACTTATTGCTGTATGCACGGTAGTTGTTGGTCGCGATGATGAAGTCCTGCTTCATATCAATCGGCTTACCTTGGTAAGTTAGGTTAACAATACGTTCGGCACCGTCATTCACTAGCTTACAATCACCGTCGTACTTGGCTGGTGTTGTCACATCAATTTGATAGTTCAGACCGTCAATGACATCGAAGTTGTAAGTTCGGAAACCATCCCAGTCGATCAGGCTTTGTGGAGCGGTACTGTTAACGTCAATTTGCTTGAACTGACCTGCTGTACATTCCAGCCACTCTTTGACTTCTTTACCCGTCACTTTCATTGCGACTAGCGTGTTCGGGTATAAGTAAAGATCGGCGGCATTACGAAAAGTCAGCTGACCTGATTCAACTTCAGTAAAGTTTGCAGGGTCGTTCTTACGGCCGCCCGCTTTAAATGGTGCGGCGGCAGAAAGGACTGGAATATCTGCAAGATCAGGGTCACCTTGGATAAAGCGCTCGACATAATCTTTTTGCGCTAGGTTGACGATCTGTACCGTTGGGTCATCTTGGACAAGCGCCAAGAAGCTGTACATGACGTCGTTTGCTTTACCAATTGGTTGGTTCACGAAATCACGCGTACCTTTGTGGTCTGCTTCAAGCGCTTTCACCATCTCAGCGTCCGCTTCAGCTAAAGATTTCTTCGTTTTCTTGTCGTAGATAGGGCGAGCCTCAGTTTGCCCTTTCACTACCGTCCACTTGCCATCTTTTTCTTTTAGCTCAAGGTCAATAACACCAACGTGGCTACCCCAACGACCTGGCATTACAGCCGCAACGCCGTTAATGGTGCCATTTTGGTTGTCTACGCCAGGGATATTATCGAACCCTTTTCCTGGGAATACCGCGTGTGAGTGACCAAAGGCAATCGCATCAATGCCTTCTACCTGAGATAAGTAGTAGGTCGAGTTTTCTGCACCCACTTTATGTGGATCGGAAGAGACACCAGAGTGAGGGATAGCAACGATAACGTCAGCGCCTTCCGCTTTCATTTGAGGAACTAGCTCTTCAGCCGTCTCTTTGATGTCTTTGGCGAACACTTTACCTTCTAGGTTTTTCTTGTCCCAGACCATGATTTGTGGCGGAACAAAGCCGATATAACCGACTTTAATTTCGTGTTCCACACCTTCCACATCTTTAAAGCTGTGCGATTTGATGATGTATGGCTTGAAGTAGTGTTTTCCGGTTTTCTTGTCAAAAACGTTGGCGCTTACGTACGGGAAGTCGGCGTCATTGATGGTTTCTGCTAAGAACTCCAAACCATAGTTGAACTCATGGTTACCAATGTTGCCCACATCATAGTTGAGTTGGTTCATGGCTTTGTATACCGGGTGGACTTCGCCCGCTTCAATACCTTTAGAGGCCATGTAGTCACCCATTGGGCTACCTTGGATCAGGTCTCCGTTGTCGACTAAAACACTGTTTTCCACTTCTGCACGGGCTTGTTTAACCAAAGTAGCAGTACGCGTTAAACCAATTTTTTGTGATGGTTTGTCTTTGTAGTAGTCGTAGTCCATGACATTGGTATGAATATCCGTGGTTTCTACGATGCGTAATTTGATTGTTTCTGCCATAGCTGGACCTGCCATGGTCAGCATTCCACCTAAAACAGCAATTGAAAGGGGTTTCACTGCTACTTTCATTTTTAAGCTCCGATAGCGTTAGTTGGGATCGTGCTTAATGTAACAAAATGAAATGAAACAATGATTTCAAACTCTAGTAATTTGTGATGTTACGCGGGCGCTTTATGGTGTTCTGCTGACAATCTCTCAAAATTGCTCAAACAACAACCGATGTCGAATCTCTCCTTATCAGTTATTGATATAAAAAATGAAATTTTAGAATTTCAGGTAATATGTATTGGCGGCCATAATGCCATCATCAATTAGGAAAGGATGTCACGATGGCGAGCAAGGATACAGTTTCTCAATTTCCGCGAAGTAACCGACAGACTTCGCGAACAGAACAAGCAAACCTCAATACGATTGGTCAGAGTGTTCTTGCTCAAGGAGAAGTGGCGTTAGTGGGCTCTGGGCCTGGTGATGTCGAGTTACTGACTCTGAAAGCCATTCGTTTCCTGCAGCAAGCTGATGTCGTTTTATATGACTACCTTGTCTCGGATGAAATCATGGCCTTAGTGCCAAGTGATACGATTTTGGTCTGTGTCGGTAAGCGCGCCGGTCATCACAGTGTTCCGCAAGAAAAAACCAACCAGCTGCTCGTCGATTTCGCAAAGCAAGGGCATCGCGTAGTTCGGATTAAAGGTGGCGATCCATTCATCTTTGGTCGCGGAGGAGAAGAGCTGGAAGTGCTTGCTGATGCGGGCATCTCTTTCCAAGTTATCCCAGGTATTACTGCCGCAGCAGGTGCGACCGCTTATGCCGGTATTCCATTGACTCATCGAGACTACGCTCAGTCAGCGATGTTTATTACTGGTCACCTAAAAGCAGAAAGCGATCAGATGGATTGGTCGACCCTTGCACGAGGTAATCAAACCTTGGTGATTTACATGGGGTTAATGAAGTCTGACTACATTGAAAGTCAGCTGATTGAACAAGGTCGCTCCCCTGAAACGCCCATCGCAATCATTGAACGTGGCACTCAGGCAACCCAAAAAATATTCAAAGGTCAGCTAGCTCAACTGGCTGAACTTGCGAAAGACGCGCAATCACCGTCTCTCATCGTCATTGGTGAAGTGGTGTCTCTGTCAGACAAACTGGCGTGGTTCAATCCACAGCCTGTCGTGCAGCAACGCCAATTCGCATAACTCATTATTTGATTAGTCAGAAGCTCATAGAGAGCCGCAAAGGAAGCACTAACATGGACCAAGAACGTTTAACCCACCTCAAGCAGCTCGAAGCGGAGAGTATTCATATCATCCGTGAAGTGGCGGCTGAATTTGATAACCCGGTGATGATGTACTCAATCGGTAAAGACTCATCGGTGATGCTGCATCTAGCTCGTAAAGCATTTTACCCAGGTAAGATTCCTTTTCCGCTGTTGCATGTCGACACTGACTGGAAATTCAAAGAGATGATTGAGTTCCGTGATCGCACTGCAGAGAAGTATGGCTTCGAGCTTTTGGTACATAAGAACCCAGAAGGTCTGGCGATGGGATGCAGCCCATTTGTGCATGGCTCTTCTAAGCATACCGACATCATGAAAACTCAGGGTTTGAAACAGGCTCTGAACAAGTATGGGTTTGATGCGGCATTTGGTGGTGCTCGTCGTGACGAAGAGAAATCTCGCGCAAAAGAGCGTGTCTACTCATTCCGAGACAAGAACCACACTTGGGATCCAAAAAACCAGCGTCCTGAGCTTTGGCGTACATACAACGGTCAAATCAACAAGGGTGAAAGCATCCGCGTCTTCCCATTGTCGAACTGGACTGAGCTAGATATCTGGCAATACATCTACCTAGAGAACATTGAAATTGTTCCTCTGTATTTGGCTGACAAACGTCCGGTCGTTGAGCGTGATGGCATGCTGATCATGGTTGATGATGATCGCATGAAGCTAGAGCCAGGCGAGAAAATTGAAGAGAAGAGTGTACGTTTCCGTACGCTTGGCTGCTACCCGTTGACTGGCGCAATTGAATCTGAAGCCAATACGTTAACTGGCATTATCGAAGAGATGTTGGTAGCGACCTCGAGTGAACGTCAAGGCCGCGCGATCGACCATGATCAGTCTGGATCGATGGAACTGAAAAAACGCCAAGGTTACTTCTAATTAAGGATCTAAGGAAAGAAACATGAATAGCGCAGTAGAAGCTCAATTAGAAGAGCTAGGTATCGAAGGTTACCTGACACAGCATCAATACAAATCACTACTTAGATTCCTGACTTGTGGATCGGTAGATGACGGCAAAAGTACTTTAATTGGTCGCTTGCTCCATGACTCGAAGCAGATTTATGAAGATCAGCTAGCGGCAGTGCACAACGACAGCCAACGTGTCGGCACAACGGGCGAGCGCCCAGACCTAGCGTTACTGGTTGATGGCTTGCAAGCAGAGCGTGAGCAAGGGATCACCATTGATGTCGCTTACCGTTATTTTTCGACTCAAAAGCGCAAGTTCATTATTGCTGACACTCCTGGACATGAGCAGTACACACGCAACATGGCGACAGGTGCGTCAACGTGTGATCTTGCGGTGATCTTAATTGATGCCCGTAAAGGGGTGCTCGATCAAACGCGCCGCCACTCGTTCATTTCGAACCTGCTTGGCTTGAAGCACTTTATTGTCGCCGTGAACAAAATGGATCTTGTCGATTATTCTCAAGAGCGTTTTGAAGAAATTCGCGACGAGTACTTAGCGTTTTCCAAGAACCTTCAGGGCGAAACCGACATTCAGATCATTCCGCTATCTGCTCTAGAAGGCGATAACGTTGTGGAAGCAAGCCCACGAATGAGTTGGTTTGAAGGCCCGTCACTGCTTGAGTTACTCGAAAACGTCGATGTTGACCAAGATAAGACGTCTGGCGATTTTCGCTTCCCAGTTCAATACGTGAACCGCCCTAATCTCGATTTCCGAGGTTTTGCCGGCACGATTGCTTCAGGTAGCGTAAACGTTGGCGACAGCATTAAAGCGTTGCCATCGGGCAAAACATCTAAAGTGGCACGCATTGTCACCTTTGATGGTGACTTAGAGCAAGCTCAAGCGGGTTTAGCAGTCACCCTGACATTGGAAGATGAGATTGATATCAGCCGTGGTGACTTGATTGTGCTAGAGAAGGCACAAGTCGAGTCAAGCAACCATCTGTTGGCAGACATCGTTTGGATGACAGAGCAGCCGCTGCAGCCGGGTCGCGAGTACGACATTAAGATTGCGGGTAAGAAAACCGTTGGCCGTGTTGAAGGGATTCGCCATCAATACGACATTAACAACCTGTCAACGCATAGCGCCGTAGAACTTCCGCTCAATGGTATTGGTCTGTGTGAACTAACGTTAACAGAGTCTGTGGCGCTTGATGCCTACCAATCATGTGCAGACACTGGTGGTTTCATCGTCATTGACCGTCTTACTAATGTGACTGTTGGCGCTGGTCTTGTTCGTGAGAGCTTGACTCAAGTAGAAGCGAAAGCGGGTGATATTTCAGCTTTTGAAGTGGAACTCAATGCGCTTGTTCGTAAGCACTTCCCTCATTGGGAAGCAAAAGACATCAGCCAGTTATTGAAGTAGTCACTAGGCTGACAAGGAAGTGTTATGTGGCAACAAGGATTGGTATTGGCATTGTTATTGGGCATTGTTACATGCCTACTAACAACGCGGATTAAACCGAGCTTCATTTTTGCTGGCGCAGCCTTTATTGCGTTTCTTGCTGGCATGATTGAGGTCGGCGAGGTTGCCACAAACTTTACTAACTCTTCTTTGGTGACTCTTGTTCTGTTGATCTTAGCGTCAGCGGCACTAGAGAAGACTCGCTTGATCAGTTGGGTGAGTCGGTCGCTATCAACAGGGCGGTTAGGTACTGTAGTGGCGAAGCTGGGTGTCTCGACTGCTCTGCTCTCTTCTTTCACGAATAACACAGCAGTGGTTGTGTCGCTGATTGGTGCGATTAAGCGCAATCAACAGCATGCACCTTCAAAGCTGTTGATCCCTCTCTCATATGCCGCGATCTTAGGGGGCACCTTGACGTTGATCGGAACGTCAACGAACTTGATCATCAACAGCTTTGTGGAAGACGCAGGGCTCCCGAGTTTAGGGTTTTTCACGCCGACTATGATCGGCCTTTCTGTTCTAGTTGGTGGGCTTTTGATCTTAGTGCCATTAAGTTACCTGCTTCCCAACCATGATGATCACAATCAAGATGATCTTCCTTACTTTTTGGAAGCTCGCGTAGAGCCAGGATCGCCACTGGTTGGGCGCAGCATTAGTGAGAATAATCTTCGCGCACTGAGAAAACTGTTCCTAGCGGAAGTGATTCGCGATGGTCAAACGATGCCTTCCGTCGATCCTGATTTTGTTCTCCAAGCTCGCGACCGTCTTCTGTTTTGTGGTGATATTGAAAGTGTTGCCACATTGCAAGAAATCCAAGGTTTGACGCTGTTTGGTCAGCATCACTTGAATGGACAAAACTTTGTGGAAGTGGTGGTGAGTTCATCGGCAAGCTTTTGCAATAAGACTCTGAAATCGAGCCATTTCCGAGATCGGTTTGACGCAGTAGTGGTTGCCATTCGTCGAGGCCATGAGCGTCTTCAAGGTGGACTTGGGAATATTACGCTCAATGCGGGTGACACCCTAGTGTTGGTACCAGGTAAACGATTTGAACAAGAGCGACAAGCGCATCGCAAAGAATTCGTCCTTATGAATGATCTTGATTCGAGCGCACGTCTTGATGCCAACAAGTCCGCGATCGTTTTGATCGGTTTTGCCAGTGTCATAGGGCTTGCGCTTCTTAATGTTGTGCCGTTAATTAAAGGGCTCTCGGTCTTCCTCTCTTTAACTTTGTTTACCGGCATTGTTCAACTTAGTGAGCTGCGCCGCCGCTTTCCTATCGATATTGTGGTGATTGTTGGCTCTGCGCTTTCTATCGCTCAGCTTATGCTTTCGTCCGGATTATCGATGACATTGGGCCAAATGTTTATTGAAGCATTCAACGGCTGGGGAGTGTTTGGCGCTATCGTTGCGACCTACTTGTTGACTCTGATTTTAACCGAACTGGTAACCAACAATGCAGCCGCAGCCTTGGCCTTTCCAATTGGTTACAGCATGGCCATTGGTTATGGGGTTGACCCAATGCCGTTTGTAATGGCGGTGTTGTTTGGCGCGAGCGCGAGTTTTATCTCTCCTTACGGATATCAAACTAACTTATTGGTTTACACCGTAGGGAACTACAAATTGACCGACTATATTCGTGTGGGAATACCGTTATCAATCGTATATTCAGTGCTGGTATTGGCGCTTATTCCCCAGTTTTTCCCGTATTAAAAGGACACAGTTATGACAACGGAAACGCCAACTAAGGATGAAAATATCGTTTGGCATAAGCATGCTATCGATAAGCAGTTTCGTGCTAACTTAAAGCAGCAAAAACCGGCTGTGCTTTGGTTTACAGGTCTTTCAGGTGCAGGAAAATCCACTGTGGCTGGAGCGTTAGAAAACAAGCTAGCAGAACTGGGCTACCACACCTACTTGCTTGATGGTGACAATGTTCGACATGGTTTATGTAGTGATTTGGGCTTTTCTGATCAAGATCGCCGAGAAAACATACGTCGCATCGGTGAACTATCTAAACTCATGGCTGACGCAGGTTTAATCGTTCTCTCTGCTTTTATTTCCCCTCACCGAACAGAGCGTCAGCTTGTCCGAGACCTGCTTCCGGAAGGGGAGTTTATTGAAGTCTTCGTCAATGCATCTCTTGAGGTATGTGAGCAACGCGATCCTAAAGGGCTGTATAAAAAAGCCCGAGCAGGAGAGATCCCTAATTTTACAGGAATCGACTCTGAATATGAGGCTCCTATCAATCCAGAGATCGATTTGTTAGCGGGAGAAAAATCAATTGATGAGCTGGTGGATGACTGTTTGCTAGCTCTAAAGACGCGCAACATTATTGCATGACCTAATAAAAAAGCTTCCCGAGGGAAGCTTTTTTGATCTCGTTGAGCGGTTACTCAAAGCAAATCTCAATGAAGGCATTACCCCATTGAGATGAAAAAGGCATGATGATGATTGAGCCTTCACATTTATGACGAATCGTATGGCCTTTACCAGATACGACAACAGGTGTTGCCATATCAAAGTCGAAACCGCTATCAGCTAGAATACGTTTTGCGCCACCTGTTACCATGTTGGTGATTTCACCCACCATATCGGTCACTTCGTCGTTTAGACCATTCGGGCGCTCACCTAGCATGTTTTGCATGATTTCTAATGCAAGACTCTCATCAAAGGTAATAGACATAGAACCGCGGCTTTGCGGACCAACCATCCCTATTAAACCTGATACATCCCCACGTGCGATTTCATCTTTCTTAACACGAGGTTTTTGTGGCTTCAACTCCAGTGAAGCCATCGTCTTTAGAACGTTCATTAAAGAAGCTAAAAACGGGTTTACAAATTCAGCGCGCATAACTTTCTTCTATATCTTTATTTCGCTTATTCGGATGAGCAGTTTTTACAAACACCGTGAGATTCAATCACATGGTTGGTGATGGTAAATCCATGCTTTTCCGCATTGTTAACTAACAAGGCTACCAAACTATCATCTAGCAGTTCAATAACATTACTGCATTTATCACAGATCAGCATGTGTGAATAATGCGTGTGGGCGTTACAAGAGCCACATTGGATATAGCTGTTGGTTGACTCGACTCGATGAATAAACCCCTGTTCTAACAAAAACTCCAAGGCTCTATAGACCGTTGGCGGCTTTGCTTGAGGTTCAGTCTGTTTCAAATCTTCTAACAGCTCATAAGCGCTTGATGCTTTGGGGCTCGCACAGATTAACTCAAATACACGCTTACGCTGTGAAGTGAGTCGTACGCCGCGAGCAGCGCATATTTCTTCAATTTGTGTCACTAGCTGTTGATCCAAACTGTTCACCATTCCTCATGGACATTTTTAATAATATACCATTTATTGAGGTTTATCGTTGATCTATGGGTAATTTATGATTGCTTGTTCAGTTAGTTACCCCAATGAACCTTAATGGCTTATGCCGCCTAAGTTACTCTAAGTTGATGGAAAACGAAACAAGATCAGTAAGAGTTAGCGCCGTTTTGCTGTCTTGGTGACAGTATGGTATGTGCTTAGAGGTAGATTCTATTGTTGATAGACAAGGGCGTGGCGAGCAAATGAAACTGGTAGAGTCAGTAATCCTGGGGGTTAACCTTGCTTTTGGTCACCCGTAGACCAAAAGGTGATATTGCTTTCTGAGCTTAGAATGATGATCGATTTTATCTCCACATAATCAAACAATTAAGATGTTGCTATTGAGGCAGGCAGTTTTTGGCCTACTGGTGGTAAAGTGCTGAATGGCGCATGGCACACGCGACGCCACTTGTATTGAGCTTGTCTAGGTATTGCTGTCCGAGTTTCTCTTTTTCCTGAATGTTTGTGATTCTGTGTGTATAATCGCGAATCGATTTTTCACCAAGATGCTCACTTTACTGCGAGACTCACCTTATGAAACCTGACAATACTAGTAAATACGCGGCTAACCGCTTTTCCATTGCACCCATGCTCGATTGGACTCACTTTTAAGCTATTGCTAGTCTCGCCAGTGAGTCATACGTACTAAATACGTACCAGACTATTGAAAACCACTTATTGGCGTATACAGGCCTCCTAACGTTTCATCTTCTTCATAACAAGTTAGAAATGCATCTACCACGTAGGGATCATACAGTTTGTTCCTGCCTTGTTTTAAGGTTTCTAAGGCTTTTAATGCCCCTACAGCCTTTCTATAGGGTCTATCACTTGCCATGGCGTCAAACGTGTCAGCGACTGCAATGATGCGAGCCTCAAGTACTATTTTGTTCCCTTTTATTCCATGTGGGTAACCTGAACCGTCAAGTCTTTCATGGTGCTGTTCGATCATTTCTTTGATTGGCCAAGGAAAGCAAACCTCGCTAAAAATTTTTGCCCCAACTTCAGAGTGACTTTGGAGCAACTTGTATTCTGCTGGCATAAGTTTTCCCAACTTATTTAATATCTGAGAAGGAATCACAATTTTGCCGATATCGTGAACCAGTGCCCCTATGATTAAGCCTTCTTTTACGTTTTCTTTGAGGGATAGCTTTTCTGCTATCAGAGCGCATATATGAGAGACATTTCTTTGGTGGGAAGATGTGTACTCATCTCGAATCTCAAGGGCACGAGATATTGCCCCGAGCATATCGGTCATGATTTCGACAGGGCTATGAGATTCAAATGCTAGCTGATTCTTTGAATGAACAGAGTCTATGCTATTGGCCTTGGATTGAACCTCTGGCCATAAATCGTTGACCCTTTTAAAGAAATCATAGACGAACTCTTTAGCATATGGATCTTTGCTGTTACCTATCCCAATGACGGCAACTACATGATTATCTAGTATCAATGGAACACTGAAGTGATGAGTTAATTTAATATGACCTTCAGGCAAAGAGTCAATTGTCGAGTAACTCGCGTCATAGTGGTTATGTATGACTGGCTTTTGGGCTCGTATACTGTCCGCCCATATTCCGGCAGACGATAGTGGATAGTGAGTTTCATGACTTGAGTGGCAGTGTTTCAAAACAGACGTTGACCAAACATTTAGAGCGATTTCATCACCATCATGGGAATAAAAATGGAAGTATCCAATATCACTTTGAGCTTCTTGTACTAAGTAATCAATGAGATCTCTGTAGAAATCATGACTCGTCAAATATTCCCTTTTTGTAAGTAAGTTGATATCCATTAGCGTATGAGCTCACATAGTTTTTTCTTAAAGGTATGTTACTAATAGTTTAGTACTATTTTCAGCTACATCCTTTGCCCTGACCAAACCACCTCACCAATGATCTCAAAATCCGCGCTTTGAATATCACTCTTAGAAAGTTCCCACGGCTCGTAAGCTGAGTTATCACTAACAACCTTGATTCCTTGTGGTAAGAACTGAATACGTTTCACCATCAAGCGGCCATCGAAGCGGAAAACATAGATACCGTCATTTGAGAATCCATCAACACGATTGACCATCACAATGCTCTGGTTCTTGAGGGTAGGGCTCATGCTGTCACCACGGACAGGCATTAGGAAAATATTGTTTGGGTTGAAACCAAGCTCTTGTCTAATGAACTTCTCACTAAACACCATTGCGCTTGATTCTTCTTCTTTTTCAACCAGAGCTCCATGACCCGCACTTACCTCAACGTCATAGAACTTGAGTTCTAGGTAGCCACGGGGAGCAAGTGAGCCATTTTGTGACAGCTCTCTAGCTTTGATGAAAATATCCTCAGGGATGTGGTTTCGGTGTTTCCAGTTGGAAATTGTCTTTGGAGACTTACCAAGAGCCTTTGCTAAATCAACGTTCTTAGCGGTGTTGGTTAATCGCTTAAGCTCTTTTAGTTGCTCCTCAAAACTTCCCATAAAAATATCTCCGTGTACTTTTGGGGTTGATTTAAGAAATTAGATCCTCAATAATTCCCTTTGTTGAGTTTGGGGATGTTAAGGGGAACTAGAATTTCCTTTAACTCCCTCTAGTGTACTACACGGAGGAAGTATGAATACAAGTTTTGCCCTATTAGCTCGTTTTGAAAGTCCAACTGTTGAGCTAAAACAAATTAGCCAAGAATTTTTTGGCATTACTCCTAAGACAGCGGAGCAGCGAGCGAAAGCCTGTGATTTCCCTGTTCCTACCTTCAAGTTGCGTGATTCTGAGCGCAGTCCTTCTCTAATCAAAGTCGAAGATTTGGCCGCTTACATCGATAAGCGACACGAAGAAGCGAAGCAAGATTGGCTATCAGTTAACGGTTAGGGAGAGCAAACAATGAATACACCCATTCACGCAATCAACATTGATTTTACTCACTCAAGCGAAGCCAAAGCACTGCTTGAGGCTATTGGCTCACGAATCGCACCAGTACCCAATGCCGAAGCCTATTTGGATCAGGTTTGTTGCCAACTCCAAGAGGCCATTGAGCTACTAGAGAGCTTGGAGGTGTAACTGTGCAGGTATCTGACCCCATTCATTTGCCCTGTCCTGATATGGCGGGAATGGTGAACCCAGACCCTAAAAAGCGACAGCGCTCTATCAGCATTTTGCAAAAGCTCCGCGAGGAACACGGCTTAAATCAAAAGAGAACGAAAGGCTTGAACGTAAACCCGCTTACGTGGCGACGAACTTAAGTAATGAAAAAAGAAGATCTACTGTATGTGGGCGGAGCTGTTCGCCCACTCGATAAAATTTTGAAAACCAATGCCTGCTATGAAGCGGGTTTTTTAGGTTCTGATTTTCAGCAATGGGCTGAGAGTGAGAACCAAAAACTCCGTATCTATGAACAACTGCATTTTCTGCGCACCAAACACATCCGCGAAGCGGCTCGCGATAGCGAGGAAACAATAGGCTTGTCCAAGGGCGCAAAAGTCGGACACGACAAAAAACGCCAGAAAATCGCTCGAATTGATAAGCGTTTGCGAGTGCTCAAGCATCCTCGCGGCGTTAAAACGGAGCTTGATAGCAGGAAAGGGCATGACAGCTTTGAAAGCCTGTACGCGACTACAGGGCGAACGAGTGCGGCTGTCTTACCGCTTGCGCATGAGAAAACAACGTTTACCCCAGAATCATCCCCTGTTTCCTTGCATCTACAAAAACGAGATTGGTCAGGTCAGCATCGAGCGCAGATAGTCACTCAACCGCCAGCAGGAAGCGCACCGGATGCCAATGTTGGGGAACGCTTCACAGAAAAGCTCACTAAACGAAGTGTGTCGAAAATCTTTGAGTCGGGCGCTTATGTTGCTCAGTGCCATGATGGTTTCACCACGTTCTTAACGCTTACCTTTTCGCGTGAGCAGCGCATGGCGTTATTCGGGGCAATGACTGAAGCCGAAGGGCGACCTTACACGCCGATTCGATTTGAGCGAGACAAAGGGACGTTGGTTCACGGCAAAGACGGGCAATACACCTTATTACCCGAGAAACCGTTCAAGGTGGTCAAAGTGCTTGAGACTACGATGGGGCGAGAGGTCTCTCGCTTCTTGGATGGCTGCAAGAAAATGTATCAGCGCGGTTGGGAAACTGAGACCGGAAGAAAAATTGAGCCTCACTACAAAGCGAAGCCAACCGAGTTCGGCCCAGACCGAGACAAAGCGGATTTTCATTACATTTGGGTGGCAGAGTGTCCACCAAGCAAGGATGAAAACGGCGAAATCATCGGTGAGCCAAACCCTCACATTCATTTGGTGATGCGTTGGTCGGTAGATAAATCGGTTTTTGCTGATTGGGCGAAACGACTTGAAGCACTTTGGGGGCAGGGGATGGCGCACCTTGAATGGATTAAACAACCCAAGGCGGCAAGCTCCTATCTAATTAAAGCGCTCGGTTATGCCGCGAAAGGTGAGAACGCAGACCAAGGCTTGATTCGTGGCAATCGCTATAACATTGCGCGTTGTTCTCGCGCTCCGGCATGGGAAACATTAGCCACGTTCGAAGCAGACAACATTACCGCCGTGATTAAAGAGCTTGGCTACAAGTTAGAACAATGGAAGAAACCGCTACAACGTTCACTTTCTCGCATCAACAAGATGAAGGCTCAAACCATTAAAGCGTCCGGCATTGCGAAGAAACAAGATCAACCTCAAGCGTATTTGGACAAACTGCAAAGTCGCATCATTCGTTTAGAGCGAGCGGCCAAGAAAGTCACTCAAGATATGAAGCAAAAAGAAATGCACGTTTCGAGCACGAATCGTTTTTCTATCACCTTTGATGGTGATAAATCGCGTGAACGATTAGACAGCTTCTTGCATTGGGCGTGTGGGGCGCGTGGTTGGTCAATGGAGCTGCTCGGTGCAACGGGCCAATATAGTGAAGTGTTGGAGCGAGAGGTTTATGGCACTCGGCATCATATCGACTTAAGTGATATTCGAGAGCAAGCAAGAGAGCAGTACCAAGCTCAATATGAACATTTTTTAGAGAGGCGAGCGTATTGGCAGAGTGTTTTAAAAGAGCCAGTACCTAATGAGCCGACCGAAGAAGAAATTAACTATTGGCAGAGCGTTAAATCTGACTACCTAGAAGGCAGGTTAGCCGCTTAGCCAACAATCAAACACGCCAACGATGGGAATCAGGGGCATCTTATTAACTAACGTCGTGAGACAGAGGAAAACCAATGAAATCACTCTCTATTCAAGAATGTCAGCGTGACCTTGCCGCGTTAGATGCGGCAGACCAATTAACGGCCAACGTTGAGAACGAAGTGAAAAAGCTCAAAGAGATGGACATGAGCAAGCTAATGAGCAAAGCCACCAAGATGTTAATGACGGGCTCGTTTTCACTGGAAGCGTTAGGGCTTGCGCCCAACTTCTTCGAGCAAATTGAGCAGTTAACCAAGCTCAACAATGTGGCGCGTAAGAAGTACCGCGCTCATGTGACCGCTAACCTCAACCAGTTAGATGGCATTGAAGACGCGCAAGTGGTGGAGGATAGCCATGAGTAAACATCCGAATCCGGTTCGCGGGTATGTGCCTTGTCCGGTGTGCTCAAGTGAAGCAACCGTACATCAAGTAGGTGAAGGACGTTTGATTGCCGAAGGCGAGCCACCGAAGAACAGTCGCAACCTTGGTTTGAAGTATTACAAGTGTCCAAATTGCGGTAATAGCTCCATGAGCAAAAGCGTTGATAAGTACATCGAAGAACGCTTTTCAACGGAAAGGATCATGGTAGGCCAAAAGCTCGAAGCGTTGGATTCAACCGAAGCCAACGCACTAGAAACCGTTGAAAGTGTTGAGCCTGATGCTATCGCTGAGCCCAGTGATAGCAAGGTTGAAAGCACTGAGTTAACCGAAAGCGAAACCGAAGAGAAAGCGCCCGTCTCAAAGTCGTTCTTTTCGTTCAAGCGTGTATTGACCGCACTTGGTGTACTGATTGTCCTACTGTGGGCTTTTCGCTTGTTGATGCCAAAACCACAATCTGAGGAGGTCGCCAATGCAGCAACCGAATGAAACCTTGGAGCCATTGACTGAGGGCGACGATTGGGGCGATTTTGGCGGGTTTATCAAGCAGCTTGAAACCGAAGAGTCACCCACTGAACTAACCGAAGAAACCGCACCAGAAACCGAAGGGCTGAACGATGAAGCGCTGCAAGGTTTTATGGGGGTGATGTTCACCTTGTGCGAGCAAGCCACCTGCATTATCTCAGGTGTGGAATTTAGCTTTGATGAAAAAGGCAAAACCGAAGTGATCAATGCGGCGGTGCCAGTGCTCAATAAACACGGCGGCAGCATTATGGCCGTGTTTGGGGATTACATCGAAGAGGCTACGCTGCTGATTGCGGTGCTTGGTCTGATTTACACCTCAAAGCGCACCATCAAAGAGTTAGCGATTCAAAAAGCGGAGGAGGAAAAGCGCAATGTCGAAAAAGCCAAAGCCGCTCAACCTGCCTAATCCGGTGAACTCCAACCCGTCACACGATGCCGAGCATGTGATTTATGTGGCGGGAACGGGCGGGGGCAAAACCTCGGCGGTGAAGCATTTGGGGCTTGTACCGAAAGCCTCGCAAGCGGTGTTCTTCGACCCATACCGAAATTATGCAGGGGCGAAGTTTCAAGGACAGATGTGTCATGGCACGGAATCTCGCGTCGCGTTCGTCAAATCGTTGGTGATGGCTCGCCGCTCCGGTCAGTCGTTTAAGCTCGCGTACATTCCCAAGGGCGGGGCGACCGCTGACGAATTGGAGTTCTTTAGCGCGGTGGTGTGGGCTATGGGTAACGGCCATGCGCCCAAGCTGCATGCCGTTATCGAAGAGTTGGCGAGCTGCGTTGAGACCTCCGGCAAACTCAAGGGCAAAGCGGGGGAGCTGCTGCGCGGTGGTCGTCAGTATGGCTTAGTGATTCACACGGTGTTTCAGCGTGGTCAGGAAGTGCCAAAAACCGTGACCGAACAATCCTCGACTTGGTGGATTGGCGCGGTTAACTCGATGTCCGATGCCAAATGGTTGGCTGACAAGAAAGGCTTAGAGATTAGCGAGATTGCCTCGCTCGTCTCGGCCAAGGTCAACAAGCAGAAAATCAACAAGCCAATTGCGGAATACATGCTCGTTCGTGATGGGATTGGTAACGTTGAAAAGCGCGCGTTTAACTGCCAAACAGGGGCGAAAACCTCCCTAAATTATCGGTGATGCCCTTCACACTCCAACCTATAGGTTAACCACTTAACCTATAGGTTGCCTTCCGTTGTCCAACTCGTTTTTTCCTCGCTTAATCAAGGCTCTTTTCAACCTGTGACGAATTGGAAACAACATGAAAGCACAACACAAAAACATGTTAATCACGGCCTTGCTGACCATCATCATCTTGGCGGCGATTAACAACATTGCGGCCATGAAAACTCTGAAAGAAACCATCAACGGCAAAACTGGCTGGTTCTAAGGAGAACGGTAATGGAAGCACTTCAAACACTATTTAACCCGCGTCCAAAAGAGCTCGACCCTGTTGAGGGTGTGGCATGGGGCAACCAAGCTACGCTGCGTTTGGTGTCGGGGCCAACCTACCAAAACCTTGAGCTCGTGACGAACATCTTTAACCCGTCTGATATTGAGCGTGTGCGCATCACTCACAACGGTAAAGAGATTGTCTCACTCTCTGGTCAAGACATGGTGGATTTACAAGAGCACCGCTCGAACTACACGCAGCAAGGCCGCTACGTGATCTCGTTTAGCGACATGACCATGCGTACCAAGATTGGCGTTCGCCAAGGTGAGCTTGTGACGTTGCCAGGCGAAATCTGGTTTGTGTACATCCAACTGAAAGCGAAAAGCGGTGTCGAGGCGCCGAGCATTCGCGCCCGCGCTCATATTACGGAAGCGCAAACGCAGCGCATCTTTATGCCGCGCATCTTCTCGCTAACGTGGTTCGCGTCTGCCTCTGGTCGTACGCCGTTTGATTGGGCTGAGCGCTCGCCGTATCTGAACATTAACCGTGTTCACTTCAAAGACGACACGATTGAGCGTGTTCGCGTCATTCGTGACGACCGCGAAGAAATGAACGTCAACAAAGCGGACAACGCTTTCGACTTGGCGGCGATGGGCCTTGAGCAAAACGATGGTTGGTTCTCGCTCGACTTCATTCGTACGGGTTTTGGTACGGAAGGCAAGCTGAAAACCCAAGCGGTGCGCTCACTGCAATTTGAGCTTGAGAAATCCTCGTCCGGCAGTGTGCCGCTTATCGTGGAAGCCATCGAGCAAGTGGCTGTGGTTAACGCGCAATAGGAGTGGCTATGAGTTGGTTAGATGCAATCAGTGAGGCAGGCGGCGAGCTCGTCGATGCGGTCTCTGATGCGGGCAGCACTTGGATCAAAGGTGTGGCTCAAAACGACATCGACAACAAGCAGACCGCAAGCAACCCAGACGAAGCGCGACCGCATCAAGTAGAGGGGCAGACCGCCGATGGTCGCCCTCTGGTGAGCCATCAAGGGGGCATGAATACGACTTACATCGTCATGGGTGTGGGCGCGCTTATTGTTCTCTTGCTTGTTGTGATGCTGATGAAAGGGGGTAAGTAATGCCTTTTCTACTCCCTGTCGTGTTTTTGGGTGGCGGCATTGTGGGCTTTCAGCTCTCTGAGGGCTCAAGCAAGCTTGTGATGATGTTGGTGCTCTTGGTTGTGGGCTACGCGCTCCTTAAGGGGGGCTTATGATTCCGATGCTAGGCGGTGGCCTCACCAACAGCGGCACCATGCCTATCAGTGGCGGTCAAGCGGGCCCCTCTACCGCAACGAGTACCAATAACAGCGGCCAAAGCATTGGCTCTATCAACATGGGAAGCCCTCAAGGGGTAAGCCCTTGGTTGATTGGGGCGGTTGTGGTCATTTTGGCTTTTCTGGTGCTGCGCAAGAAATGATTGTCTGTGTCACTGAGAGCCCCGAAGCGCTTGCCCGATTGAAGGTGGCCTTTCGCGCTTGTCCGCAGGACTTTGAGGAGCTGAAAGCCGAAGTCCAGACAGGGCGCGTAAGCCTCTATCAACTAACGGGTGAGGGCTACGACATCACAGTGGCCGGAGAAATCCTCGGTGAGAGCTATTACCTATGGGGCGTGTCCGGTCATGGGGTGATTCACGGCATTCAAGAGCTTCAAACCTACGTGAAGAAGGCGGGGTTAACCAGTATTTCCGCTGAGACCTACTTTCCCGCGTTGGCGCGTTTGGTTCGCCGCTTGAACACCACGGAAAAGCCTCTGACCGACACCACGCACCTAACAATGAGAGTGTAATTATGGGTGGTAAATCCAGCTCTAAGAACATCACCTCGACCAGTAACGTCAGCGGTCAAAATGCCATTTCTGGCAACAACCTCGGAACGGCCATCAGTGGCGTGTCGGATTCGACCATTACGGTCACGGCCACTGACCACGGTGCCATCGAGAAAAGCCTGTTATTTGCCGAAAGCGCAATGAATGGCTCGCTGTCGTTTGCGGGTGATGCCTTAGACGATATGAGCGCGGCGAACTCGGAGAACTTGCAAATGTTGGCAGGGCTCGCGGGTAACCAAGCCGAGCAAAACAAACAAAGCCTAGATTCCATTATGGAGCTGGCGAAATTCAAACAAGACAACGGCCAAAGTGAGACGCGCAAAGAGCAAATCATCATGTTGGTTGTGATTGCCTTGATTCTAGGAGCGGTGGCCATGATGGCACTGAAGAAACGATGAAATTTACGCTGCAAGAAAATCAGCCGTATCCCGTGACCATCTCCGGCTCTTGGCTGTGGCTGCGTTACGCAAGCGCTCCGATTGTGATGGAAACCGTGACGGGTGAGCGCGTGACGATTCCACAAGGCTCGGTGATTAAAAACAACGAGCTGCTTGGGCGAGTGCTGCTGCATTCGAGCGAGTCTCAAACCATTGATGTGGAATTTGGTAAAGGCGATTTCCAACCGCCGTCTGACGGTCAGCGTGTGGTCATTGAGTTAATGCCACCAATGGAGATTGCGCCCAATCAGCAAGTGAAAACCAAGGTGCAGCCCAAGAGCAGCGCCATTGATGTGCAAGAGCTCACCATGCCCGCAAGCCTTGAAGAGAATCTGACTCGACAAAAAATCACGATTCGCACCCCAAGCGATAACGCCGAGCAGATTTTGATTAACGGGAGCTATCCGCTACTGGCGGGTGAGCTCATTGAGATTGAATCGACCGCCGCCATCGAACTGACAGGAGCAGAAACCGATCGCGTGTTTATCTTGGAGTGTCACTCATGAACGAACAACTTTTTGACCGTATTCGCCAAATCATTGGGGAGGGTAGCTCAGTCAACAAGGTGGAGCGCCTCGCCCAATACGTCTTGTCGCAAGGCTCCGGCGGTCACCTTGGGATTCTGGCTCAGACGATTAAACCGACCTTGGACTTGCGTCCGGTGCGCTACCCGCAACAAGCCTACGCCGATTACATCCGTAAAGACTGCTTTTCCATTGTCGACCAAAACGGTCAAACGGTGACGGTGAGTGACTTTGTGCCCCAAGCCATGCGTGACTCGATTCTGGAAGACATCGACGGGCATCAAAACAAAGAGCTTGAGTTCACGCTGAGCATCAACATTCGCTATCAAATCGGCCTGAACGCGGACGGCTTTTCGGATGTGAACCTGTGGGACGGGTTAGCGCTCGATATTGGCTTTGATATTGATAAAACGCCTGAAATTGTCGAGCCCTTGGTTCGTATTCCGGTCAATGTGAACCGAGACAGTCACGACGTTTTGGTGCTCACGGCCAACTACACCAAAGTGGCGCGTTTGCCGCTTGGCCCAACCGAAGGCAACAACACCGGACTGACGGCGGAGGCGTTGAATTTTACGTTCAACAATCTGCATCTCGCGTGTCAGCTCGTGTGGGAGTACACCGAAATTCCGTGGGAGGAATACTCTGAAAAAATCCTCTGGACGGAAAACGTCATTGAGCTGAATCCGCTCAGCATGTACGTCTCTTACGCCGAGCCGTTTTCTATCAGCGTGTTGGACGTGAATATCGTGGACAAGGTTGATAACAACGTGGTGCCAGTGTGAGAGCGCCCGTTATTGCCTTCATGCTTCTGCTTGTGGGTGGTGTGGTTTACGTCACCCGCTCACAACGTGGGAGCAATGTTATTGAAACCATCACTCAAGAGGTCACCAACGTGGTGAATACCATTCGTAAGCCTCGCGGCGTTCGAGCGAATAACCCGCTCAACATCGAGAGCAATGTAAATAACAACTGGCTCGGCAAGGTCACGCCATCGGTGGATAGCCGTTTTGAAACCTTCCAAGCACCGGAATATGGATTCCGAGCAGGGGCCAAATTGCTGCGTGATACCTACCAAGGGCGCTACGGCCTAGAGAGTATCCGTGAGCTTATCCATAAGTTTGCGCCAAGCCATGAAAACAACTCAGACCATTACGCCGAGTTTGTGGCGAAGCGTGTCGGCGTGAGCCCTGATGCACCGATTGACCTACGCAGCGACAACACGCTGGCGCGTCTGATTCATTCGATGTCGATTATGGAAGTCGGTCGTCATTACACCCTAGAGCAAGCGCAACAAGGGGTACAAATGGCATGACCAAACAAGACGCCAAGAAAATCATCGTGATGGTGATAGGAGCCATCCTCAGTGCCTACGCCATCAAGTTTCTGAAAGGGAATAAATTGCTATGAAAAAGTATCTAGAAAGTCTTATCAAACAGCCGTCCACCTACAAAGGGGCGGCGCTCATTGCGGCGGGTGTGGCTGCTGCGTCAGGGCATCCTGAGCTGCTGACGGTCTCGGTCAGTGAGTCCGGCGCAAGCTACGGTGGTCTCATTGGTACGCTTGTACCGATGGCGCTTGGTCTATGGGAAACCCTACGTAACGAGAGCAAATAATGGCGGAATACCAAACCCTAATCATAGCTGCGGTGAGCGCAATCTCTAGTGGTATTGGTGTTGGTGTAGCGATTAAAACCGATCTCAAGTGGATCCGTCGAACGATGGAAAAAATGGAAGAGCGGATTGTTCGCCTAGAAGAACGTCATTAAAAACGTCATTGTAAGTGTCATTGTCTTCGTCATATGACGTTTGATCGTGTTAGCCCACTCTTTGGAGTGGGCTTTTTTGCGAGTAATGTCAGGAAAGCGTACTGATTAATGACATAGAACACAGTTTGCATAATAACTTTTAGTTTGGATATTCAACTTGTTGATAATCCGATGGTATTGTTGTCTGGTTAAAATTAGTCATTCACAAAATGAGTCGTGTTAGGCGGGCGGAAGTTAGCTAATAAGCGTTAGAATTTTCATTTAATAAAGGAGATAGAATTGGATGAGTTAATGAAATGGATATCTTTGATTTCCAACATCGTTACGATTGGAGCCTCTTCGATTGCGATTTATTTATTTCTTGCCAAAAAAGAGAGCTTCACTGCTGTATTCAGAATGTTAGTGAATTATACATATCAGTTATCTCTTTCCGAAGTTAAAGAGAAGTTGGAAAAGCTAAACGAATACAATGCTAAAGACGAAAATGAAAATGAAAAAATAGTCAATATTCTTAATGAGATCGTTGGTCAGATCAAAGGTAATGATAAGTTAAAGCAGCATTTTTCATCTTCTCTCTCTGATATTGATATGTATGCTTTAGGCAAAAAGCAGTTGTCTGAGCCTAAAAAGCGAGCACTAGTCAGTGAGTTGAGAGAACGTCTCAGACACCTTAACGTAAAAAATATTGATCATTTAGTCGGAGATACTAATGAGTAAAATTGTAACGGCGATTAACGCAATGATTTCAAATTCTGGGTCAATCACGAATGTTGTCCAAGGTGACATGGATTCGGAATGTTTTTTTGTTTATGACAACAAACACACATGGTCAATTATAGAGAATAAAGAGGGTAAGTATTTTCTTCATTACTATCCAGGAAACCCTAGTGCAAATGAATTGGCGGGAATTCCAAGTGAGCATTGGCATGAAGCTGATATTCGCTCTGTAGTCTATACAAGTGAGGTCCTAGGAACAAAAGAAGCATTGGACTCATTGAAAGAACTCAACTCGATAGTCAGAGAAAAGCTGTACGGAATGGATTCTGTTTTGGAAGAAATCATCGGGACTGGAAAATTCTAACAAAGCATTTAAGAGTGATTCGCAACGCTTGGCAGTTTCGCTTCGCTCAAGTATAGCCAAGCGTTGCTCACACCTTAATGCGGCGTTATAAATATTAGAGGTTTTATCGGTGAATTTTGATTTTTTTCGTAGACTTATGGTTGGCAAACCCGGTGGGAAATTTGATCAATTAAACAAAAAGATTCTCGAAACCTCGAGAACTGAAACTAACGCTAAAAAGCTAGCAATCAGAACACTTAAAGATCTCGAAAAGCGTTTGAATAATCATTTCTGTACTCGTGGCAAAGTTACTTCGTATGCAAACAATATCCATGATAGTGAGCGAGTTCCTCCAATACATATAGTTACGTCTGTAGACGGCTTTGATGAGTTTGGGCCCCACAAATCAATTGAGTTGAGTATTTGTTTTAATTTTAGTAGTGCAGTTCACTATGAAAGCTTCACGGTTACGTATAAAGACAGTTCAATTTTTTTGACTTGTTCCGGTGTCGAGACGAAAGACATCAATGAGTTTTGTCAGGCTATAGAAGCCGTAGTTGTCGAGAAGTATAAGTAGTTCAAAATATTTATAACAAGCAATTTAAGAGGGATTCACAACGCTTGGCACTTTTGCTTCTACTTCAAATTTAGTGTTTATGGCACAATGCTTTAGGTTTGGGTGGAGGCGTTGTTCACCCCTCAATTGGGCGTTAGCTATCTTTCCTAAAGTCTGGGAATTTACGGAATCATTAAATATAAGGAGACAAATATGTCAAATGTAGTTGGTGTTACAAAGGAACAAGTTCTTCCTCTATTGAACCTGCATCTAAAGAACCATCCAGAATATTTCGATGGAATGAGCTTTGATGATCTTGAGGTTGTTAATGGGAATTTTGTACCGAGAGCTCATCTCTTTCTTGATTCGGATGGACGACCAACTGAAAAAACTGAACAGGCGCAAAAGGTATATAGTGAGGTCTTTGCTGACTTTTTGCCTTAATAGCTAACAAAGCGTTTAAGGCTGATTCCCAACGCTATATCCTATAAATCTTACTGTGTGGGCGTTTTGTGGTCGGTTATTGTTAAAGTGTGTTTTATTTCAATTGCTTATATTGATAAAAAAGGCTCATTGCTGAGCCTTTTTATGTAGGTTGGAGGGAAATAGCTGAGTATACACCTGCCACAGCACATTCAAACTCCTATGCCCCGTAACCTGTGCAACCTCTTCAATAGAGTAGCCCTTTTCGAATAAACGACTCGCTCCCTCTCTTCGCAAGTCATGGTACCTTAAATCTTCAATACCTAGCTCATTACGTACTCTCTGAAAACCTGCGGTTACGCTTCTTGGGTTGTAGGGGAAAATCAGCTCATTTATCTTCGGTTGCTTGAGCGCGATATCAAATGACTCACCGAGTAGGGGGACTAACATATGGTTGCCGGTCTTTTTACGCGGGTCTTTTCTATCTCTAACCACGATGGTTTTGTTTTCGTGGTCTAAGTCTTCCCATCGAATATTGCACACCTCTCCAATACGCATACAAGTGAGAATGCTGAACTCAAGAATGTCAGTGAATGGAATCCGTGTTTTTCCGTTTGGTCGATAGTTCTCTCTTTGCTCTAGCCCTTCTTTGAGCAGTTTGAGTTCTTCGGAAGTAGGGCGACGGGTTCGTTTTTGGCTTTTACCTATTAGCCCCATGTCGGTGAGAACGGGAACGGCCTCGTCGAATATCTGAAAATTGGCAGCAATATTGAAAACGGGCTTAGCTTTTTTCATTACTGAACGAAGGTAAGCAATGTCATGGTAGATGGTAGCGCCGCCAGCGCCTGCACCTTTACGGTTTTTACAGTGTTGGATGAGATCACTTGTTCTTAGCTTGTCACTCTCAACATAAGCAATATCGCAATCACGAAGTAGTTTAATGACATACTGCTTTGTTCGTCCGGTTTTATCCCACAAATCAGGCTCTTCCATAAACTTGTCGAACAGTACGTATAGCGGTACGGATTTTTGTCCGCATGCGTCTGGATTTTCCAACTCTAAAACCCGTTTATTTGCATAGGTTCGGGCGAGTTCTTTTTTCCTGAATGTTTTCGATTCTCTGTGTATAATCGCCGAATTCTTTTTGACTATGATGTCCACTGTAAAGCGCAGTTCACCGCTTTTTAGTGTTCGTTTTTTAATGCTGAATGACGCCATTCGTCCTACTCCTTTGATGCGTACTATATGCGTACTGAATGGGTAGATTTGGGGCAATTCTAGCAAGTTGCTGTATGTATATACAGTGGTAAGATTTCGAGTAACACCTTATGAAACCTGACAATACTAGTAAATACGCGGCTAACCGCTTTTCCATTGCACCCATGCTCGATTGGACAGATCGTCATTGCCGCTACTTCCATCGCTTGCTGACAAACGAGACTCTGCTTTATACAGAGATGGTTACGACTGGTGCGATCATTTATGGTAAAGGTGATTTTTTAGCGTATAACGAAGAAGAACATCCGGTGGCACTGCAGTTAGGTGGCTCGAACCCGCAAGATCTCGCGACTTGCGCTAAACTTGCAGCAGAACGCGGCTACGATGAGATCAACCTTAATGTAGGGTGCCCATCAGATCGTGTGCAAAATGGCCGTTTTGGTGCTTGTTTGATGGCGGAGCCTCAGTTGGTGGCGGATTGTGTAGCTGCAATGCGTGATGTGGTGGATATTCCAGTCACGGTGAAAACACGTATCGGTATTGATGACCAAGATTCTTATGAGTTTCTGACAGATTTTGTTTCGATTGTTTCAGAGAAAGGCGGTTGTGACCAGTTTACTATTCATGCGCGTAAGGCTTGGTTGTCTGGGTTAAGCCCGAAAGAAAACCGAGAGATTCCACCGTTGGATTACCCTCGTGCGTATCAGCTAAAGAAAGATTTTGCTCATCTAAACATTGCCGTAAACGGTGGGGTAAAGACACTGGGCGATTCTCTGTCTCACTTAGAGCATGTAGATGGTGTGATGGTCGGTCGCGAAGCTTACCAGAACCCGTATCTACTAGCGGAAGTGGATCAGCAGATCTTTGGTTTAGACAAGCCGATCAAAAAACGCTCTCAAGTCGTAAAGGAAATGTACCCATACATTGAAGCTCAGCTTTCGAAAGGCGCTTATCTTGGGCACATTACTCGTCATATGATTGGTTTGTTCCAAGCGATGCCAGGTGCCCGTCAGTGGCGTCGATACATTAGCGAGAATGCGCACAAACCAGGTGCGGGTATCGAGGTGGTTGAAGCGGCTTTAGCGAAAATTCCGCAAGAGTTGGATGTGTAAAAAATACCAACAGTGTGGTGAAAAATACCAAATCTAATTTATTAAGAAGGTGCTTATCGTGAGCGCCTTTTTATTTTGTATCATAAAATCAGTGTGTTATTTATTTTTTTGAAGTTGGCACATAATCTGAAAGAGTCAGTTCAAACAAAGGAGAAGCGTATGTTTGAACTGATTTTTATTTTGGTATTTACCGCGACACTACTCGTTACGGGAGTCACTATGCTGACGGTATTTGCTGGGGTAGCGTTTTCTATTGTTGTCATGGTTCTGCTTGGAATGTTAGGTGCAGTACTTAAAATATTACCTTGGCTCATCGTGATTGCGATCGGTATATGGTTCTTTAAATCTCATGTAGCGCAGGCTCGTTAATTCTCATCCAGAGATAAATAGTTGCTGGGATGGCGGGTGTGTATGGTAGAATTCGCGCATATCGTATACACCTCCATTGACGATTACTCGTCTTGGGAGGAGCAAGCACCATTACTGGGAGAAACAAGTTCATGGGTTTTAAAACTGCAGCCTTACTCGCTGCTGCTGTCATGTCAGTGCCAGCTGTCGCTGAAGAGTCATCATTGACGACGAAGATTGGTGCTGAAATGTGGTTGTCGGAGACAAAGGTTAATGAAGTAAACCGTGATAGTGACACTTCCCCAAGCTTTTACGCAGCCATAGAGCATAATGTTAAGTACGTACCTGATGCTCGAATTCGTTACTCTAGTGTCGATGCTGATTACATGGCATTCGATAAATTAGACTTAACACTTTACTACCGTATTTTTGAGCATGAATTAATGCACTTTGATGCGGGTGTGACTTTAAGTGACTTGTCTAATACCAAATACATCAATGCAGAAGACGCGACACGAAATACAGAATTCGATGGAATGATTTGGGCATGGTACGGCTATGCAGAGCTGACTGTTCCAGATACGTCCATTGATATTATTGGTGAAATGAACTTCGGTGATAGCAATAGCATCAAGAGTACTGACTTAATGGCTGGTGCTCAGTACCGAATGGATTTGAATGGCAACCAACTCGCATTAAAAGGTGGTTATCGAGTGATCGATTTAGAGTCTGAAGATTTCCGTGTTGCTGGTGGCTCAGATTTAGGTAAGCCGTTTATTTTTGCCAATGGTTGGTTTGTTGGGGCTGAGTTTAGCTTCTAAAAAAGAAATTATTGAGAAACGCCGCTATTTATATAGCGGCGTTTTTTTATATCTATTGATTATATTGAGCGTTATTTGTTCGCACTTTCGACGCTTTCTACCATCCTTACTCTAGGAGTTTTGTGTCCGATAGAGAAAGGAACCTCATGACGATTACTGAGCTAAGGAATCTATACAGGGAAAACAAATTGGTGGAGGCCATCATTGAACCTTCCGCTCAAGAGGGCGCTTGGATTGTTGAGTTTCGTCACGCCCGGGGCGGCTTTGTGCTGTTGACCGACTCTCACGGAGAGGAGTGTCAGTATATCGATCTCGATTTAGCGTCTAAATCTGCCATGGCGGTTGGTTTTCAACAAGTAAGAATCGAAGCCAAATAAAGATATAAACGCCTCTCTGCTTTAATCCTTTAATTCCAAAAGTTATAAAACATTCACTTCTATTCTTTCTTGTTATTAAAGAGAGTGGTTAATCTATCATCACGCAATGAATAGGGATGTCGTGACCATGTCTTTAAATAAGAAAGAGTCCTCTACTAACAACGGGCCTTCTCAGCAAGAATTACCTGCCATCGCTGCTCCACTCAATGACCAGCAGCTTGGCTCTCTTCAACAAACCGTCTCCGGTCTTTCCTCACAGCAGCTTGCATGGGTAAGTGGGTATTTTTGGGGATTATCGCAGGCTCAGCCTCAAACAACGGGCGCAGCTGCTCCAATTAATCAAGCCGCCGCTGCGGTAGCAGCGAAACCAGCTGGCAAACTGACCATCATTTTTGCTTCTCAAACGGGGAATGCGAAGGGTGTTGCCGAGCAGTTAGAGCAAGAAGCGAAAGCCCAAGGTATTGACGTCGCGCTGTTTGATGCCAGTGATTACAAAGGTAAGAACTTAGCGAAAGAAACGCACGTTATTATCGTGGCATCAACCAATGGTGAAGGCGAAGCGCCTGATAATGCCATAGAGCTGCATGAGTTTTTGCAATCCAAGAAAGCACCTAAGCTGCCAAATCTGAAGTATGGTGTTATCGGTTTAGGTGATTCAAGCTACGAATTTTTCTGTCAAACGGGCAAAGACTTTGACGCCTATCTGGCGAAGCAGGGCGCTAGTGCGTTTATTGATCGTATTGATTGTGATGTGGACTACGACGCGCCAGCAGCAGAGTGGCGTGCGAAAGCTCTTGAAACCGTCAAAGACGATCTCGCCTCTGGTCAAGAAGCGGATGTGGTTCAACTACCCGTTGGTCAAGCGGTAGCGGGGCACTCTCAATACAATAAGCAAAATCCATATACCGCGACCTTGTTAACTAGCCAAAAAATTACAGGCCGTGACTCAGGTAAGGATGTTCGCCACGTAGAAATCGACCTGACGGACTCAGGTCTGACGTACCAACCGGGTGATGCATTAGGGGTTTGGTTTGACAACAGCTCTGAGCTTGCCAATGCCATTCTCGGTAAGGTTGGTTTATCTGGCGTTGAAAGTGTCGAAGTTGACGGTGAAAGCCTCTCTATTCACAGCGCATTGGTGAGTAAGTTTGAAATCACCGCGGCGAACCCACAACTGGTGGCTAAGTTTGCAGAGCTATCGGGTAGCAAGAAGCTAGAAAAGCTGGTGGAAGACAAAGACAAACTGCGTGAGTACGCAAGTAATACTCAGGTAGTAGATGTCCTTTCTGAAAAGAAAACCAAACTCTCTGCGGATGAACTCATAGGTTTGTTGCGCCGTTTAACTCCTCGCCTGTACTCCATTGCATCGAGCCAAACAGAAGTTGATGAAGAAGTCCATCTGACCGTTGGCTTGGTTGAATACGATAAGGGTGATGAAAAACGCTATGGTGGCGCTTCAAGCTTTTTAGCTCAGCGCTTGGAAGAAGGTGGCGAAGTGAAAGTGTTTGTTGAAAACAACAATAACTTTAAGCTACCGCAAGATGATAACACTCCAGTCATCATGATTGGTCCAGGTACTGGTATTGCTCCTTTCCGCAGCTTTATTCAAGAGCGCGACAATCGTGAAGCAGAAGGCAAGAACTGGTTGTTCTTTGGTGACCGTACCTTTACGCAAGATTTCTTGTATCAAGTTGAGTGGCAAAAGTATCTGAAATCAGGCTTGTTAAACCGTCTAGATGTGGCCTTTAGCCGCGACCAAGCAGAGAAAGTTTATGTTCAACATCGTATCTTAGAAAACGCTGAGCAAGTGTGGCAGTGGCTTCAAGATGGTGCCTATATCTATGTCTGTGGCGACGCTACACGCATGGCGAAAGACGTTCATGAAGCTTTGATTCATGTTGTCGAGCAGCACGGAAAATTATCACGTGATGATGCAGAAGAATTTATCAATGAATTACGTAAAGCGAAACGTTATCAAAGGGATGTGTACTAATGACTTTTTCTACTGAAAATAATAAGCAAGTCGTACTAGGCGAAGAGTTAGGAAAGTTATCTGATAACGAACGTCTGAAAACTCAAAGCAACTTTTTGCGCGGAACCATAGAGCAAGATCTGGAAGACAAGATCACTGGTGGTTTTACTGCGGATAACTTCCAGCTCATTCGTTTCCACGGAATGTATCAGCAAGACGATCGCGATATTCGTAACGAGCGCGCTAAGCAAAAGCTAGAGCCACTGCATAACGTGATGCTTCGTGCACGTATGCCGGGCGGTATTATTAAACCTGAACAGTGGTTGGCGATTGATAAGTTTGCAACCGAACATTCGCTTTATGGCAGTATCCGTCTAACAACACGTCAAACGTTTCAATTCCATGGTGTACTTAAACCAAATATCAAGCTAATGCACCAAACGCTAAACAGCATTGGCATTGACTCAATTGCGACTGCGGGCGACGTAAACCGTAACGTGTTGTGTACGACTAACCCGATTGAGTCAGAGTTGCACCAAGAAGCTTACGAATGGGCGAAGAAAATCAGTGAGCATCTACTACCTAAAACCAAAGCGTATGCGGAAATCTGGCTAGACGGCGAGAAAGTAGAAACCACCGACGATGATGAGCCGATCTTAGGTAAAACTTATCTTCCTCGTAAGTTCAAAACAACGGTGGTGATTCCTCCGCAAAATGATGTGGATGTACATGCGAACGACCTTAACTTTGTCGCGATCGGTGAGAACGGTAAGCTGGTGGGCTTCAATGTCTTAGTGGGTGGCGGATTGGCGATGACTCATGGTGACACATCTACTTACGCTCGTCGTGCTGACGACTTTGGTTTCGTCCCACTAGATAAAACACTCGATGTGGCTGCTGCGGTTGTGACGACTCAACGTGATTGGGGTAACCGATCAAATCGTAAGAACGCTAAAACTAAGTACACTCTAGACCGTGTTGGTATTGATGTATTTAAGGCGGAAGTAGAGAAGCGTGCAGGCGTGAAGTTTGGCGAGAGTCGCCCATACGAGTTTACCGATCGCGGTGATCGAATTGGTTGGGTAGAAGGCATCGACGGTAAACACCACCTAGCGTTGTTTATCGAAAATGGTCGACTGCTAGATTTCCCAGGCAAACCACTCAAAACCGGTGTTGCTGAAATTGCCAAAATCCATAAAGGCGATTTCCGTATGACGGCAAACCAGAACTTAATTGTTGCTGGTGTGGCTAAGAGTCAAAAAGCCAAGATTGAGAAAATTGCTCGCGAGCATGGCTTAATAGATGACACTGTAAGTGAGCAGCGCAAAAACTCGATGGCATGTGTGGCATTTCCTACTTGTCCACTCGCGATGGCAGAAGCAGAGCGTTTCCTTCCTCAGTTTGTGACTGATGTAGAAGGCATCCTTGAGAAGCACGGGTTACCTAAAGAAGACAACATTATCTTGCGTGTTACTGGCTGTCCAAATGGCTGTGGCCGTGCGATGTTAGCTGAGATTGGTTTAGTAGGTAAAGCGCCTGGTCGTTACAACCTTCATTTAGGAGGTAACCGTGCCGGTACGCGTATTCCGAAGATGTATAAAGAGAACATCACAGATAAACAGATACTAGAAGAGATTGATCAGCTCGTAGGTCGTTGGGCCAAAGAGCGTGAAGCTGGCGAAGGATTTGGTGATTTTGCTATCCGTGCTGGCATCATTCAAGAAGTCAAAGTATCTAAGAGGGACTTGCATGCTTGATTCAATCGCTTCAAAACCAAAGTTAGCAGAGCTTCTCTCATTAACTAAGACAGAGCAAATACTGCAGCTTGGTCAAATTAATGCAGAGTTAGAGCAGCTAACCGCGCAGCAACGAGTAGCTTGGGCGTTAGAAAATCTTGAAGATCGGTTTGCTGTATCGTCGAGCTTTGGTATTCAAGCAGCGGTTATGCTGCATCTGGTCACTCAGCAAAAACCTGATATCCCCGTGATTCTGACAGATACGGGTTACCTGTTTCCAGAAACATATCGCTTTATCGATCTACTGAGTGAACAACTCACGCTCAACCTAAAAGTTTATCGAGCAAAAGAAAGTGCGAATTGGCAAGAAGCGAGATATGGCCAGTTGTGGGAACAAGGTATAGAGGGAATTGAAAAATACAACAAGCTGAATAAAGTAGAACCAATGAGGCGGGCTTTATATGAGCTAGAAGTCGGGACTTGGTTTTCGGGTCTACGTAGAGAGCAATCTAAATCTAGAGCCAGCTTGCCAATCCTATCGATTCAAAATGGTGTATTTAAATTCCTACCTGTAATCGACTGGACGAATAAAGATGTTCACTACTACCTAGAGGAGCATGGATTGCCTTACCACCCACTGCGTGATGAAGGTTACCTGTCGGTAGGTGATACGCATACAACTAAGAAGTGGGAGCCAGGAATGAGTGAAGAGGAGACTCGCTTCTTTGGTTTAAAGCGTGAGTGTGGACTTCATGAGGATGATGGCAACGAGCAAGACGGTTCGGGTATCTAGTTTATTCTCTTCTATATATATGAAGAAAGGCCGCAATGCGGCCTTTTCTTTTTGCTAAAAATAGCGATATGTGGATAACTCTGTGGGTATTGTGTTTGCTTTCTAGGGGTAAAGTTGGATAAATAAGGCTTTGAATGAAAAGTCGGCGGTTAAGCGTTATTTCTGCAGTTTTTTCAAAATAACGCTTGCCAATGTGAGCGCGATCTCTATAATGCCTCCTCGTCGACAGGGCAAGAGCTCATAAGGGTTCAAGCGAAGTCGGCGCGGTTTACTAGCCAAGCGGTAACGCTTGAAAAAAAGTTTGAAAAAAGTGGTTGACACTAAACTTTATCTCGCTAGAATGGCCGCCTCTTCTGAAGTGATGCGAATCACAAAGAAGAGAGCTCTTTAACAATATAAACCTATCAATCTGTGTGGGCACTCGTTGATGATAATCCAATTAGAAGCTTAGGCTTCAAATTAGGTTTCAATGAAACGAAGTGACCATTGAATCGAAAGATTCAGCACAGTCAATTCAAACATTACTTATGTAATGTTCAGTATTCATTGAGCCGACAAAATCTTAAATTGAAGAGTTTGATCATGGCTCAGATTGAACGCTGGCGGCAGGCCTAACACATGCAAGTCGAGCGGAAACGAGTTATCTGAACCTTCGGGGAACGATAACGGCGTCGAGCGGCGGACGGGTGAGTAGTGCCTGGGAAATTGCCCTGATGTGGGGGATAACCATTGGAAACGATGGCTAATACCGCATAATAGCTTCGGCTCAAAGAGGGGGACCTTCGGGCCTCTCGCGTCAGGATATGCCCAGGTGGGATTAGCTAGTTGGTGAGGTAAGGGCTCACCAAGGCGACGATCCCTAGCTGGTCTGAGAGGATGATCAGCCACACTGGAACTGAGACACGGTCCAGACTCCTACGGGAGGCAGCAGTGGGGAATATTGCACAATGGGCGCAAGCCTGATGCAGCCATGCCGCGTGTATGAAGAAGGCCTTCGGGTTGTAAAGTACTTTCAGCAGTGAGGAAGGCGGGTATGTTAATAGCGTATTCGTTTGACGTTAGCTGCAGAAGAAGCACCGGCTAACTCCGTGCCAGCAGCCGCGGTAATACGGAGGGTGCGAGCGTTAATCGGAATTACTGGGCGTAAAGCGCATGCAGGTGGTTTGTTAAGTCAGATGTGAAAGCCCGGGGCTCAACCTCGGAATTGCATTTGAAACTGGCAGACTAGAGTACTGTAGAGGGGGGTAGAATTTCAGGTGTAGCGGTGAAATGCGTAGAGATCTGAAGGAATACCGGTGGCGAAGGCGGCCCCCTGGACAGATACTGACACTCAGATGCGAAAGCGTGGGGAGCAAACAGGATTAGATACCCTGGTAGTCCACGCCGTAAACGATGTCTACTTGGAGGTTGTGGCCTTGAGCCGTGGCTTTCGGAGCTAACGCGTTAAGTAGACCGCCTGGGGAGTACGGTCGCAAGATTAAAACTCAAATGAATTGACGGGGGCCCGCACAAGCGGTGGAGCATGTGGTTTAATTCGATGCAACGCGAAGAACCTTACCTACTCTTGACATCCTCAGAAGCTTGTAGAGATACGAGTGTGCCTTCGGGAACTGAGAGACAGGTGCTGCATGGCTGTCGTCAGCTCGTGTTGTGAAATGTTGGGTTAAGTCCCGCAACGAGCGCAACCCTTATCCTTGTTTGCCAGCACTTCGGGTGGGAACTCCAGGGAGACTGCCGGTGATAAACCGGAGGAAGGTGGGGACGACGTCAAGTCATCATGGCCCTTACGAGTAGGGCTACACACGTGCTACAATGGCGCATACAGAGGGCGGCCAACTTGCGAGAGTGAGCGAATCCCAAAAAGTGCGTCGTAGTCCGGATCGGAGTCTGCAACTCGACTCCGTGAAGTCGGAATCGCTAGTAATCGTGGATCAGAATGCCACGGTGAATACGTTCCCGGGCCTTGTACACACCGCCCGTCACACCATGGGAGTGGGCTGCAAAAGAAGTGGGTAGTTTAACCTTCGGGGGGACGCTCACCACTTTGTGGTTCATGACTGGGGTGAAGTCGTAACAAGGTAGCGCTAGGGGAACCTGGCGCTGGATCACCTCCTTATACGATGATTATTGCGATGAGTGTTCACACAGATTGATGGTTTTGAAGCGTAAGCTTCGAGCTATTATTGCTCTTTAACAATTTGGAAAGCTGACAAATCAACAAATTATTGTTGATTGTAAAGTTCTCAATGTTTGTCTTTATGACAAACACCAATAAACACATTCAAGTGTTCTTGGAATTTGAGTCCGGCAAAATCGTGTCTGCACATGTATAAAAATGCAGACAACTTTGGTTAGTTGACTAGAAGACCCTTTGGGGTTGTATGGTTAAGTGACTAAGCGTACACGGTGGATGCCTTGGCAGTCAGAGGCGATGAAGGACGTATTAACTTGCGATAAGCCCAGATTAGGTAGTAAAAACCATTTGAGTCTGGGATTTCCGAATGGGGAAACCCACTTGCATAAGCAAGTATCGTTATGTGAATACATAGCATAACGAGGCGAACCGGGGGAACTGAAACATCTAAGTACCCCGAGGAAAAGAAATCAACCGAGATTCCGAAAGTAGCGGCGAGCGAAATTGGACTAGCCCTTAAGCTTTACACGCGTTAGACGAACGGTCTGGAAAGTCCGACGATACAGGGTGATAGTCCCGTAGTTGACGATGTGTGTTCAGTGAAATCGAGTAGGGCGGGACACGTGATATCCTGTCTGAATATGGGGGGACCATCCTCCAAGGCTAAATACTACTGACTGACCGATAGTGAACCAGTACCGTGAGGGAAAGGCGAAAAGAACCCCTGTGAGGGGAGTGAAATAGAACCTGAAACCGTGTACGTACAAGCAGTAGGAGCAGGCTTGTCCTGTGACTGCGTACCTTTTGTATAATGGGTCAGCGACTTATATTCAGTAGCAAGGTTAACCATCTAGGGGAGCCGTAGAGAAATCGAGTCTTAACTGGGCGTCGAGTTGCTGGATATAGACCCGAAACCAGGTGATCTAGCCATGGGCAGGTTGAAGGTTGAGTAACATCAACTGGAGGACCGAACCGACTAATGTTGAAAAATTAGCGGATGACTTGTGGCTAGGGGTGAAAGGCCAATCAAACCTGGAGATAGCTGGTTCTCCCCGAAATCTATTTAGGTAGAGCCTCGGACGAATACTACTGGGGGTAGAGCACTGTTAAGGCTAGGGGGTCATCCCGACTTACCAACCCTTTGCAAACTCCGAATACCAGTAAGTACTATCCGGGAGACACACGGCGGGTGCTAACGTCCGTCGTGGAGAGGGAAACAACCCAGACCGCCAGCTAAGGTCCCAAATTATAGCTAAGTGGGAAACGATGTGGGAAGGCTTAGACAGCTAGGATGTTGGCTTAGAAGCAGCCATCATTTAAAGAAAGCGTAATAGCTCACTAGTCGAGTCGGCCTGCGCGGAAGATGTAACGGGGCTAAGCTATAAACCGAAGCTGCGGCAATGACTTTTAGTCATTGGGTAGGGGAGCGTTCTGTAAGCCGTTGAAGGTGTGTTGTAAAGCATGCTGGAGGTATCAGAAGTGCGAATGCTGACATGAGTAACGATAAAGGGGGTGAAAAACCTCCTCGCCGGAAGACCAAGGGTTCCTGTCCAACGTTAATCGGGGCAGGGTAAGTCGACCCCTAAGGCGAGGCCGAAAGGCGTAGTCGATGGGAAACGGGTTAATATTCCCGTACTTCTTACAATTGCGATGGGGGGACGGAGAAGGCTAGGTGGGCCTGGCGACGGTTGTCCAGGTTCAAGTGCGTAGGCTTGAGAGTTAGGTAAATCCGGCTCTCTTTAAGGCTGAGACACGACGTCGAGCATCTACGGGTGTGAAGTCATTGATGCCATGCTTCCAGGAAAAGCCTCTAAGCTTCAGATTGTAAGGAATCGTACCCCAAACCGACACAGGTGGTCGGGTAGAGAATACCAAGGCGCTTGAGAGAACTCGGGTGAAGGAACTAGGCAAAATGGTACCGTAACTTCGGGAGAAGGTACGCTCTTGACGGTGAAGTCCCTTGCGGATGGAGCTATTGAGAGTCGCAGATACCAGGTGGCTGCAACTGTTTATTAAAAACACAGCACTGTGCAAAATCGTAAGATGACGTATACGGTGTGACGCCTGCCCGGTGCCGGAAGGTTAATTGATGGGGTTAGTGCTTGCACGAAGCTCTTGATCGAAGCCCCGGTAAACGGCGGCCGTAACTATAACGGTCCTAAGGTAGCGAAATTCCTTGTCGGGTAAGTTCCGACCTGCACGAATGGCGTAATGATGGCCACGCTGTCTCCACCCGAGACTCAGTGAAATTGAAATCGCTGTGAAGATGCAGTGTACCCGCGGCTAGACGGAAAGACCCCGTGAACCTTTACTACAGCTTGGCACTGAACATTGACCCTACATGTGTAGGATAGGTGGGAGGCTTTGAACCCGGTACGCCAGTATCGGTGGAGCCGTCCTTGAAATACCACCCTTGTAGTGTTGATGTTCTAACGTTGACCCCTCATCGGGGTTGCGGACAGTGCCTGGTGGGTAGTTTGACTGGGGCGGTCTCCTCCCAAAGAGTAACGGAGGAGCACGAAGGTGGGCTAATCACGGTTGGACATCGTGAGGTTAGTGCAATGGCATAAGCCCGCTTGACTGCGAGAATGACAATTCGAGCAGGTGCGAAAGCAGGTCATAGTGATCCGGTGGTTCTGAATGGAAGGGCCATCGCTCAACGGATAAAAGGTACTCCGGGGATAACAGGCTGATACCGCCCAAGAGTTCATATCGACGGCGGTGTTTGGCACCTCGATGTCGGCTCATCACATCCTGGGGCTGAAGTCGGTCCCAAGGGTATGGCTGTTCGCCATTTAAAGTGGTACGCGAGCTGGGTTTAGAACGTCGTGAGACAGTTCGGTCCCTATCTGCCGTGGGCGTTGGAAGATTGAAGGGGGCTGCTCCTAGTACGAGAGGACCGGAGTGGACGAACCTCTGGTGTTCGGGTTGTGTCGCCAGACGCATTGCCCGGTAGCTAAGTTCGGAATCGATAACCGCTGAAAGCATCTAAGCGGGAAGCGAGCCCTGAGATGAGTCTTCCCTGACTCCTTGAGAGTCCTAAAGGGTTGTTCGAGACTAGAACGTTGATAGGCAGGGTGTGTAAGTGCTGTGAGGCATTGAGCTAACCTGTACTAATTGCCCGTGAGGCTTAACCATACAACACCCAAAGGGTTTTGATGGACTCGATACAAGAATTACTTGATTGTGTTTTGAGAGCACAAACAGCTTTCCAGATTAAAGAATTTGCTTGGCGACCATAGCGATTTGGACCCACCTGATTCCATGCCGAACTCAGAAGTGAAACGAATTAGCGCCGATGGTAGTGTGGGGCTTCCCCATGTGAGAGTAGGACATCGCCAGGCTTTAAATTTGACCGATTTTCATTGAAAATCAGTCACCATAGAATTTTAAGAAATATCTTAGAGTTTTATGTTGACTTCAACAGTCAATCGCGTAATATACGCGTCCTGCTTAAGTGCTAAGGTGCTGAAAGCAAAGCTCTTTAACAATATAAACCTATCAATCTGTGTGGGCACTCGTTGATGATAATCCAATTAGAAGCTTAGGCTTCAAATTAGGTTTCAATGAAACGAAGTGACCATTGAATCGAAAGATTCAGCACAGTCAATTCAAACATTACTTATGTAATGTTCAGTATTCATTGAGCCGACAAAATCTTAAATTGAAGAGTTTGATCATGGCTCAGATTGAACGCTGGCGGCAGGCCTAACACATGCAAGTCGAGCGGAAACGAGTTGTCTGAACCTTCGGGGAACGATAACGGCGTCGAGCGGCGGACGGGTGAGTAATGCCTGGGAAATTGCCCTGATGTGGGGGATAACCATTGGAAACGATGGCTAATACCGCATAATAGCTTCGGCTCAAAGAGGGGGACCTTCGGGCCTCTCGCGTCAGGATATGCCCAGGTGGGATTAGCTAGTTGGTGAGGTAAGGGCTCACCAAGGCGACGATCCCTAGCTGGTCTGAGAGGATGATCAGCCACACTGGAACTGAGACACGGTCCAGACTCCTACGGGAGGCAGCAGTGGGGAATATTGCACAATGGGCGCAAGCCTGATGCAGCCATGCCGCGTGTATGAAGAAGGCCTTCGGGTTGTAAAGTACTTTCAGCAGTGAGGAAGGTGTTGTCGTTAATAGCGGCATCATTTGACGTTAGCTGCAGAAGAAGCACCGGCTAACTCCGTGCCAGCAGCCGCGGTAATACGGAGGGTGCGAGCGTTAATCGGAATTACTGGGCGTAAAGCGCATGCAGGTGGTTTGTTAAGTCAGATGTGAAAGCCCGGGGCTCAACCTCGGAATTGCATTTGAAACTGGCAGACTAGAGTACTGTAGAGGGGGGTAGAATTTCAGGTGTAGCGGTGAAATGCGTAGAGATCTGAAGGAATACCGGTGGCGAAGGCGGCCCCCTGGACAGATACTGACACTCAGATGCGAAAGCGTGGGGAGCAAACAGGATTAGATACCCTGGTAGTCCACGCCGTAAACGATGTCTACTTGGAGGTTGTGGCCTTGAGCCGTGGCTTTCGGAGCTAACGCGTTAAGTAGACCGCCTGGGGAGTACGGTCGCAAGATTAAAACTCAAATGAATTGACGGGGCCCCGCACAAGCGGTGGAGCATGTGGTTTAATTCGATGCAACGCGAAGAACCTTACCTACTCTTGACATCCTCAGAAGCTTGTAGAGATACGAGTGTGCCTTCGGGAACTGAGAGACAGGTGCTGCATGGCTGTCGTCAGCTCGTGTTGTGAAATGTTGGGTTAAGTCCCGCAACGAGCGCAACCCTTATCCTTGTTTGCCAGCACTTCGGGTGGGAACTCCAGGGAGACTGCCGGTGATAAACCGGAGGAAGGTGGGGACGACGTCAAGTCATCATGGCCCTTACGAGTAGGGCTACACACGTGCTACAATGGCGCATACAGAGGGCGGCCAACTTGCGAGAGTGAGCGAATCCCAAAAAGTGCGTCGTAGTCCGGATTGGAGTCTGCAACTCGACTCCATGAAGTCGGAATCGCTAGTAATCGTGGATCAGAATGCCACGGTGAATACGTTCCCGGGCCTTGTACACACCGCCCGTCACACCATGGGAGTGGGCTGCAAAAGAAGTGGGTAGTTTAACCTTCGGGGGGACGCTCACCACTTTGTGGTTCATGACTGGGGTGAAGTCGTAACAAGGTAGCGCTAGGGGAACCTGGCGCTGGATCACCTCCTTATACGATGATTATTGCGATGAGTGTTCACACAGATTGATGGTTTATACGTTTTAGAGACGATACTGGGTCTGTAGCTCAGGTGGTTAGAGCGTTCGCCTGATAAGCGAGAGGTCGGTGGTTCAAGTCCACTCAGACCCACCAATTTCCTTGAAGTTGGCATACAGTATCGACACCTTGATGGGGCTATAGCTCAGCTGGGAGAGCGCCTGCCTTGCACGCAGGAGGTCTGCGGTTCGATCCCGCATAGCTCCACCATCTTTAAGTGTTCTTCTTTCTTTAAATAGAAGGCAGAGTCTTTAAAAATGGTTTCATTAGAAATCTAGCTCTTTAACAATTTGGAAAGCTGACAAATCAACAAATTATTGTTGATTGTAAAGTTCTCAATGTTTGTCTTTATGACAAACACCAAACGACACATTCAAGTGTTCTTGGAATTTGAGTCCGGCAAAATCGTGTCTGCACATGTATAAAAATGCAGACAACTTTGGTTACTAACAAAGACCCTTTGGGGTTGTATGGTTAAGTGACTAAGCGTACACGGTGGATGCCTTGGCAGTCAGAGGCGATGAAGGACGTATTAACTTGCGATAAGCCCAGATTAGGTAGTAAAAACCATTTGAGTCTGGGATTTCCGAATGGGGAAACCCACTTACATAAGTAAGTATCGTTATGTGAATACATAGCATAACGAGGCGAACCGGGGGAACTGAAACATCTAAGTACCCCGAGGAAAAGAAATCAACCGAGATTCCGAAAGTAGCGGCGAGCGAAATTGGACTAGCCCTTAAGCTTTACACGCGTTAGACGAACGGTCTGGAAAGTCCGACGATACAGGGTGATAGTCCCGTAGTTGACGATGTGTGTTCAGTGAAATCGAGTAGGGCGGGACACGTGATATCCTGTCTGAATATGGGGGGACCATCCTCCAAGGCTAAATACTACTGACTGACCGATAGTGAACCAGTACCGTGAGGGAAAGGCGAAAAGAACCCCTGTGAGGGGAGTGAAATAGAACCTGAAACCGTGTACGTACAAGCAGTAGGAGCAGGCTTGTCCTGTGACTGCGTACCTTTTGTATAATGGGTCAGCGACTTATATTCAGTAGCAAGGTTAACCATCTAGGGGAGCCGTAGAGAAATCGAGTCTTAACTGGGCGTCGAGTTGCTGGATATAGACCCGAAACCAGGTGATCTAGCCATGGGCAGGTTGAAGGTTGAGTAACATCAACTGGAGGACCGAACCGACTAATGTTGAAAAATTAGCGGATGACTTGTGGCTAGGGGTGAAAGGCCAATCAAACCTGGAGATAGCTGGTTCTCCCCGAAATCTATTTAGGTAGAGCCTCGGACGAATACTACTGGGGGTAGAGCACTGTTAAGGCTAGGGGGTCATCCCGACTTACCAACCCTTTGCAAACTCCGAATACCAGTAAGTACTATCCGGGAGACACACGGCGGGTGCTAACGTCCGTCGTGGAGAGGGAAACAACCCAGACCGCCAGCTAAGGTCCCAAATTATAGCTAAGTGGGAAACGATGTGGGAAGGCTTAGACAGCTAGGATGTTGGCTTAGAAGCAGCCATCATTTAAAGAAAGCGTAATAGCTCACTAGTCGAGTCGGCCTGCGCGGAAGATGTAACGGGGCTAAGCTATAAACCGAAGCTGCGGCAATGACTTTTAGTCATTGGGTAGGGGAGCGTTCTGTAAGCCGTTGAAGGTGTGTTGTAAAGCATGCTGGAGGTATCAGAAGTGCGAATGCTGACATGAGTAACGATAAAGGGGGTGAAAAACCTCCTCGCCGGAAGACCAAGGGTTCCTGTCCAACGTTAATCGGGGCAGGGTAAGTCGACCCCTAAGGCGAGGCCGAAAGGCGTAGTCGATGGGAAACGGGTTAATATTCCCGTACTTCTTACAATTGCGATGGGGGGACGGAGAAGGCTAGGTGGGCCTGGCGACGGTTGTCCAGGTTCAAGTGCGTAGGCTTGAGAGTTAGGTAAATCCGGCTCTCTTTAAGGCTGAGACACGACGTCGAGCATCTACGGGTGTGAAGTCATTGATGCCATGCTTCCAGGAAAAGCCTCTAAGCTTCAGATTGTAAGGAATCGTACCCCAAACCGACACAGGTGGTCGGGTAGAGAATACCAAGGCGCTTGAGAGAACTCGGGTGAAGGAACTAGGCAAAATGGTACCGTAACTTCGGGAGAAGGTACGCTCTTGACGGTGAAGTCCCTTGCGGATGGAGCTATTGAGAGTCGCAGATACCAGGTGGCTGCAACTGTTTATTAAAAACACAGCACTGTGCAAAATCGTAAGATGACGTATACGGTGTGACGCCTGCCCGGTGCCGGAAGGTTAATTGATGGGGTTAGTGCTTGCACGAAGCTCTTGATCGAAGCCCCGGTAAACGGCGGCCGTAACTATAACGGTCCTAAGGTAGCGAAATTCCTTGTCGGGTAAGTTCCGACCTGCACGAATGGCGTAATGATGGCCACGCTGTCTCCACCCGAGACTCAGTGAAATTGAAATCGCTGTGAAGATGCAGTGTACCCGCGGCTAGACGGAAAGACCCCGTGAACCTTTACTACAGCTTGGCACTGAACATTGACCCTACATGTGTAGGATAGGTGGGAGGCTTTGAACCCGGTACGCCAGTATCGGTGGAGCCGTCCTTGAAATACCACCCTTGTAGTGTTGATGTTCTAACGTTGACCCCTCATCGGGGTTGCGGACAGTGCCTGGTGGGTAGTTTGACTGGGGCGGTCTCCTCCCAAAGAGTAACGGAGGAGCACGAAGGTGGGCTAATCACGGTTGGACATCGTGAGGTTAGTGCAATGGCATAAGCCCGCTTGACTGCGAGAATGACAATTCGAGCAGGTGCGAAAGCAGGTCATAGTGATCCGGTGGTTCTGAATGGAAGGGCCATCGCTCAACGGATAAAAGGTACTCCGGGGATAACAGGCTGATACCGCCCAAGAGTTCATATCGACGGCGGTGTTTGGCACCTCGATGTCGGCTCATCACATCCTGGGGCTGAAGTCGGTCCCAAGGGTATGGCTGTTCGCCATTTAAAGTGGTACGCGAGCTGGGTTTAGAACGTCGTGAGACAGTTCGGTCCCTATCTGCCGTGGGCGTTGGAAGATTGAAGGGGGCTGCTCCTAGTACGAGAGGACCGGAGTGGACGAACCTCTGGTGTTCGGGTTGTGTCGCCAGACGCATTGCCCGGTAGCTAAGTTCGGAATCGATAACCGCTGAAAGCATCTAAGCGGGAAGCGAGCCCTGAGATGAGTCTTCCCTGACTCCTTGAGAGTCCTAAAGGGTTGTTCGAGACTAGAACGTTGATAGGCAGGGTGTGTAAGTGCTGTGAGGTATTGAGCTAACCTGTACTAATTGCCCGTGAGGCTTAACCATACAACACCCAAAGGGTTTTGATGGACTCAAATAAGAATACTTTGATTGTGTTATAGAGAACACAAACAGCTTTCCAGATTAAAGAATTTGCTTGGCGACCATAGCGATTTGGACCCACCTGATTCCATGCCGAACTCAGAAGTGAAACGAATTAGCGCCGATGGTAGTGTGGGGCTTCCCCATGTGAGAGTAGGACATCGCCAGGCTTTAAATTATGGACACTTGCTTGTAGCGAGTACGCCACTGCGGAGTGGTAGTTCAGTTGGTTAGAATACCGGCCTGTCACGCCGGGGGTCGCGGGTTCGAGTCCCGTCCACTCCGCCATTTATTGAAGACCTCAGCAGAAATGCTGAGGTTTTTTCGTATCTGGCGAATCCTTTTTTGTTTCGATTCGAGTTAAAAGAGTGGCGCAGCGCTATACCATCGCCCTCAATATTAGAAAGCCTAGTCTGACGACTAGGCTTTTGTCGTTTTAGGAGAAGCTTAAGCCTTAGGTCTGGGCCTGCTAATCCTAACGATTGAATATCGTAATTGCAGATGTCTGGTCAAAGGGATAAAAGAGAGATAGTTAGGCATTTCTAGAGTTTATCAATATGTTGGATGCTCTTCTCTCTACACTTGCTGCTCTTTGGCAGCAAGATTTTTCTGTTCTACAAACACCAGGCAGTGCAGTGATGATTTACTGTGTTGTTGGAACACTGATTTTTCTTGAAAGTGGTTTCATCCCAGCAGCGCCGTTCCCGTGTGATAGTGTCGTCGTACTTTCTGGCACTTTAGCCGCAGTCGGAGTTCTTCATCCAATTTCGGTATTTGTACTGATATGTCTTAGCGCAGCGCTCGGAAGTTGGGTTGGCTATTTGCAGGGGGCTTGGTTAAACAAATTGCCTCGGGTGCAACGGTGGGTAAACTCGGTTCCGACTAACCGTATGATTCAGGTAGACGCATTATTAGGTAAACATGGTTTGGTGGCTTTGTTTTGTGCTCGCTTTATCCCTGTAGTTCGTTCTTTATTACCTTTGGTGATGGGAATGCGTGCCAGTCAAGTTCGACAGTTTCACTACTTTTCATGGGTAAGTGCATCTCTATGGACATTACTATTGTGCTCATTTGGCATGTTGTTACCTATGCTTCCGGAAAAAATCAGTAAGTATATAACTGTTGGCTTAATGGCTGCTCCGGTCGTAACTCTATGTCTTGCTATCTCGAGTATTCTACTTATCAAATTGCGTAAATCGTCATCCCAACCCATTGCTGAGCCTATACAAGAAGAGCTCTTCAGAAAGTAATAGATGTAAAAAAGGCAGCGACCTTCGCTGCCTTTTTACATATAAAGTGGTCTCTATTACTGTTCGGTGGTGTTTGCAGCTTCCATCTCTTTTTGGGCTAGCTTTGCTTTTTCGATCATAGGGGTGATCGTTGAACCTTGGATTAGTATAGAGAAGACGACTACCGAATAGGTCATAACCAAAATAATCTCTTTCACATCAATAAGCTTATCTTGAATGACCCAAATTCCAGATGGGATCGACAGAGCCATTGCCAGCGCTAGGCCGCCACGTAGCCCTCCCCAAGTGAGAATCTTGACTGACCAAGGGTTATACTTACGGTAGCGTTTGAACCCTATGTAGGAGAGAAATACGCTGATGTAACGGGCTGAGAGTACCAAAGGTACAGAGAATGCCATTAATATCCAGTCTTCTTTGTGGAACTCGAAGAGCAGCATCGACATGCCGATCAGTAGGAAGAGTACGCCGTTAAGGAACTCATCAACTAGCTCCCAAAAATGATCAAGGTGATCCTCACTCTCTTTGGAAAAGCCAATAAAGCGTGTCCAGTTGCCAATCATAATACCCGAGACGACCATGGCTAAAGGACCAGAGACATGCAGCACTTCAGCAAATGCGTATCCAGCGGTTGGAATACCAATCGTCAATAAGAGCTCCATTGAGTGATCATCAGTTGCGCTAATCAAGTAGTGAAACAGTAAACCTAGGGCGAAGCCATAAGCGATGCCGCCAATGGCTTCTTGAACAAACAGCATGCTGACACTGCCAACGGTCGGTGCTTCGCTGCCAAAAGCGATGGTATATAGAGTGACAAAAATCACTAACCCAAAGCCATCATTAAACAGTGACTCTCCTTCGATTTGGGTAGAAATTCGTTTTGGTGCATCGAGCTTTTTAACGATGGCCAGCACTGCAATCGGGTCTGTTGGAGAAATCAATGCACCGAACAATAAGCAGTAGACCAAATTAAATTGGATCCCGATTAGTTGGCAGAAGCCATATAAAGCGAAACCAATAAAGAAGGTAGAGAACAAGGTTGCCCCTAAAGCAAGTACGGTGATTTCCCACTTTTGATCTTTCAAGTTCGGCAGTTTGATGCCTAGTCCGCCGGCAAACAACAGGAAACCCAAGATCCCTTTGAGCAAAAAATCTTCGAAGTTAATGCTCGACATTGTCTTCGAAGCAATTTCTGTTAAGTGGAACCAATCATTTTGACCTGCGACCAAGATGAGTAACGATAAAATCATTGAGCCAGCAGTGATGGCGATTGTCGTTTGCATTTTTCCTATCTTGCTGTTTATGAAAGCAATCATCATCGCAGCAGCGGATAGAAAACATAGGGTGTAGTAGACCGACATAAAACTCTCTACATGTAACAAAATGTGAATAAGAATTTTGTTCCTAGCATGCTTAAATAGCAAACACTTTTTTGTCATGGAAGAGTGATAAATTTAGTTGTTTTAGACGTCTAGACTCCTTTAATTTGTGTGATAGGATGGAGAGATAACTAAAGGAATGAGGCTGTACTGTGGGAAGTAATGTAAGACAACAGATTGAAGCTCAATTAAAGCAACGTATCTTGCTGATTGATGGTGGTATGGGCACCATGATTCAGGGATACAAACTTGAAGAGCAAGACTATCGAGGAGAGCGCTTTGCGGATTGGCATTGTGATCTAAAAGGCAACAACGATTTGTTGGTGCTCACTCAGCCTCAATTGATTAAGGAAATTCATTGCGCTTACTTAGAAGCAGGCGCTGATATTCTTGAGACCAACACCTTTAACGCGACGACGATTGCGATGGCTGACTATGAGATGGAAAGCCTGAGTGAGGAAATCAACTTCGCCGCTGCAAAGCTTGCCCGTGAAGCCGCTGATGAATGGACGGCAAAAACGCCAGAGCGTCCACGTTATGTTGCGGGTGTGCTTGGTCCAACAAACCGTACTTGTTCTATCTCCCCTGATGTAAACGATCCAGGCTATCGTAACGTCAGCTTCGATGAGCTTGTTGAAGCTTATTCAGAGTCCACTCGAGCGCTGATCAAAGGTGGCTCTGATCTTATTCTTATCGAGACCATCTTCGATACGCTTAACGCTAAAGCTTGTGCCTTCGCGGTTGATAGCGTCTTCGAAGAATTAGGTATCGAGTTGCCAGTTATGATCTCCGGTACCATTACTGATGCTTCTGGACGCACCCTCTCAGGTCAAACTACGGAAGCCTTCTATAACTCTCTTCGTCATGTTAACCCGATTTCATTTGGTTTGAACTGTGCGCTTGGTCCTGACGAACTGCGCCCTTACGTAGAAGAGCTTTCTCGTATTTCGGAATCTTTTGTTTCTACTCACCCAAATGCGGGTCTACCGAATGCATTTGGTGAGTATGACCTTTCGCCAGAAGATATGGCGGAACACGTTAAAGAGTGGGCGGAGAGCGGTTTCCTCAACCTAATTGGTGGTTGTTGTGGCACCACGCCAGAGCATATTCGCCATATGGCAATGGCCGTTGAAGGTGTCAAACCTCGTGATTTGCCTGAGCTTACGGTTGCGTGTCGTTTATCCGGTCTCGAGCCTCTTACGATTGAAAAAGAGACACTGTTTATCAACGTAGGTGAGCGTACTAACGTTACCGGTTCTGCTCGATTTAAACGCCTGATCAAAGAAGAGCTCTACGATGAAGCGCTAGAGGTCGCCCGACAACAAGTTGAGAACGGTGCTCAGATCATCGACATCAACATGGATGAAGGCATGTTGGATGCAGAAGCCTGTATGGTTCGTTTCCTAAACCTATGTGCCTCTGAGCCTGAGATCTCCAAAGTGCCTATCATGGTCGACTCTTCTAAATGGGAGGTTATCGAGGCGGGTCTGAAGTGTATTCAGGGCAAGGGCATCGTGAACTCCATCTCTTTGAAAGAAGGTAAAGAGAAGTTTGTTGAGCAAGCAAAACTGATTCGTCGCTATGGTGCTGCAGTTATCGTTATGGCGTTTGATGAAGTTGGTCAGGCAGAAACACGTGAGCGTAAGTTAGAAATCTGTACTAACGCTTATCGTATCTTGGTTGATGAAGTCGGCTTCCCACCAGAAGATATCATCTTTGACCCGAACATCTTCGCGGTTGCGACGGGCATCGAAGAGCACAACAACTACGCCGTGGATTTCATCGAAGCGGTTGCCGACATTAAGCGCGACTTGCCTCACGCGATGATCTCTGGTGGTGTGTCTAACGTTTCCTTCTCATTCCGCGGTAATAACTACGTCCGTGAAGCGATTCACGCGGTATTCCTATACCACTGCTTTAAAAATGGTATGGACATGGGCATCGTGAACGCGGGTCAATTAGAGATCTACGATAACGTTCCAGACAAACTGCGTGAAGCGGTAGAAGACGTGGTTCTTAACCGCCGTGATGATTCGACCGAGAGGCTACTTGATATCGCGGCAGAATACGCAGGTAAAGGCGTCGGCAAAGAAGAAGATGCTTCTGCATTAGAGTGGCGTACTTGGACGGTAGAGAAGCGTCTTGAACATGCGTTGGTTAAAGGCATTACGGAGTTCATTGTCGAAGATACCGAAGAAGCTCGCCTTAATGCCTCTAAGCCACTGGAAGTAATCGAAGGTCCATTGATGGACGGCATGAACGTGGTGGGTGACTTATTTGGTGAAGGTAAGATGTTCCTTCCTCAGGTAGTGAAATCAGCGCGTGTTATGAAGCAAGCTGTAGCACATTTAGAGCCCTTTATTAATAAAGAGAAGCAAGTGGGCTCTTCCAACGGTAAGATTTTGTTGGCTACGGTAAAAGGTGACGTTCACGATATCGGTAAGAACATTGTTGGCGTGGTTCTGCAATGTAACAACTACGAGATCATCGATCTTGGCGTAATGGTGCCATGTGAGAAGATCCTCAAGGTAGCCAAAGAAGAAAACGTCGATATCATTGGTCTTTCTGGTTTGATCACTCCGTCCCTTGATGAAATGGTGCATGTCGCCAAAGAAATGGAGCGTCTTGATTTTGATCTTCCGCTTCTGATTGGTGGTGCGACAACATCGAAAGCCCATACGGCGGTTAAGATTGAGCAGAACTACAAGCATCCAGTGGTTTACGTCAATAACGCTTCTCGTGCGGTTGGTGTATGTACATCATTACTTTCAGACGAACTTCGCCCTAGCTTTGTTGAGAAACTTGACGTGGATTATGAACGCGTGCGTGATCAGCATAACCGTAAGAAGCCGCGCACTAAGCCTGTTACTTTAGAAGAAGCACGAGCGAACAAAGCCGCGATTGATTGGGATAAGTACACGCCTCCTGCTCCTGTGAAGCCGGGCATCCATATCTTTGATGACTTTGAAGTGTCTACTTTGCGTAAGTACATCGACTGGACGCCTTTCTTTATGACTTGGTCGTTAGTCGGCAAGTATCCAACAATCTTTGACCATGAAGAAGTAGGTGAAGAGGCGCAGCGCCTGTACAAAGATGCTAACGAACTATTAGATCGTGTTGAGCGTGAAGGCTTACTCAAAGCACGAGGTATGTGTGGTCTGTTCCCTGCTGCAAGCGTGGGTGATGATATTGAAGTTTACACTGATGAATCTCGAACAGAAGTGGCGAAAGTGCTGCATAACTTGCGCCAGCAGACGGAGAAACCAAAAGGCTTCAACTACTGTCTGTCTGATTATGTTGCCCCGAAAGAGTCTGGTAAGCGCGATTGGGTTGGTGCTTTTGCAGTAACTGGTGGTATCGGTGAGCGTGAACTTGCCGACGAATACAAAGCACAGGGTGATGATTACAATGCCATCATGATTCAAGCGGTAGCGGACCGTCTGGCGGAAGCATTTGCTGAGTATCTACATGAGCGTGTGCGTAAAGAGATTTGGGGTTACGCTGCGGATGAAGCTCTGTCGAATGAAGACCTGATTCGTGAGAAATACCAAGGTATTCGTCCTGCTCCTGGCTACCCAGCATGTCCAGAGCATACTGAGAAAGGACCGCTTTGGGAGCTTATGAATGTTGAAGAAAACATTGGAATGTCACTGACATCGAGCTATGCAATGTACCCAGGTGCATCCGTTTCGGGTTGGTACTTCTCGCATCCTGACTCTCGTTACTTTGCGATCGCTCAGATCCAAGAGGATCAAGTGGAAAGCTACGCAGCTCGCAAAGGTTGGGATATGCTAGAAGCTGAGAAGTGGTTGGGACCAAACATTAACAGCTAACTATCTATTGGCTAGATGTCGATAAAAACAAAAGCGCAGTATCATTGATACTGCGCTTTTTCGTTTCTGCTATTTCGCCCTTAAATTAGGATCGTTGCGAGGCCTAAGAAAACCGATAGACCAATCACATCGGTGACGGTGGTTAGTGCCATACCGCCTGCTAGGGCAGGGTCGATATTCATCTTCTTCAACAGAATCGGAATAGTTACCCCAGCAATGCCCGCGACCAGTAGATTGGTTAACATCGCGGCTGAGATAATACCTCCCAACATCCAGTTACCCTTCCAAGCAACGACGATACCACCAATAATCAGCGCCCACATAATGCCGTTAAGGAGGCCGATCGCAGCTTCTTTAATAAGCAGTTCTCGTTTGTTTGAGTCACCGATATGCCCAAGAGCAAGACCACGGATGACCAGTGCGACAGTCTGGTTTCCTGCAACACCTCCCATTGATGGAACGATAGTCATTAGAACGGCGATAGCTGCCATTTGATCTAAGGTGGCCTCAAACATATTGGAGACCGACGCCGCAGCGAGGGCTGCGAGTACGTTGGCGCCCAGCCAAATACTTCGCTTCCGTGCTGATTTTACGACTGGTGCGAAAGTATCTTCGTCATCATCCATACCCGCCATACTCATCATTGAGTGTTCCGCATCTTCACGAATGACATCGACTACGTCATCGATGGTAATACGACCGACTAGATGCTGGTTTTCATCTATGACAGGTGCTGAAACCCAGTTACGGCGCTCGAATAGACTTGCGATATCAGAATCACTCATGGTGACGTCAATCGCTTCATCAGCGTCTTCCATCACATCACTGATTTTTACATCGGGCTGGGTTGTGATGAGCGTGGTAATCGGAAGCTCACCAATCAGTCGGCTCTCTTCGTCAATGACATACAAAGCATCTGTTGCTTCTGGTAGTTCGCCTTTCATACGTAGGTAACGCAGGACAACATCGACATCGACATCACCACGAATGGTGATGACGTCGGTATTCATCAAACTACCAGCGGTATCTTCAGGATAGGAGAGGGCGGTTTCGACCAATAGACGCTCTGCCGCATCCATTTGCGATAAGACTTCTCTGGAAACGTCGTCAGGTAAGCTACGCAGTACATAGGCTACGTCATCCGTTTCCATCCCTTCCGTTGCTTCCGCGAGCATTTCTGGTGCCATCTTAGACACCAAGTCATCTTTGACATCCTCGTTGAGCTCGTCGAGGATTTCACCATAATCTTCTGGATCGGTAAGTTGCCAAAGAACTTCACGGCTTTTACGCGGAGAGGCCTCTAATAGATGGGCAATGTCTTCAGGTTCCATGTCCTGTAATTGACGACGAACATGAACAAAGCGGCCATTTTCTAGAGCTTCTGTAACTTCTTGGAGGGCTTGGTGAGCTTGGTCAAATTCAATTTGCTCTGCCATTGATTCCCCCTGACTCTATTTATCTACAATGCGGTGAATAGTAACTTAATTTTACAATCTATTTAATAAGTTAATGTGAAGGAGAGGAAATTTGTCAATGAAGAGGTATTAATCGTCTTCTTCGAACTTTGCTTCGATAAGTTGGCAAACGGCTTCAAGAGCTGGGTGGGCGTCTGCACCTTCAGCGCTAATGGTGACATGTTCGCCTTGAGCTGATTCAAGTAGTAGCAATCCCATCACGCTATCTGCAGTGGCTTCTTTCCCTTCATGGTTTTGAATGGTTAGCACGGAGTCAAAAGATTGAGCCAATTCAACAAGCTTTACAGCAGCACGAGCGTGAAGGCCTAAACGGTTTTGGATTAGAACGGTTCGACTCTGTTGCTGCATGATGTTATTCCTTGTGGTTTTGCTCTAACGACGCATGACGGATCTGCACTTGGTGGCCCATCTCAGCAAAGTATTCGCCAATTTGTTGGGTTAAATATACAGAGCGGTGTTTTCCGCCAGTGCAGCCAATCGCTACGGTTAGGTAGCTGCGGTTATTTTTCTCGAGGAGTGGTAGCCAGTGTTCAATGAACTTTTGAATCTGTTGTTTTAGCTCCATCACATCAGAGTGACTTTCCAAAAATGACTTGATTGGCGCATCTAAGCCCGTCAATGGTCTTAGGTCTGGCTCCCAATGTGGGTTTGGCAAGAATCGAACGTCAAACACATAGTCCGCATCATTGGGTAGCCCGTATTTGAAGCCGAATGATTGAAAGACCATAACGAGGTCTTTACGCTCTCGCCCCTCTACACGCATACGAACGGTTTCACTCAGTTCATGCAGAGATTGATTACTGCTGTTGATCACTAGATCAGCATGCTCTTTTAACGGAGAGAGGATCGCGCGCTCTTTCTCAATCGCTTGTTCGAGTGATGTGTTTTCTAGGCTGAGTGTCAAAGGGTGGATGCGACGTGTTTCGCTGTAGCGTTTCAGCAAGGTTTCTTTGTTCGCATCTAGGAACAACACACTGACATCAGAGCTTTGTTTTAGCTGAGTTAAAACATCCTCAACTAAATTTGGTTCGGCAGGTAGGTTGCGGATATCAATGCTTACCGCGACATTTTGTTTGCTTGATTGAACCGATTGAACAAACGCATCCAACATATCGACGGGTAAGTTGTCGACACAGTAGTAGCCAAGATCTTCTAGAACACGAAGCGCGACGCTTTTACCCGCGCCTGAGTAACCACTTACTACAATCAGACGCATTATTGGCTAACCATAATGTCGTAAAGCTCTTGATCTGATTGAGCCTTGCGAAGTTGTTTGAGGACCTGTTTGTCGTTTAATCGTTCGGCCATGCTAGAAAGGGTTTTTAAATGCTCTTTACATTGAGCGTCTGGGACGAGGAGAGCAAAAAGTAGGTCAACAGGTCGATTGTCGATGGAGTCGAACTCAACAGGAGATTCGCATTGAATTAATACCGCCACGGCTTTGTCACTCGACTGCATACGAGCATGGGGAATGGCTATTCCATTTCCAATGCCAGTACTGCCCATCTTCTCTCGGCTGAGCATGCATTCAAATAGTTCGGTGGAGTTTTGGCCTGTTTTTTCAGCGACAAGTTCACTGATCATTTCTAGGGCTCGTTTTTTACTGGTGCACTGAACTGCACTTTTCGTGCAGTCCAGTGTAAGGATTTCGCTTAATTGCATGGTGGTTAGTGAGCGTTTAGCTTCTCTTTGTGCTTGTTTAGCTGTCGAACAAGTTTGTCGACTAGGGAATCAATAGCGGCATACATGTTTTCATCATCTGAAGAGGCATGAATCTCACCTTGATTTACGTGAAGGGTAGCTTCTGCGATTTGACGGACTTTTTCAACTTTTAAAACAACATGAACGCTGTTGATATGGTCAAAAAAGCGCTCCAGCTTTTGAAACTTTTCATTAACATAGTCTTGCATTGAATCTGTTAGATCAACGTGGTGGCCATTAATATTGATTTGCATAGACTTTCCTTCTCGGTTAAATGCCTTAAAGCAGGCGTTTGCGCTGACTTGAAGGGGCAATGCCGAGTGATTCACGATATTTCGCTATTGTTCGTCTAGCGACCTGAATCCCTTGGTCAGCGAGTAGAGCTGCAATCTTGCTGTCACTCAGTGGCTTGGCACTGTTTTCGGCAGCAACCAGCTTTTTAATCAAAGCGCGAATTGCAGTGGATGAACATTCTCCGCCGTTGTCAGTACTAACATGACTGGAGAAAAAGTACTTCAATTCAAAAATACCACGCGGGGTGTGCATGAATTTCTGCGTTGTTACCCGTGAAATGGTTGACTCATGCATGTCGACATCAAGTGCAACATCATTGAGCACCATTGGCTTCATGGCTTCTTCTCCATACTCGAAGAAATCCCGTTGATGTTCAACAATACACTTAGCAACTTTGAGCAACGTCTCGTTTCTGCTTTCTAGGCTCTTAATTAGCCATTTCGCCTCTTGCAAATTGCTGCGGATGTACTGGCTATCGGCACTATTGCCTTTGCCTAGCGCGGCATATTGCTGATTTACCTTCAGTTTTGGTACCGAATCTGGATTAATTGTGACTACCCATTTACCGTGATCTTTAAAGACTGAGACATCGGGAATAACATACTCTGCATGTTCGGTGGTGATGCGACTTCCTGGTCTCGGGTCCAATTGTTGGATTAGCTTGAGGGTTTCTCTGAGCTCTGCTTCTTTAAGCTTAGTTTCCTTAATGATCAGTTTGTAGTCACGATTGCCAAGTTGATCTATATGGTTAGTCAGGACTAACTTTGCTTCTGATAGCCAAGGTGTATCTTCTGGGAAAGTGGCAAGTTGAAGTAGCAGGCAATCTTGTAGGTTTAGTGAAGCGACACCTAATGGGTCAAACTGCTGAATGCGCTTACGAACGGCTTCGATTTCTTCAATTTCAATTTCTTCGTTATCAAAGCTTTCTAGAATATCTTGGCTAGAGACTGTTAGATAACCGTAATCATCTACAGCATCGATAATGGCCATGGCAATGGTACGGTCCGTATCACTGAATGGAGTTAGGTCAAGCTGCCAAGTTAAGTAATCATGCAGCGACTCTGTTGTCTCACCTTGATAAACGGGAGCGTCATCATCTAAGGCGATGCCTGTGCTTCCGGTGTTGGCGCTGTAGACATCTTCCCATGTTGTATCGATTTCAAGTTCAGAGCTGATTTCCGATTTCTCGATGAGCTCTGAACTGTCTTTTACGTCTGGTTCTGCGACATCAACGGTGGGTTCTTTGTCCTCATTACTGCCTTTATCCTCGGCAATTGTAGCGTCATCCCCTGACTCCTCGACTTCGAGAAGAGGATTGGAATCGAGCGCTTCTTGAATCTCTTGTTGAAGGTCTAGCGTTGACAACTGCAACAAACGAATCGCTTGCTGTAGCTGAGGTGTCATCGCTAACTGCTGTCCTAGCTTGAGTTGTAATGAGGGTTTCATTCAGTATTATTTGCCTTAAATGCTATAGAATCTTGCCGTTCTTCACTTTAATCATAGACGGAATTGTTCGCCGAGATAAACTTGTTTTACTTGTTCATTATTGAGAACTTCATCCGGTGACCCTTCGGCAATTAAGTGTCCTTGGCTAACGATGTAAGCTTTTTCACAGACATCTAGAGTCTCGCGAACGTTATGGTCAGTGATTAACACTCCGAGTCCGCGATCGCGAAGATGCTCAATGATCTTCTTGATATCGATAACCGAAATCGGGTCGACGCCTGCAAAGGGTTCATCAAGCAATATAAATTTTGGGTTTGCGGCCAGTGCTCGAGCAATTTCAACTCGGCGACGTTCGCCCCCTGATAATGCCATACCTGCACTTTGACGAATGTGCTGGATGTGGAATTCTTCTAGCAGGTCTTCCAATTTGTCTTGGCGTTCTTCTCGGGTCAGCTCTTTCCGGGTCTCTAGAACAGCCATGATGTTGTCTTGAACTGACAGTTTACGGAATATAGAGGCTTCTTGCGGAAGGTAGCCTATCCCCATTCGGGAACGACTATGCATAGGTAAAACGCTGATATCTTGATCATCGATGTAAATCGCACCTTCATCACGCGCAACTAAACCGACAATCATGTAAAACGAAGTGGTTTTTCCCGCCCCATTTGGGCCAAGTAAACCGACAATCTGCCCGGATTTGACCTGCAAGCTGACGTCTGAGACGACTTTTCTGTTCTTGTAGCTTTTCGCCAAGTGCTCTGCTTTGAGTAACGCCATAACTATTCTTGTACTGCTTGAGGTTGTAGGACAGTGGAGACGCGATCGCCTTTTGACTGGCCATCCGCAGTGAGTTTCTGTGAAGAAATATGGTAGCGAATTTGATTACCACGAATGGTACTGTCATCTTGAGACAGCATGGCTTTTATACGCATGGTTAACTGATCTTTGGCTAAGCTGTACTCTAGCTCTTCGGCTTCGCCATACAGGGTTTTTCCGTCGTCAGTGAGCTGCGAAAATGTCGCGAGTTTGCCAAAACCATCAATGCTTTCAATCGACCCATCGTTTGGGTTACGGGTAACAACGATCTTGTCAGCGTTGATGTTAATGCTACCTTGCTTGAGCTTTACGTCACCGAGAAAGGTGACTTTGTTACTCTGCATGTCTAGCTGCTGGCTGTCTGAGTCAATATAAACCGGCTGCTGTTGGTCAGTCGACAGCGCCATTGCTGGGCCTGATAAGACTAAGCAAGAAATAAGACTAAGGTGTGAGAGTTTCATATCTACCTTGTACGCTCTTATAAAGGGTTGCATCATGATCGGCAAAATTGCCTTTCATTGCTTGCCCTACGGTTTCAAACTGAGGGCCATTGATGATGACTTGATCATCTGCCCAAAAATCTCTGTTGTCGAGTTGGATGTTCATACTGTTGGTAGACAGTGTATCGAATCCCGATTCAGGAAGTAGGTTTTTTACAACGACATCGGTCGAAAGTGTCAGAATATGTTTTTTATTCAAAATGCCTGTCTGAGCGGTGATTTCCCACTCTTGAAGTAAACCTTCTTTATACACCTTGAGTACAGGCTTCTCAAAAACGGTATCACCGCTTTTAGCGTAATGATCCAAGCTTTGTGAGGTAATCACGTAGCTTCGTACGCCGCTTTCAGTATAAGACGTATTGGTTAACGACTTCCCACTGAACATCGGCTGTTCTAAATCAGGACTAACTTGAGGTGCTTGTTGGCTTTGTCGGTCAAAATAGTAATAGGCTGACCAACAGAGAGCAAAACCAAGAATCAGGTAGCTGATACGAGATAGACTCATATACTTAAACCTTTGTGCACATCCAACTCGTCACGCGCTTGCAAAATCAGGTCACACACTTCGCGCACGGCACCGTGCCCACCTTTGATCGCCGTGACGTAATTGGCTCGTTTTCTAAGTAATGGGTGACCATCTGCTACGCAGACTTTTAACGCCACCTTTTCCATCACTGGCCAATCAATAAGGTCATCGCCGATATAGCCAGTTTGCTCCGGAGAAATATTCAGCTTGTCACAAATATCTTGATACGCTTGCACTTTATCGTCTTGACCTTGATAGATCATGGAAACGCCAAGGGCTTTCATGCGGTTCTCGACAATTTGCGACTGACGCCCTGTGATGATAGCAATCTCAATACCTGCATTCATTAGCGATTTTACCCCATAGCCATCGCGGGTATGAAAGGTTTTGAGTTCTTCTCCATCGTTGCCCATGTAGATGAGACCATCAGAGAAAACACCGTCAACATCACAAATCAGCAGTTTGATCTGTTTGGCAATCGTTAGAATGTTTTGTTCCACAGGTTGATACAGAGTTTCTACCCATTGTGTCATTACATCACTCCTGCTTTTAACATGTCGTGCATATTCAGTGCGCCGACGACTTTGCCCTGATCGCAGAGAATCAGGCCATTGATGCTTTTTGCTTGCATTAAGTTTAACCCTTCTGCTGCCAACATATTAGGAGAAGCGACAGTTGGATTTGCTGTCATAACATCACCAATCGACGCAGTATGAATGTCAACGCGTTTGTCTAAGATTCGGCGCAAGTCGCCATCGGTAAAGATACCTAACAATTGCTGGTGGTCATCGACGACCGCAGTCATGCCCAAGCCTTTTTGGCTGATCTCAAGCAGTGCTTCCCTAACGAGAGCTGTAGGCTTAACTAGAGGTAGGTTCTCACCTGAGTGCATAATATCGGCGAGTTTCAACAATAGCTTGCGACCTAACGCGCCACCCGGGTGGGAGAGCGCAAAATCTTCTGCGGTAAAACCACGCGCTTGCATCAGTGCCATCGCAAGTGCATCGCCCATCACTATAGTCGCAGTTGTGCTTGACGTTGGTGCGAGCTGAATTGGGCAGGCTTCTTTCGGTACGGTAATCTGAAGATGGAGATCCGAAAGCTTTGCCATATTTGAGTGTGGCTTGCCAGTCATACTGATGATTTTGATGTTCAATCTTTTTAAGACTGGGAATAGCCCCAAGATTTCTGATGATTCCCCCGAGTTTGAGATCGCCAACACGATGTCGCCCGGCTTAATCATACCTAGGTCGCCATGGGCTGCTTCGCCAGGATGAACAAAGAAAGAGGGCGTTCCTGTACTTGCAAGGGTAGCGGCGATCTTATTGCCAACGTGGCCAGATTTCCCCATACCCATGACGACAACTTTGCCCTCTTTGTTGGACAAAATCAGTTCACACGCTTGGATAAACTCATCGTTGAAGTATTGGTCAAGTTGCTCTAAGGCCTCTATCTCAGTTTTTAATACATCTAAAGCAGCAGAACGGTAATCAAACATCGCAAACTCCAAGGAAACGGTCATTAAGCGGTCATATTAAGAATCAAATAAGCTTGGTAGACGATAAAGGTACAGAATAATACGCCACCTTCAATGCGATTAATGCTTCGTGATTTGCCCAGCGCCATGACAACGAGTAATAGAGAAACGCCGAGCATAACCCAGAAATCGCGTCCCATCGCGTACTCACTTAAGATGGATGGGTTTAAAATACCAGGGATGCCCATTACGGCGAGAATATTAAACACGTTGGAGCCAATGATGTTACCAACCGCCATATCGTCTTCCCCTTTCATCACTCCTGCAAGAGAAGCTGCAAGCTCCGGCAGGCTGGTGCCAACGGCGATAATGGTTAAGCCAATCACCAGGTCGCTCATGCCAAAGTACTGAGCAATGATAACGGCGTTGTCGACTAGCACGTCTGCCGCTAGAGGAAGAATAATTAGACCGATGACAACCCACATGGCCGCTTTCGCGTTACTAACACCATCAGGCACTTCTGATTCTTGCTCTTCGAGTAGCGCGTCCGACGTGCCAGCGGCTTTTTCTTTTTGGCTGATGCGAAGCATTGTAATAATAAAAGCGGCAAATAGAACAAATAACAGAATGCCTTCGTAAAAACCTAGGTGGCTATCCCAAAGTAAAATACCGGAAAGAATGGTCACTCCGATCATTAAAGGAAGCTCTCGGCGCAGCACGGCAGAGCTGATCGAAAGAGGTTTGATGAGCGCAGTAATGCCCAAAATCAACGCGATGTTCGCGATGTTTGAACCCAGTACATTCCCAACCGCCGTATCTGTTTTGCCATCGAGTGCGGCGGTAGCAGAAACCATCATTTCAGGAGCAGATGATCCCATCGCAAGGATTGTCATACCAATCACCAAAGGTGAAATTCCGACGTTACGCGCTAGTGCTGCGGCGCCAAATACCAGTTTGTCTGCACTCCAGACTAAAAACACTAATCCTATGATGAGAAACGCGACCGCTTCAAACATGATGCTTCCTAATTAATATACAAACGAGAGAATTTAACCGTTAATTTTGACGGTTTGGTTTATAAAAGGGAAGCAGTTCATTCAATTAATTGTTAAGCAATGATTCACATTTCGTGCTTAAGTTAGATTGACGTCTAAACCGATGCCTCGGTTTGAATCAACGACTTTTAATTGAACAGTGCTTTTAATTCAATTTGAATGTGCTTATGATTGCCCATTCTAGCGACTTAATACGAGTGTGTGATGACATCAGAAGACTTGGTAACGGTCAATAAAATTACGTTTACCCGAGGGAATCGTAAGATATTTGATGACGTTAGCCTTCGAGTACCAAAGGGAAAAGTGACAGCGATTATGGGGCCTTCCGGTATCGGTAAGACTACCTTGTTGCGTCTGATTGGCGGCCAAATATCCCCTGAAAGTGGCGAGATTTGGTTTGATGGCGATAACATTCCATCATTAAGTCGTAAGCAGCTTTACTCCGCTCGAAAAAAAATGAGCATGCTATTTCAATCAGGTGCTTTGTTCACCGATCTGACGGTCTTTGACAATGTCGCTTTTCCACTGCGCGAACACACGCAACTTTCTGAAGAACTGATTCGAACATTAGTGCTTTTAAAGCTAGAAGCGGTGGGGTTGCGAGGTGCTGCTCAGCTAATGCCGAGCGAGCTTTCTGGAGGGATGGCTCGAAGAGCGGCGTTAGCCAGAGCCATTGCCCTTGACCCCGATTTAATCATGTTTGATGAGCCCTTTGTTGGCCAAGACCCGATTACCATGGGCGTCTTGGTTGAGTTGATTCGCAATCTAAACCAAGCACTAGGAGTCACATCCATTGTTGTATCTCACGATGTTCCAGAAGTCATGAGTATCGCTGACTGGGTCTACATTCTTGCTAATGGTAAAGTGATTGCCAAGGGGACGCCACAGGAGTTGCGTGACAACCCTGATCCTCAAGTGCAACAGTTCTTGCAAGGCGACGCTGATGGACCTGTTCCATTTCGTTATCCCGCTGAGCCAATCATGCAGGAGCTATTTCAATGATGGCACATCTTACTGATTTTGTTGCTTCCACTGGCCGCAGAGCGCTCTCTGTCATTGCTTCGTTTGGCCGAGCCAGTTTAATGCTATTTGGCGCCTTGGCGTCCCGTCCTCAACCGATAGCAAATCTCCCTCTATTGATTAAGCAGCTTTACAGTGTTGGCGTACAATCGCTGCTGATTATTGTCCTCTCTGGTTTGTTTATCGGTATGGTCTTGAGCCTTCAGGGCTACGTTATTTTGATTGATTTCGGCGCTGAAGGGGCATTAGGGCAAATGGTCGCGCTCTCATTACTGCGAGAGCTAGGACCGGTTGTGACAGCACTGTTGTTTGCTGGACGCGCAGGTTCCGCTTTGACCGCTGAAATTGGTCTTATGAAAGCCACAGAGCAACTTTCGAGTATGGAAATGATGGCGGTTGATCCACTGAAACGGGTGATTGCGCCACGCTTTTGGGCGGGTGTCATTTCGATGCCTTTGCTTGCGATGATCTTTATGGCAGTAGGGATCTGGGGGGGACAGCTGGTTGGTGTTGACTGGAAAGGGATCGATCACGGAAGCTTTTGGGCTGCAATGCAATCATCGGTTGAACTTGGACAAGACATTGGCAACAGCATGATCAAGAGCCTAGCATTTGCGATTACGGTGACTTGGATTGCTCTATTTAACGGATACGATGCGATTCCGACCTCGGAAGGTATAAGCCGAGCGACAACTCGCACAGTGGTACACTCTTCACTTGCAGTACTGGGATTAGACTTTGTACTGACAGCATTGATGTTTGGGAACTAAACATGCAGCAAACACGAAAAACTGAATTATGGGTTGGTAGTTTTGTCCTTGCCGGAATTTGCGCAATTCTGGTAATGATTTTTCAAGTCGCTGACGTTAAGGGATTTGGCTCCAACGATACTTACACGCTCAAAGCTGAGTTTGACAACATTGGGAGCTTAAAAGTTCGCTCACCAGTTAAAGTCGGCGGGGTTGTTGTTGGGCGAGTAACGGACATTGGCTTGAATACGGATTCATTGCTCCCTGTGGTAAGCATGGCGATTAACGCGAAATACGATCAGTTTTCAGAAACGTCCAGCGTAAAGATTTTGACCTCAGGTCTGATTGGTGAGCAGTACATTGGATTGACTCCGGGTTTTGTCTTTGAAGATGAACAGATGCTGGTGGATGGCGATTTCATCGAGGACACCAAGTCCGCTATTGTACTCGAAGATTTGATTGGCCAAGTGCTGTATAGCGTTGGCGGTGACTCAGCAAGCGAATAGGGAACCAGTTATGTTGAAAAAGTTAGTACTCACTTTTATTGGTATTGTTTTCGCGTCCAATGTCATGGCAGCTGAAATCGATAAAACTCAGCCATATCAAATGATGAAGCAAGTGGCTGAAGTAGCATTCGCGCGCTTGAAAGCAGAGCAGCCGAAAGTTCAGCAAGACCCAGACTATCTAAAGGTGATCGTTGAAGAAGAGATGATGCCTTACGTCAATGAGCAATACGCTGCATTGAAGTTGCTAGGTCCCAACTTGAAAGGGGCGAAGCGAGAGGATGTTGCGACATTTATCCACTCTTTCCGCGCTTATCTGGTGACGTCTTACGCGCAAGTCTTGACGCAATATACCGATCAAGAGGTAGCCTTTGAACCAGAGCCTAAGCTTGATGCAAGTAAAAGTATTACTGGTATTAAAGTAGAGATCATCGACTCGCCTCGCCCGAACATCAAACTGGAGTTCAAACTTCGAAAGGATAAGAAAACCGGTGAGTGGAAAGCATTCGATATGATTGCTGAGGGAATCAGCTTGCTCTCAAGTAAGCAGTCGGAGTGGAGCAGCAAGTTGCGTCAAGATGGCATTCTAGTGGTGGCTGAAGAACTTGAGCAATTGGCGAAGCAACCTATTCGTTTTGAGAGCCAGCAGCAATGAGCCAGCAGCAATGGCGGTGTGTCGCGGAAGACAGGTATGTGCTATCAGGCGCACTTGATAGAGAGTCTGTGCCGCTGCTCTGGGAACAGTTGAAACAGTGGGATGTCACGGCAAATGAAATTGAGCTCTCATTGGAGCAAGTAAAACGTGTCGATTCTGCTGGAATGGTGATGTTAATTCACCTATTAGAGCATGCAAAAAAACAAAACTGTCATATAATGCTCAGCTTCGTGCCAAAACAACTGAAAACCTTATTTCAGTTAAGTAATGTCGAACAACATCTCGACGGGCATTTAAAGAATTAAACAGGGGTGAATTGTGGATAGCGCAAAAGTACAACAGATTTTAGAACAAGCTCTAAACCTAGAAGAGATCATGGTTAAAGGTGAAGGAAGCCATTACGAAGTGATTGCTGTTGATGCTAGTTTCGATGGAATGAGCCGCGTTAAGAAACAACAACTCATTTATGCACCGCTGATGGAATATATCCAAAGAAATGACATTCACGCAGTCTCTATTAAAGCTTTCACTCCTGATGAGTGGGCTCGTGATAAGAAGTTGATGTCACTGTAAGGTTTAGTAATGGAAAAGTTTCGTGTAACGGGGTCTAAACAGCCTCTCGTCGGTGAAGTCACCATCTCAGGTGCAAAAAACGCAGCACTGCCGATTTTATTTGCTTCGATTTTGGCGGAAGAACCAGTTGAAGTGGCAAACGTCCCTCATCTTCGTGATATTGATACCACGATGGAACTGCTTAAGCGTTTAGGTGCCAAAGTTGAGCGTAACGGCTCTGTGCATGTCGATGCGGGCAGCATCAATGAGTACTGCGCGCCTTACGACCTAGTAAAAACCATGCGTGCATCCATTTGGGCGCTTGGACCTCTAGTCGCTCGTTTTGGCCAAGGTCAGGTTTCTCTACCTGGCGGTTGTGCGATTGGAGCACGTCCGGTTGATCTTCATATCCATGGGCTAGAGCAGCTCGGTGCCACCATTACACTTGAAGATGGCTATGTGAAGGCGAATGTTGATGGCCGCTTAAAAGGCGCTCACATCGTGATGGACAAAGTCAGCGTGGGTGCGACGATTACCATTATGTGTGCAGCAACGCTTGCTGAGGGTAAGACAACGCTGGACAACGCCGCTCGCGAGCCTGAAATCGTCGATACCGCTGACTTCTTGAATAAACTAGGGGCAAAAATCTCTGGTGCTGGCACTGATACGATTACGATTGAAGGCGTTGAGAAACTTGGTGGCGGCAAGCATGCTGTGGTTGCTGACCGCATCGAAACGGGTACGTTCCTCGTTGCTGCCGCTGTATCTGGCGGTAAAGTGGTATGCCGTAACACCAGTGCGCACCTTCTAGAAGCGGCACTTGCTAAGCTAGAAGAAGCTGGAGCTCTTGTCGAAACGGGTGAAGACTGGATCTCTGTCGACATGACAGGTCGAGAACTCAAAGCTGTGACGATTCGTACCGCGCCACACCCAGGTTTCCCAACGGATATGCAGGCGCAATTTACGCTATTGAACATGATGGCTAAAGGTGGCGGTGTCATTTCCGAGACTATCTTCGAGAACCGCTTTATGCACGTCCCTGAGCTGATGCGCATGGGCGCGAAAGCTGAAATTGAAGGCAACACCGTGATTTGTGGCGATGTTGAAGAGCTGAGCGGCGCACAAGTGATGGCGACAGACCTACGTGCATCTGCAAGCTTAGTGATTGCAGGTTGTATCGCAAGCGGCGAAACCATTGTTGATCGTATTTACCACATTGATCGTGGCTACGACAAAATTGAAGATAAGTTGTCTGCGTTGGGAGCGAAGATTGAGAGATTTCGTGACTAATCCTCTCTTCAGCTAACATTTGTAAGCCGAAACGTCAGTTTCGGCTTTTTTATGAGCCATAGATCAGTTAGAGTCTGTTCAAATTATTTTGATTCACTGTGTTCTTGGAGAACCACAATGATTGCACTACTACGTGTATTAGCTGTTGCGATTTTTGCAGTCGTAATGTTTGTGTTTGGTTGCGGCTACTGCTTACTTAGCCCTCGCAATCCTAAGCATGTTTTCACTTTTGGTCGCCTTTTCGGCAAGATGTCTCGTATCTTTGGTATCAAGTTGGAGCTTCGATTGCCAGAAGACGCTTATCAGCGTGGTCAGCATATTTACATTGCCAACCACCAAAACAACTGGGACCTATTTACGGTCTCCTCAGCGGTTACTCCTAAAGTGGTCACCGTTGGTAAAAAGAGTCTAGCTTGGATGCCTTTGTTTGGTCAGCTTTACTGGTTGACGGGAAATATTCTGATTGACCGTGCTAATCGCTCGAAGGCAAAAGGGACGATTGATCAAGTCGTTGACCAAATGAAACAAAGTGACGTGTCAGTGTGGATGTTCCCTGAAGGCACTCGTTCACGCGGTCGTGGGTTACTACCGTTCAAAACAGGCGCTTTCCACGCAGCCATCGGTGCTCAATTGCCAATTATTCCTATTGTATGTAGTTCAACGGGTGGCATTAAGTTAAACCGTTGGAACAATGGCCATGTGATTGTAGAAATGCTTCCACCGGTTTCGGTTGAATCGCATGGTAAGGAGAGTGTTCGTGACCTCGCCAATACATGCCGTGAACAGATGAAGGCCAAGCTAGAAGAGCTCGACAATGAAGTGGCGATGCTTAATCAGCAAGAAGGTGTAAAAGCTTAATAGAGAGCACTCAGAGCGTTAGAATTGAGCCAGTTGTGGTAACACAGCTGGCTTTTTTGTATCTGTGTATAAAGGCTTCTTGAGCGAGTATGACAAGGCTTATTACTTAACGTCATACTAGCGGGAAAGGTTTGATGGCGCAGAGATGATGGAATTTGCAACCACAATGGTATTTGTGTGGTATCTCAACTTGTTGATACTCGAATTGATAAATTGGAGATAGGGTAGTGGATGGAGATCTTAGGCAAAAGGAGGTGAGATTGTGGCAACAAAAAAAGCCAAGTCTTTCGACTTGGCTTTAAAAAAGTGGCTCCTCCTGCTGGGCTCGAACCAGCGACCTGCGGATTAACAGTCCGTCGCTCTACCAACTGAGCTAAGGAGGAATTATTCTTTTTATAATCTTTCTAAAGAGAAAGAATGGTGCCGACTACCGGAATCGAACTGGTGACCTACTGATTACAAGTCAGTTGCTCTACCTACTGAGCTAAGTCGGCACACTAAATGTGGCTCCTCCTGCTGGGCTCGAACCAGCGACCTGCGGATTAACAGTCCGTCGCTCTACCAACTGAGCTAAGGAGGAATTGTTCATTGTGAAAAGAAATGGTGCCGACTACCGGAATCGAACTGGTGACCTACTGATTACAAGTCAGTTGCTCTACCTACTGAGCTAAGTCGGCGCATTTATTTCTTTTCATTGCTGTTGTCTAGCTAAGACACCAACAAATAAATTGTGGTGCCCGGAGGCGGAATCGAACCACCGACACGAGGATTTTCAATCCTCTGCTCTACCGACTGAGCTATCCGGGCGACGAGGTGTATTAAAAGGCTTTTCGTGTTTCAGGTCAACATTAAAATGCAAAAAAAATATCGTTTGTTGTTTTTCTATACTTAATGGGCTGTTTTTGTCCATTTTGGATAAGAAATGTATAGAAGGCGAGTGCGCTTAGGCTATGTCTTATCTGCGTTTGGGGGATTTAGAAAGTAAAAAAGCACGCATTTGAGCGTGCTTTTATAGGATTGGGCCGATAACTAGTGCTTAACAGTAAATTTGCTGAGCCAGTTTTCAAGCTCATTGGCCAGTTTCGCTAAGCTTTGAGTGCTGTTGTGACTCTCTGTGACCACACCACTTAATTGTGTGCCGCTCTCTTCGATCATGTTAATTCGTTGAGAAATATCGTCACTCACTTGGGTTTGCTCTGCTGCTGCTGTCGCAATTTGGTGGCTCATTTGAGAAATTGATTCTAATGCAACCACGATTTGTTGAAGTGCTTCTGAGGCATTTTGAGACTCTTCAACCGTACTCTCACTGGTTTCCGCACATACTTCCATTGTTTGGATGGCATTGCGCGAGCCTTCCTGCAAGTTGGTGATCATCTGTTGAATCTCTTTGGTGCTATCTTGAGTGCGTCCTGCGAGGTTACGTACTTCGTCTGCAACAACGGCAAAACCTCGGCCTTGTTCGCCAGCTCGAGCGGCTTCGATGGCTGCATTCAAAGCAAGAAGGTTGGTTTGCTCAGCAATATCACCGATCACGTCGAGAACTTTCACTATATTATTGACGTCGTTATCTAGGTCGGCGACGGCACGACTTGCAGCGCCCAGCTGGCCAGCTAACCCTTGAATATTGTCGACAGTGTTGTGAATCAATTGCTGCGTATGCTGAGACTGTTTATCTGCTTCATCGGTGTTTTTCGCTGTGTCGCTTGCAGAGTCTGCAACATTGTTAGCGGATGATGCCATCTCCGTCATTGCTGTGGCGATCATCTCCGTTGACTGCTGCTGAGAGTCCGTAAGCTGAGCGATGCTTGCCGCTCGTTCTTCCACATTCGCCAGCTCACCACGAAGAGCGTGCATTGAGCCGTCTAGATTTTCGACCAACTGCGCCAGAGATTGACTCATTTGCTGCACCGCTTCATAGATACTGCCTGATGGCGCTTTTTCGTTGAATGACGTCTGAATGTGTCCATTCGCCACATCTTGTACCGCTTTACGGACATCTTGAGGTTCACCACCAAGCAGAGCGAGCATTCGGCGAATGGAAACGATCAGTGCGGCTAAGATTGAACCCGCAATCAAAAGACATAGCATGAGCTGCCATTGCGCCGTTGACCAGAAGCGAGCGTTTACTTCGTTGAAACCAATACCCGTTCCGACAACCCAGCCCCAATGAGGTGTTCGCTCGGCAATCGAGAGTTTTTCTTCAATCGAGCCATCAGCCAATTTTTGTGTCCAAGTATATTCAACGATCTTGCCAGTGCTGCGCCCTAAAACATCAAGGATCAATTGGCCAACACTGTTGCCGTTGCCATCCTTGAAGTCATGGAAACTTGTGCCATGAAGTTGCGGATCTAACGGCGTCGCAACGAAAGTCATTTTATCATCGGCAACATACACGTACTCGTTGTCTTTGTAGATGTTGTTGCGCAGCAGTCTAGTGGCAAGCGCTTTGGCTTCATCTTCTTCCAAGGTACCTTCGACTGCCATTTTCTCCACTTCAGTAAGGATGCTGTACGCACTTTTGAACAGTTCCGTTACACGCGCTTTGTTATCCAGATTACTGGCGACACGTAACGTCCATAAACCCGTTGCAGTTAAAGCGAGTAAAGCGATCAAGATAATTCCTGATAATAAATAAGCTTGTGTCTTTAGTTTCATAAAATCAGCTCACAAATAAGTCATTTTTATATTTATTACAGTTACACGTCGACCTGTAACACAACCTTCATATTAGTGTAGAAGATAAGAAGCTAATAGCAGACAGGGTTCAAACTATGATTGAGATTAAATTTTAAGTGTAAAATAAGTTCTTTTTAAGAAAGCTAGTGCATAGCAATCCAATTGTTTAAGTCAAGGCAAGTGCCATCACGCTCGAAGGCGATAGAGGTAAGGTTTTTTAAGAGACCAAGGAACTGAGGAAATCAGAAATGAAAAAAGCCAAGTCTTTCGACTTGGCTTCTTAAAGTGGCTCCTCCTGCTGGGCTCGAACCAGCGACCTGCGGATTAACAGTCCGTCGCTCTACCAACTGAGCTAAGGAGGAACTATTCTGTTTGTGTCTTACTATTACTAAGCAAGCGCACCAAATAATGGTGCCTCGAGGCGGAATCGAACCACCGACACGAGGATTTTCAATCCTCTGCTCTACCGACTGAGCTATCGAGGCAAAAGAATGGTGCCGACTACCGGAATCGAACTGGTGACCTACTGATTACAAGTCAGTTGCTCTACCTACTGAGCTAAGTCGGCACACTGTATTCTTTGTGCTTTTGTCCGTGTTATAACGTTTTGTTTAGACACCAACAAATCAAATTGTGGTGCCCGGAGGCGGAATCGAACCACCGACACGAGGATTTTCAATCCTCTGCTCTACCGACTGAGCTATCCGGGCGACGGAGCGCTATTAAACGGATTTTCGGTCTTGCCGTCAACAGGTTTTTAGAAAAAAAATCAAAAAAGTGCTTAAGTGTCGATTATTTAGTCGTTTTGACTGGTTATGTTTTCCCTGAGTTAAAATCTTTTTTGAATTTGGTGACTTTTTCTAAGTATCGGCGCGCTTCGGCATTTGGGTGCTTTCTCGTGAGCGCCCAATAGACCTGATTGGGTTGCAATGAGTTCAAGTCCCGCATTGCTCGTTTTCTATCACTGCGATTAAAGGTGTTTAGCACGCCCCCCGTCCCCCCGTTGTACGCCGAGATCATGCTGTACTCGAGTGAAAGTGGGTGATTGACGTCTTTCAAATAGCGGTTTTTCAAAATGTAGAAGTAAGCGGTACCAGTATCGATGTTGTTTTCAGGGTTAAATAAATACTCTGGAGTTGGCTCCCCCGACTTTTTCTTTACGAGCTTAAACACATCTTTACCCGCTGTCTTAGGGACAACTTGCATCAAGCCATAGGCATTGGCCCAGCTGACCGCGTAAGGGTTAAAGCTGCTCTCAGTTTTAATGATGGCGTAAATTAGATCTTCGGGGATGTCGTACTTACGAGAAGCGCGCTGAACAATGTCTGCGTATTTATAGCTGCGGATCTCGAACTGTTCTTCCACCATAGGAATTTCGACATAGTAGGCTTTCTTAAAGTCGACATCTTTGACCTTGAGATGATTGGCGATCAGATAATCGGCAAATCGATTAGCTCGCCAAGACCACTGAATGGGCTGTTTATCTTGATCAACCACTTGTCGATAAAGAAAGGGCTGACCCTCGAGGGTGATCTCTTTGGAAGAGAATAGATCGACGTTGGCTGGGTCGTCTGGTGTTAGGAGTGTGGTGATGATGGCATTTTTTAAATGCCCTTTTGGGTCGGTCGGAGAGACGGTCTCTACCGTGATCAACCCTTTATCGAAGTTCACCTCTGAGCGGCTCAAATAATTGTCGATGTACTTAACGTAGTTACTTTTACCCGCAAACTTGATTTCATTCCGTCCCCAGCGTTTTTCGATGTTGCCTGAAAAACTATTGATTAGGGCGTCAAGGGCATCGGTATCTTTTGCGAATTGACCAGGTAGCCCCGCTAGGTTTTTTGCAAAACGGTTGGTCGGTTCGTAATTGACGTCATACATGCTTTCGACAAATTCTCGGCTGCAGCCGGTCAAGGTCATTGCCAGAGCAAAGTAGGCTAACTTCTTCATAATTCTCCTAAAAAAAGACATCAATGCAATGCAGTGATGTCTCTTCGTTGATCGTTACGCTTCGGTGAGTTTTTACTCACTCGGTGGCGTGTAACCCTCGATGTGAACCTCTTTGCCTTCAAATAAGAAGCTGACCATCTCTGCTTCAAGCAGTTTTCGATGCTCAGGGTCCATCATATTCAGTTTCTTTTCATTGATCAGCATGGTCTGTTTATGTTGCCACTCAGCCCAAGCTTCTTTTGAAATGTTGTCGAAAATACGTTTGCCCAGTTCACCTGGATAAAGTTGAAAGTCTAGACCGTCAGCTTCTTTCTGCAGTCGAGCACAAAATACGGTGCGGCTCATAACGATTCCTTAAATAGATTAATGTTGAAGCTCAAAGGGTAAGCTTTCCAGCAATTGTTTGACTGGTGCGGCTAAACCGATCTCTTCAGGTTGGGATAAGTTATACCAAAGACCTTTGCCTGCTTCCATTACCACATTAGGTTGGTTTGATAAGTCTACCAAAATTGGGGTGATGTCGAGGTGGTAGTGACTGAAGGTATGACGAAAAGCGATCAGTTGGCTGGTTTGCTTGATGCTAGTTTCTAAGACGCCGCGAAGGTCCAACTGATGCTGAATATCGGCGTCACTGTGTTCTGGAAAGCAGAATAGCCCGCCCCAGATACCTGACTGCGGGCGTTGCTCTAGCCAGACTTTGCCATCGAAGTGAAGCATTACAAACCATGCTTCTTTCACCGGTTTCTCTTTTTTCGGCTTTTTACCTGGATAATCAAGCGGATTACCTTGTTGTTTGGCAACGCACATTGATTCGACTGGGCACAAGGTACACTTGGGCTTGCTGCGCGTGCACACCATAGCACCCATGTCCATCATGGCTTGATTGTATTTATCGACGTCCACATCGGGCGTGTGCGCCTCAGCGTAGTGCCATAATTGGTTTTCAACTTTCTTTTGTCCGGGCCAACCTTCTACAGCAAAGCTGCGCGCTAAGGTACGCTTAACGTTGCCATCTAATATGGCGTGTGGCTGTTTATACACTGAGGAAAGAATCGCTGCGGCTGTCGAACGTCCAATACCCGGTAGCGCATTCATCTCTTCTATGTTGAGCGGAAACTCCCCTCCATATTGTTCCGCGACCACTTTTGCGGCTTTATGTAGGTTACGAGCTCGCGCGTAATAGCCCAGTCCGGTCCAGAGGTGGAGAACTTCATCTTGCTCAGCGTTAGCTAAATCGATAACCGTTGGGAATCGCTCTAGAAAACGTTGGTAATAAGGGATGACCGTTGCAACTTGAGTCTGTTGCAACATGATTTCTGACAGCCAAACGCTATATGCGGTTTTATCTTGCTGCCAAGGTAGGCTTTTACGGCCATAGTTTTCATACCACTCTAGGATGGCACTAGCGAATGGAGTCACGACTTGCTCTGTTTATTTTGTTATCGAATCTGGCAAAATTGCATCATAGTTTGTAGGTAAAGTACAACCGACAAACAGTAAGGGTATACTTTCCAGCAGGGATAAGAGTGGAATTCGCTAAAAAACTTGCACCAGTGGCAATTCTTTGGATAATCACAATCCCTTTGAGTCGAGACCAAATTTTAAACAGGCAAAATCATGAGTGAAGTGACCACTAACGAGTACAACGAAGACGGTAAACTGATACGCAAAATTCGCAGCTTTGTTCGCCGCGAAGGTCGTTTGACCAAAGGTCAAGAAAACGCGATGAATGAGTGTTGGCCAACCATGGGTATTGATTACCAAGAAAAGCTTCTTGATTGGAAAGAGGTGTTTGGTAACGATAACCCTGTCGTTCTCGAGATTGGTTTTGGCATGGGCGCATCGCTGGTTGAAATGGCGAAGAATGCACCAGAAAAAAACTTTATCGGCATCGAAGTACACAGCCCTGGCGTGGGTGCGTGTTTGTCTGACGCTCGCGAGGCAGGTATTACTAACCTACGCGTTATGTGTCACGATGCGGTAGAAGTGTTTGAGCACATGATCCCTGATAGCAGCCTAACAACGCTGCAACTCTTCTTCCCTGACCCATGGCACAAGAAGCGCCACCACAAGCGTCGTATTGTTCAGCTCGACTTCGCTGAAATGGTTCGCCAAAAACTGATTAATGGTGAAGGTATTTTCCATATGGCGACAGACTGGGAAAACTACGCAGAGCACATGATCGAAGTGATGAATCAAGCGCCTGGTTTTGAGAACATCGCGGAGGATGGTGATTACATTCCTCGCCCTGATGAGCGTCCTCTAACAAAATTTGAAGCGCGCGGTCACCGTTTAGGTCACGGTGTTTGGGATATTAAATACAAGCGCGTAAAATAGCCTCGCGCAGGTTACTCTGCTAACCGCTCAACAAACAACGAGAAAGCCAACATTCCACGATGTTGGCTTTTTTGACCCTACAAGAAAATAATAATAACTAATTGATTTTTAAGGTTGCCATGAAACCGACAAAAGAAATTCTCACTGAAATCCTAGAAGAGGTTCGTCCTCTGATTGGGAAAGGTAAAGTTGCTGATTACATTCCGGCTCTCGCGAAAGTGCGGGCAAACAAACTGGGGATTGCGGTATTTACCAACGATGGTCAAGTGATCAAAGCTGGAGATGCTGATGAGTCTTTTTCCATTCAATCCATCTCTAAAGCGCTGAGCCTAACGCTTGCCATGTGCTTGTATAAACCGGACGAGATTTGGAGTCGAGTCGGTAAAGAACCATCGGGTCAGGCGTTTAACTCACTGATTCAGCTTGAGATGGAACAAGGCATTCCGCGTAACCCGTTTATTAATGCGGGTGCGATTGTGGTGGCTGACTTGCTCAACAGCCGTTTGTCGGCGCCGCGCCAACGACTGCTTGAATTCGTTCGTCAGCTATCGGGCGATACCCATATCTGTTATGACAAAGTGGTGGCAGCTTCGGAGATGATGCACAGCGATCGCAATGCAGCGATCGCGTATCTGATGCGCTCGTTTGGTAACTTTGAAAACGATGTGATTCCGGTACTGAACAACTATTTCCACGCCTGTGCACTTAAAATGAGCTGCGTCGATTTAGCAAAGACCTTCAGCTACTTGGCCAACAAAGGGACATCAGTGCAAACCGGTAAGCCCGTGATTACGCCAATTCAAACGAAGCAGCTCAATGCATTACTGGCAACGTGTGGCCTCTATGACGGAGCGGGCGAGTTTGCGTACCGTGTCGGTATGCCAGGGAAATCAGGGGTTGGTGGGGGCATCATTGCAGTAGTTCCCGGAGAAATGACGATTGCGGTTTGGTCGCCTGAACTTGATCCTTCAGGTAACTCATTGGCAGGAACCAAAGCGCTAGAGTTGCTTGCTGAACGAATCGGTCGTTCGATCTTCTAATTCGAAATGCCTTATAAACAATGGGTTGAGGTTTACGCCTCAACCCGTTTTTTATATCTGTTTTATTCTTCTGCCATAAAGGCTTCGAGCAGATCGTTAAGGAACAGCTTACCTTTCTCGGTGATTTGCCAATGAGTATCGCTCTCGTCGATGTAGCCCATCTCAATTGCCCAGTTCATGGTTGCTTGAATTGCTTCAAAGCCTAAGCCTGTTGTATCAAGGAAGTCTTGCTTAGGGCAGGCTTCAAGAAGTCGGAAGCGGTTCATAAAGAACTCGAAAGGGCGATCGTCTGCTGCAACTTCTTCTTCGCTGTTCAAGTACGGTTTGACCATATTGTCGTACGCGTCGAGGTAGCCTTTAGGGTGTTTAATCTTGGTAGTGCGAACAATGCGGCCATCACGAAAACTGATCTTACCGTGAGCGCCACAGCCTATGCCAAGGTAATCACCAAAGCGCCAGTAGTTGAGGTTGTGTTGGCATTGGAATCCTGGCTTGCTGTAACCGGAGATTTCGTATTGAACGTAGCCTGCGTCAGCGAGCTTTTGATGCCCAAGTTCGAAGATATCCCACAGGTCATCATCGTCAGGTAGTGTTGGCTGTTTGTAGTAGAACAGAGTATTGGGCTCAATGGTCAGCTGATACCAAGATAGATGCGGAGGATCGAGCGCGATCGCTTTCTCAAGATCCGCAAGAGCTTGATCGACAGATTGATCCGGTAAGCCGTGCATAAGATCGAGGTTAAAGCTGTTTAAGCCAATCTGATGAGCAAGCTTGGCGGCGTTAACGGCTTCATCTTGACCGTGAATACGCCCAAGCCGTTCTAACTTTTGTTGCTCGAAGCTCTGCACGCCTACCGAAATTCGAGTGACTCCTGCTTTTTGGTAACCAGCAAAACGTTCTGCCTCAATGGTGCCAGGGTTGGCTTCCATAGTGATCTCAATATCTGGCTTAAATGGCAGCCTTGCCTCAATACCAGAGAGCAGTTCGGCAATGCCTTGTGCTGAGATTAAACTTGGCGTACCGCCGCCAATAAATATGGAATGCAGTAGACGTGGGTTGCTCTCTAGTTGATAGCGTTCAATATCGGCCTCTAAATCTTGAAGCAGAGCGGCAATGTATTCCTTCTCGGGAATAACTGCCTTTTGAGCATGCGAGTTAAAGTCGCAATATGGGCATTTTTGTACACACCATGGGATGTGTACATAAAGGCTTAACGCTGGTGGAATTAGTTGGCTCATTACGATTACAAAGGCTGCTCAGAAAGCGTTGCAAACAGTGTTTTGAGCGCTTTACCACGATGAGAAAGTTGCTTCTTGCGTGCTGGCTCTAGTTCAGCTGAAGCGCAGTTATCTTCAGGGACAAAGAAGATTGGGTCGTAACCAAAGCCGTTTTCTCCGTGAGCTTCCGTCAGAATGCGGCCTTCCCATTTGCCATGACAAACGATCGGTGTTGGATCGTTTTCATGGCGCATTAGCACCAGTACACAGTGGAAACGTGCGGTGCGTTCTGCTTCCGGTACGTCTTTCATTGCTTCAAGTAGCTTTTCTAGGTTCTGTTGGTCAGTCGCACCAACACCTGCATAACGGGCAGAATAGATACCTGGTGCGCCTTTAAGGGCATCCACTTCAAGGCCAGAGTCATCCGCAATCGCGGCAAAGCCAGTTTCTTTTGCTGCGTGGCGCGCTTTGATGATGGCATTTTCGATAAAGGTTGTGCCAGTCTCGGCGACTTCCGATACGTTGAACTCGCTTTGAGCAACAACATTGAAGCCGAAGTCAGACAGTAGGTCAGCCATTTCACGAACTTTGCCTTGGTTGCCAGTTGCTAGCACTATCTTTTTCATGGTGGTCTCTTTCGTTTTTATCCGTGGGGAGAGTGACGCCTCTTCCCGTTAAATAGGTTTCGGTCTTAGGGTGTCCAATAGCATTTAGATCATCACAACCTAATTACTCTTCGACATAAAATTTTTGGGTGAACTTTAATGTGCCCGTACCTTTATTGCCAGCATTAACATCAATTGTGAAGGTTAAGTTCTCTTCGTCGCTGATGGGAAACTCTGCTAAGTAATAAATGGCATTCGCCTCTTTGACTTCCCGGAATGTCAGCTGACGAGTTTGACCAAGCAGGTTTTTCGCCGAGCCACTGATTTTCGCTGTAATAGCAGGCTTACCTGGTTGGTAGTTGTCGAGCACACTGATGTTGAGAAGCGCGGAGTAGCCATTGCGTTTTAGCTTATAGCTGCGCGCGACTTGCGGTGTCAGAAAGGTTGAGTTAAAGGCAGAGTAGTGCACTTCCACCTCTTTAATGGTTTTAAACTGACCTGCCCATGTAGGTAGGGCAAGCAAGCTTGCACACAGTAGGGTAATCCATTTTTTCATAGCTGCTTCTTCCTTTGTAAACAAAAAGCCATCATAAGATGGCTTTAATTTCTGCGGGGATTTGAGTGGGCGAGTTTACTCTGAGCTGTTTGTGCCGGCCGAGTTCGCCTTTTTCTATTTTGATCAATCCCTTCGCGACTTTAAATTGTTTTGCGAGGTATTTGCTCAAATGCGCATTGGCCTTGCCATCTACGGGTGGGGCAGTAATGGCGACTTTCAGTTCGTCGCCATGTAACCCGACTAACTTATCTCTACTCGCTTTTGGTTGAATATAGAGGCGAAGAACTAAATCTTCGCCATCAAACCAAGCAACGTTAGACATTATAGTTGGAACCAGATTGGACCGATCAAATCGCCCATTAGGAAGTTAGCGAATTGAAGAGCGATGAACAGCACCAGCACGCTGAGGTCGAAACCACCCATCGCCGGAATAATGCGACGAATTGGTGCCAGCATAGGTTCAGTGAGCTGGTGGAACACGTACTCAATCGGGCTGCGACCTTGACTCACCCAGCTTAAGATGGCGCGGATCAATAACACCCAGAACAACAGACTGCCAGCCGCTTTTAGAAGCGACAAGAAACCCAAGAATAGAAAATCTGCACTGAATGATACTGAGCCGTTGGATGCAATAAGAATCAACGCGACAAACTTGAGTACACACAATACGTAGGCAAACAAGACGGTTGCCATATCCAAGCTACCGATAGATGGAATGACTCGGCGCAGTGGGCCAATCACAGGTTGAGTGGCTTTGACGATAAACTGCGAAAACGGATTGTAGAAATCGGCACGGGCGGCTTGCAGCCAAATGCGTAAGATCACCACCATGATGTACAAATCAAATAGGGTGGAAATCAGAAAACTCATCGAATTCATAGGTGACCCTTAGTTAGTGAGCCTGAGGCTCAAATAGTTAAAATAGTGCTTCCATCTCTTCAGCGCGCGCGACCGCCGCTTGCATGGCTTTGGCTACTATATCTGAAAGTTGGTGTTCATTGAATGTGCGCAGCGCCTCTGCGGTTGTTCCACCTTTAGAGGTGACATTCTCTCTTAGTGTGGACAGCTCGGTTTCTGGGTTGTTCACCACCATACTGGCCGCGCCAAGTGCTGATTGTTGAACCAACAAACGCGCGGTGTCTTTATCAAAGCCTTGCGCGATGGCCTCGGCTTGCATCGCTTCCATAAACAGGAAGAAATAGGCTGGCGCACTGCCTGCAGCAGCAATGATGTTGTTGATACCAGATTCTTGCTCAACCCAGCAGACCTTTCCACATGATTCCATGAGCTGAGCTGCAAAGGCTTTGTCTTGCTCAGAAACATGCGTTGGTGCAAACAAGCCGCTCATGCCCAAGCCTAACTGCGAAGGTGTATTAGGCATCACTCGGACCAAGTTGAGCTCACTGTTTAGCATTTCATTGAAGCGCGCACTTTGAATACCCGCGGCAATCGAGATAACCAATTTGCCTGACCAATCTAGCTGTTGAAGAGGCTTGCACACCTCTTCCATCATTTGTGGCTTCACAGACAACACAACCACATCGGCTTCTTGTACGGCGTCGCTATTATTGTTGGTGGTATTAATACCAAACTCTTGCTCTAGCGGTAGGCGCCTTGTTTCTGAAGGTGCAGTCGCCGTAATCAAAGATGAAGGATACCCATCTGCAATTAATCCAGAAACAATGGCTTTGACCATGTTGCCCGCGCCAATGAAGGCAATTTTCTTGTGTTCCATTGGTTATCTTGTCCTTCTGTTTGTTTACGACTTGCTGTAGTCACGTGCGCCGAAAATGGCGGTCCCGATACGAACCATAGTGCTTCCCGCTTCGATGGCCGCTTCCATATCGCCACTCATTCCCATCGATAGGGTATCAAGCTGCTCATCTGGAAAACGCTTTACCAGCGCATCTTTTAACTCGGCCAATTGCTTAAATGCTGACAGCTGTGATGCGTAGTCAGACACGTTGGCAGGAATTGACATCAATCCTCTTAACGTGAGGTTGGGCAGCGAAGAAATCAACTCTGCCAGAGCAAAGATTTCATTTTCATTCAGGCCAGATTTTGAAGCTTCACCACTGGTGTTGACTTGCATTAGGACTTGAAGCGGAGGCATGCCTGCTGGACGTTGGTCATTGAGGCGCTGAGCTATCTTGGCGCGGTCAACCGTATGTACCCAAGCAAAGTTCTCTGCCACGTGACGAGACTTGTTGGATTGGATCGGACCAATAAAATGCCACTCAAGCGCAAGTTCTGGATGGTGTTCGTTAAAATATGCTACTTTATCGGCCCCTTCTTGCACGTAGTTTTCACCAAATGCAACTTGGCCTGCGTGGGCAGCTTCGAGAATTGCGTCTACAGGTTTCGTTTTACTCACCGCCAGAAGTTGCACTGACTCTCGAGGTCGTCCACACTTTTGTTGTGCGCTCTCAATCTGTGAGGTGATCTGTTCAATATTTTGTTGAATACTGTTCATAGCCGATTTTACTTAAGGAAAATAAATGGATATCGCTGAATTACTGGATTTTAGTGTAAAGCATAATGCATCAGATCTACATCTTTCTGCGGGTGTTTCACCCATGGTACGTATAGATGGAGAAGTAAGAAAGCTTGGTGTTCCTGCTTTTAGTCATTCTGATGTGCACCGTTTGATTTTTGAGATCATGAACGATGCTCAGCGAAGTGAGTTTGAAGAGCGGCTTGAAGTCGATTTTTCATTTGAGTTACCTAACGTTGGTCGATTCCGTGTCAACGCGTTCAACCAGTCTCGCGGTAGCTCTGCGGTGTTTCGTACCATTCCAACCGATATTCCAACCTTAGAGCAATTGGAAGCGCCGCAAATTTTCGAAAAGATCGCCAATATGGAGAAGGGCTTGGTTTTGGTGACCGGACCAACCGGCTCGGGTAAGTCGACAACGCTTGCCGCCATGGTGGATCACATTAACCGCCACCAGAATAAACACATCCTTACCATCGAAGATCCTATCGAATTTGTTCACACCAACAACAAGTGCCTGATAAACCAACGCGAAGTGCACCGCGATACCCACAGCTTTAGTAATGCGCTGCGTAGTGCGTTGCGTGAAGATCCCGATGTCATTTTGGTGGGTGAGCTGCGTGACCAAGAGACGATCAGCTTGGCGCTGACGGCGGCGGAAACAGGCCATTTAGTGTTTGGTACGCTGCATACCAGTAGTGCCGCTAAGACCATTGACCGTATTATCGATGTTTTCCCTGGTAGCGATAAAGACATGGTGCGATCCATGTTGTCGGAGTCACTGCGTGCTGTTATCGCGCAGAAACTGCTGAAGCGGATTGGTGGAGGGCGCACCGCCTGCCATGAGATCATGATGGCGACCCCAGCGATTCGAAACTTGGTTCGTGAAGACAAAGTGGCACAGATGTATTCAGTGATCCAAACTGGCGCAGCGCACGGCATGCAGACTATGGAGCAGCACGCCAAGCAGTTGATTGCTCAAGGTCAGGTGGATCCTGATGAAGTGGCGAAGAAGATCGAAACTGAATCCAATAGTTTGTTCTGATGGGTGAGAATATGGATATTAATGCTTACCTTCAGGGAATGAACAACCAAAAATCGTCTGATCTATACATTACCGTAGGCGCTCCGATCCTTTATCGAGTAGACGGGGAACTGCGTGCGCATGGTGAGAAGCTGTCACTGAATGATGTGGATATCCTACTCAGAAGTATGATGGATCAAGATCGGCAGCGAGAGTTCCATTCAAGCAAAGAGGCGAACTTTGCCATAGTACGAGACTTTGGTCGCTATCGAGTATCGGCGTTTTACCAACGAGAGCTACCTGGCGCGGTGATTCGCCGCATTGAAACCACGATTCCTAGCTTTGCAGATTTACGCTTGCCTGATGTGCTGCAAGATTTGTCGATCGCCAAGCGAGGGCTCGTGTTGGTCGTCGGTGCTACAGGGTCGGGGAAATCCACCACCATGGCGGCAATGACGGGCTATCGAAATACCCACCGAACTGGTCATATTCTTACCGTGGAAGATCCGATCGAGTTTGTGCATGAGCATAAGCGTTGTATCGTCACTCAGCGTGAGGTGGGGCTAGATACTGAAAGCTATGAAGTCGCGCTTAAAAACTCGCTGCGCCAAGCGCCGGATATGATCTTAATTGGCGAAATTCGTTCTCGTGAAACCATGGAATACGCGATGACGTTTGCTGAAACGGGTCACCTGTGTATGGCGACGCTCCACGCGAACAACGCAAACCAAGCGCTTGAGCGTATCTTGCATTTGGTGCCTAAAGAGCAAAAAGAGCAGTTCTTGTTTGATTTGTCGATGAACCTACGCGGCGTGATAGGTCAACAGTTGATTCGTGATAAGAATGGTCAAGGGCGTCACGGTGTATTTGAAATTCTGCTTAATAGCCCACGCGTGTCAGACCTGATTCGCCGAGGAGAGCTGCATGAGTTGAAATCGACCATGGCTAAATCAAAAGAGATAGGCATGCAAACCTTTGACCAAGCTTTATATCAGTTGGTTATCGATGGAAAAATCAATGAAAAAGATGCCTTGCACAGTGCGGACTCCGCGAATGACTTGCGCATTATGCTAAAGACAAGGCGAGGTGACGGCTTCGCTGGTGGCTCTTTGAGTAATGTGAAAATTGATATGGATTGAACCATGCCCTGCTAGTCTGCAGGGCATTTTTTTACTGGCTAGATTTTCTCTTTCGATTTATCTGAGCTGCAGCCACCACAACCATTTCCACAACTGGCTTTTTTTCTCACCAAGCGAACGTAAAGGTAGACAATGGCGATTGCCACAACCGCGACTAACCCAAGTGTATCCAAGACGGTATAGTTTTGCTCGAACATGCTATTTCTCAACGACTTTTATAGGAATGGGCTGCCCCTGTTTTTTCTGCTGCTTTCTATCGCGTAGACCGACCAGCAGCAAAGAGACTAAGGCTGAAAAGTAGGTGAGTGACATCACTTGGATACCACTTAGAGCAAAGCGGGTGCCGATCGTATAAACAAGCGTTGCAACAGTAAAACCGAGCAAGGTTGGCAATACGATGGAGAGGAGCATCCATTTATACTCTCCCGTCTGCACTTTTATCATCATCACGGTGGCGAGACAGGGTGGGTACAAAATGAAGAACAAGATCAGCGCAACAGCAGCGACTTCGCCGTGACCGGCAAGTTCATCTGATTGGGCCATCCGCTGCTCCAGTTTTTGGTTATTGTCCTCTTCGGGTTGAAATAGCACGCCGAGTGTCGCCACACTGCTTTCGCGAGCGGCAAACGAAGAAAATAGCGCAACGTTGATCTTCCAATCAAACCCTGCATATCGGGTGACCGGTTCCAAAGCTCGGCCAAAACTACCTAACAGTGAAGCTTCAAGGCGCCTCTCTTTCATTTCTCGGCGAATTTTCTTTCTTTCCGAAGCCAATTTTCTTAATGCTTTGTTGAGTTTAGCTGCATCTTTTCCTCCTTTTCTCGCAGTAATGGCGAAGTAAAGTTCATTGCGAGATTGGAAAGCGGTGTTGACTGATTGAGATGCACCAGCGCCTTTCGCATTCAGTTTTGCTGCGCGGTAATCCGTATAGAAGTTTACGAGGTCTGTTAAGGACTGCTCATCAAATGAGTCGGCATACTGAGTTTTTTGCGCTGCTTTTTGAAAGCGAGCGACGGCTTTTTCCGCTCGTGCTTGGAACGCTTGCTGCTCTTGCTCTGGAACGCCGGGAAATTGCAACAAGACGAAAATGACCGTAGAGACCGCAAGCACAATGGTGCCCACTTTGCGTACGTACATCCAGGTTCTCTCTAGAGAGCGAGTCACCACACTGCGTGCCGTTGGCAGGTTGTAGCGCGGCAGTTCCATGACAAAGGGGGCTTGCTCGGTACGGCGCAAGACAGATTGGGTTAACAGCTTTGCCACAAGTAGCGCTGCGATGATTGAAATTGTCGAAATGTAAAATGTCATCAAAGACTTGTCTTCAACAAAGAAAATACCCAGAAGCAGGGTGTACAAAGGGACTTTCGCTAAACAGTTCATATACGGCACCGTTAGGATCGTCGCAATGCGAGCGCGATTGTCTGGAATCCCTTTGGTTGCCATGACGCCCGGTACGGCGCATCCCCCGGCAAAGACGCCTGCGAGAATCATCGGCAATGTACTTTGTCCATGTAAGCCAAAGCGATTGAGTACCCGATCTGAAATAAATGCGATCCTTGCCATGTAGCCTGAATCTTCAATGATCGCGATAAGTGCAAACAGAATCAGAAAAATGGGGATATAGTTGAGTAGTGTGTTGGCTGAGTCGACAATCCATAGGCCGAGCGATCGAACGTAAGGATCGTGGAGAAAACCCGCGTCGGGTAAGACCCCGGCAATGAGTTCTCTAAGCCCTGCGAGATAAGGCCACCAGTAGTTGGTTAGCTCATATCCATAGACAATGGAGCTTTGATAGATGACAAATACGGTCGCGATAAGAAACAGCGGCGCGCCAAATTTATTGAGGACAACCTTGTCAATTTTATCGCTCACAGAGAGTTTTTCGATTTGGTGGCAAGATTGACTGCTGCACGCTTCAACAAGCATCGAGACACGCAGATGTCGCTGCGCAACAATGTAATCACTGACTGTGCTGCTTAACCTTGTTTCAATGCCGTTTAAATACAGCTCGACTTTGGCACTCAACTGCTGAGCCTGCTGCTCAGAGAGGCATTCACCTAGCCATTCATCGATATGACTATCGCGCTCTAACAGTCGCAGTGCAAGCCAGCGGAACGAGTAGCTTTGCGGGGCAATCGCGCTATCGAGCCACTCGGTGAGTGAAGAAAGCTCGGGCTCTAATTGCGGATAATCGATCGGCGCTTGCTGCTTTTTAGCATTGAGCAGAGCAGCGTTGATCTGATCTTCACCTTTTCCTTTCCTACCAATACATTCTGCGACAGGCACACCGATTTGCTGACTCAACGCACTCGAGTCGATAGCGATACCTTCTGACTGAGCAATGTCCATCATGTTAAGTACCAAGGCGATTGGCAGACCCATTTCAATCAGTTGCATTGTGAGGTGCAAAGAGCGGTTGAGGTTGGCGGCATCGACTACGTTGAGAACCACGTCAGCCGACTCTTGCCTAAGGGCATCGCGAGCCACCCTTTCTTCTAGTGAGTAGCAGCTCAAACTGTATGTACCGGGTAAATCGATGAGTTGGTAGGCGTCGCCGGCTACCGAGAAATAGCCTGTTTTTTTGTCTACAGTGACGCCTGGGTAGTTAGCAACATGCTGTCTTGCGCCTGTCAGCATATTAAAAATCGTCGACTTGCCCGCGTTTTGTTGGCCTGCCAGTAGTACTTTTTTCCGTTGCATAACGATTTCCTTACGACAACGTTACGAGTTGCACGATAACGGTCTCGGCTTCTGTTTTTCTGATCACGACGCTGGTTGCGCCCACTCTAAACTCGAAAGGATCACGCAGCGGCGCTTTGCGAATCAGCTTGATTTGAGACTGTGGAATGAGCCCTAAATCAAGCAGGCGTTGGCGAACGGCTCCGTTCGATTGATGGGAAACAATCGTTGCGCTTTGTCCAATGGATAGCTGGCTTAAGGTAGTTTGCATGTAATAACAGTGAGTAGTTTTTCCTTTCGAGATTGTAAACAATGCGCCGAAAATTAATTAAACAATAACCATTGTATAAATGATTTATATCAATGAAGATGTATTTAATAATCATTCTCACTTTTATTTATTGAGTTCAGTCGTTAATCTCTCGGCATAAAATTGGGATTCATTCTCAATATCTTTTTAAAAATGCTAGAAATGGACGAAAAAATGAAACAAAAAACTCTGCTCTTACTAATGAGTGCAGTGCTTCCTAGTGCAGCACTGGCTCACACCCCGTTATTTTCATGTTATGACTTCGGCGACAATACCATTTTGTGTGAAGGTGGCTTTTCCGATGGCTCTTCAGCATCCGGCGTAGAAGTGTTGGTAACTGATGGCTCGGGCAAGACGTTAATTACCAGTGAAATTAACGAAGATGGTGAAATTGAATTTGAGAAACCTGCAGGTGAGTACAAAGTTCAGTTCAATGCTGGGCCGGGACATTCCATAGAAGTTGATGGCAAGAATATTGTTGAATAACCAAAGAAATTTAGGATGAAAAAATGAAAAAGTTATCTCTAGCGGTTGGTGTGGCTGCACTCTCTTTGTCGGCCGCTTCTCAGGCTCACTTCCTATTAATGCATACGCCAACTTCTCAGCTTGACGCTCCAACGACCGTGGACATGAAGGTTGTGTTTGGCCACCCGATGGACAACGGCCATGTGATGGACATTGAAAAGCCAGAGGCCCTAACGGTTACATTCAAAGGCAAGAAAACGGATCTGTTGGATACGTTGCAACCTATTGAGTGGACTGGCCCTGACAACAAGGCGAAGGCGTTTAAGTTAGAGTATAAAATCCGTCGCAACGGTGATTACATTTTTGCCGCAACACCAGCGCCTTATTATGAAGGCGGTGAGGACATCTACATTCAACAAATCACCAAGCGTTACATCAATAAAGGTGGACTGCCAACTGGGTGGGAGAAGCCACTGGGTTTGAAGACGGAAATTGTGCCGAAGAACAAGCCTTATCAAGTGCTTGCTGGTAGTACATTCACTGGCCAGCTTCTCTCTGAAGGTAAGCCAGCGGCAGGTGTAGAGTGTGAGATTGAATTTCTAAACACTGACATTGATAGTAAAGCGAATGCTTTTGGTAAAGGTACGCATCGCAGCACGCCTGCGTCTGCGATTGTTGCCATCACGGATGACAATGGCATGTTTACTTTCGGTGTGCCAACAGCAGGCAAGTGGGGATTTGCGTGCCTAGGGTCAGGTCCTGATAAAGAGTTTAAAGGCAAAGAGCTATCGCAAGACGCCGTGCTTTGGATTGAAGCGCAAGACTTATAAACGCTATTCGATCAAAAAAGCTGGCGCTTAATCGCCAGCTTTTTTCGTTTAGTTTCTGCGATGGGAGAGCTTATTCACCCCATTGCGCTTCAAACCAACTTTCCAGAATTACAACGGCGGATTGGCAATCCACATTGCCCTTGCTTAGCGCCTTGTATCCTCCCATGTTGAAGAGGTCTGCTCGCGCTTCGGTGGTTGAGAGTCTTTCATCATGCAATTCGACAGGTAAGCCATAGCGACCGTGTAGTCGGTTGGCAAACTTTTTCGCCCGAGGTGTGATGGTCTCTAAGTCGCGACCATGGAGGTCGGTCGGTAAACCAACAACCAATAAATCGGGTTGCCACTCTTTGATTAATTTTTCGATGTCATCCCAATTGGGGATTCCGTCATTGGCTTTAAATGCACGAAGAGGAGACGCGGTACCCGTGACCTCTTGACCAATTGCACTGCCAATGCTTTTGGTACCGAAGTCAAAGGACATGATGGTTCTAGACATGAGAATCCTGTTTTTAGTCTTTATGGTCGATTACGCGTGGCCAATCTCACTTGAGAGCTGAGCAACGTTAATACCCAACATTTGCACGGCTTTTTGCCAGCGCTCAGCAATGGGCGTGTTAAAAATGACGTCTGGGTCCGCTTCGATGGTCAGCCATGAGTTGTCTGAGAGTTCACTTTCGAGCTGGCCAGGCTCCCAGCCGGAATAGCCCAATGCCACCAAGTACTCGTTTGGTTCCGCTTCGGTGCCTAGCACGGTGAGAATATCTCGCGAGGTGGTGACAGAAATACTGTCCGTCATCTGAATACTCGACTCATACTCATCTTTGGGCTGGTGCAAGATGAAGCCTCGATCGCTTGAGACGGGCCCACCTTTTAAGACGGGTTTGTCGAGGCTGTCGGTGAACAGCTGCGGATGAACCGATTGGACATCCACTTGTTTGAGCATTTTGCCGACGGTGACGTCGATTGGAGCATTAATCATTAGACCCATGGCGCCCTCATCATTGTGTTCGCACACGTAGATAACGCTGCGCTCAAAGTAGGGATCTTTCATCCCGGGCATCGCCACTAAAAAATGGTTAGTTAAATTCATAGACACTCCAACAGATTATTAGGGGCAGAGGTTCTACCCCCTTGTTATTATTTGTTGATGCGGCGTTCAATCGCATCCATAAGCTTGCCTGTGATCGAAACATCAAATGCAGCCTCGATTTCACGAATGCACGTTGGGCTTGTTACATTAATTTCAGTTAGCTTGTCGCCGATGACATCCAAACCAACAAAAATCAGTCCTTTTTCCTTAAGTGTAGGCGCTACAGCTTCAGCGATCTTTTTATCTGTTTCACTTAATGGTCTTGCTTCACCAGTCCCGCCAGCGGCTAGGTTGCCGCGGGTTTCACCTTTAGCTGGAATACGGGCTAAGCAGTAACCAATCGGCTCACCATCGACCACTAGGATGCGCTTGTCACCATTGCTGATGTCTGGGACGAAGGTTTGCGCCATTGCGTAGTTTTGACCGTGGTTGGTCAGGGTCTCAATGATCACCGACACGTTTGGATCACCCTCTTTCACGCGGAAGATAGATGCGCCACCCATGCCATCAAGAGGTTTTAGGATCACGTCGCCATGTTGCTCGCGGAACTGTTTAATCTTCTCGGCTTTACGCGTTACGATGGTGGTCGGCGTAAGTTCTGGGAACCAAGCGGTGAACAACTTCTCGTTACAATCACGTAGGCTTTGCGGCTTGTTTACAATCAGTGTGCCTTGCTCTTCAGCGCGCTCAAGAATGTAAGTCGCGTAGATGTATTCGGTATCAAACGGAGGATCCTTACGCATCAGAACGGCATCAAGCTCAGACAGTTCAATGGTTTGCTCCGATTTAAACTCATACCAACCCGTTGGATCTTCTTTTAGCTCGACGACCTTGGTATCAGCAATGGCGACACCTTGGTCTAGGTGTAAGTCGTTCATCTCCATGTAATGGATTTCGTAGCCGCGGCGCTGCGCTTCAAGCATCATGGCAAAGCTAGAGTCTTTTTTGATGTTAATGGACGAGATAGGGTCCATTACGATACCTAATTTGATCATTGTTGTTCTCCGTTTAACCAAGATCGCCGAAACGAACTTGCAAGGCTGTAATTGCAGTGAGAGCCGCTGTTTCCGTGCGCAGTACGCGTGGGCCAAGCAGTGTCTCTTCAAATTTATACTCTTCTGTCATACCGATTTCTTCCGCTGACAAGCCACCTTCTGGACCAATCAATAGACGAACCTTCTCTACCGGTGTTGGCAGGGTATTGATTGAGTATTTTGCTCGTGGATGAAGGTTGAGCTTTAAGCCGTCATAGTCTTCGGCGCACCACTCTTCAAGCTGCATGATTGGGCGGATTTCAGGAACGGTATTACGACCACATTGCTCACAGGCACTGATAGCGATTTTCTGCCATTGCGCGAGCTTTTTTTCGAAGCGCTTTTGATCCAGTTTCACACCACAGCGCTCTGAAATCAGAGGAGTAATGGTATTTACACCAAGCTCAACCGATTTTTGGATGGTGAACTCCATCTTGTCACCACGTGAGATCACCTGACCTAGGTGCAAATCAAGCGGTGATTCCGCGCTGCGTTCAATGCGTTCGGTGACATCCACTTCGACGTGTTTTTTTGTCACACTTGAAATGGTTGCTGGAAATTCAGCACCACTGCCATCAAACAGCAGGACATCTTGCCCCTCTTTCATTCGCAATACACGGCCAATGTGGCCGGCAGCGTCGTCACTCAACATGAGAGTGCCTAGCTGTGAGATGGTTTCTGGATGATAGATTCGTGGGATTCGCATTGGTTTCGATTTCCAGCAAGAGATTTAGAGATAACCTCTAACATGGATGCTTTTAAGGGAAAAAACAAGGGGCACAAAGCGTTTCCAGCTAAGAACTGGAAACTCTTTGTTGGTTGAAGGATAGATAACTTAAAGGGCTTGGCAGGCTTGATAAACAAACGGGTTGTGATTCCCCTGAATTTTGAAAATTCGCTCTTCTCGCTCACATTCCCATGAATCAACCGGAAACTGCTTGTTCCATGCATTCATCAGTTGCGTTTGCTGTTTAGATAGCCTAAATCCATACTCTTTGCTCATATAAAGGTACGTACGCGCGATGGAACCTTTTGCTCGATCGGGTGGCATCACTTTGCGCTGCTTAAAGTTGACCTGCATTTCACAGCGGCCATAGCTGACGCCGTCGACGCCATTCCACTGGCTAAAGTTATAGTTGGAACGATCGCCATTCACTTCACCGATCGCAGGAGTCAGGTTGTGAAGATCGGCTTCCATCATGCGGAAGGTTTTATCTTTCTTCGCGCAGTTTTTGCGTCCGCCTTCTTGCCAACATTGGCGCTGGTGGCCAAATTGCCACGCAGGGACCACATGTTCCCATTCGATACGTGACGCGCGTTTGAGCTGTTTTCGAACTTGGTAGCCACAAGATTCTAAGTCGGGGATGCCTTTTCTTCCTTGCCACTGAATATCACAACCACAATAAAAACTGGTTGGGTGATCGGCGTATATTTTGACCGCCTCTTTCTTTGCTTTCGAAAAAGAAGAAGGTGGAGCGGCGACTGCCACAGATGACAGGAGCGCAATGGTGAATGCAAGCAAGCGTTGTGTTTTCATATCTTGGTATTAGAAAAGTATGAGTGCTTACAGTCTAGCACGCATTGCTGGCTTGTATTACTGAGAAAACAATTAACTAGGAGAGTTGTTTACCACTGAAAGCGAGTGTCTGTTGGCACTGCTGACAGCGGTAACTGGCTTGCTTTCGCTGTACTTTATTGTGTCGGCGAATCGACAAAGGGTAGGTGGTACAGGCACAAAGGTACTCAAAGGTCTTCCCTTGCACTGAAGTGATTTCAAAGCAGTGCGTCGTTTTTGCAGGGACTTTAAATACGGCTTCCATCACGCCTTGCCACTCTTTACCGTGTGGTCTTACTCGGCCATAGACTTGATAGGTGATCAAATGGGCCACTTCATGGGGGATCACCTCGTTTAAGAATGCCTGCTGGTTCTCTTTAAACAGGGTTGGATTGAGGCGGATTTCATTGAGTTGTAGATAAGCTTTACCCGCAGCTTTACCGCGCAGCTTGTAGTTGAGTGAAGGTTGTGGGAATTGACGTTTGAAGGCGTTTTGCGCTTGGAATAGACACTCTGCGATGACTTTGTGCGCACGATAATCGAGTTCTAAATCCACATTTACTCCTAAAACAACGCCCCAACCAAAAGGGTTGGGGCGCATCATAGATCGAAACAGGTATTCTTGTTAAGGGTGATGTTTCTTCTTAATGGTTTCGTGGTATGCGTGCCAAGTGCCGTAGCCGAGTATTGGCATTGTGAACAACATGCCGATCCCGTAAGTGGCGAAGCCCACCAAAATACCGCCACAAATTAAGCCTGCCCACACAATCATAGCCGGAATGTTGGACTTAACGGCATTGAAGCTGGTAAATACCGCGGTCATCATATCGACGTGACGTTCCATCATCAGTGGAATTGAAAATGCGGAGATGCTGAACACAACACAAGCGAGGATAAAGCCAACTAGAGAGCCTATCACGAGGAAAGGCATAAATTCGGTGAGCGGAGCACCTTGCACGGAAGGGTATAAGGCGTGAAGCAACGCAGCGATGCGCATCCAGAAAATCATACATACTGCCAGCAAGACCGCGAATGCCCATTGAGAGGTCGAATTGCGTCCGATCGCTTTCATTGAATGAAGCAGGCTGGCGCTGTGTCCTTTCTCTCTTTCCCAACTCGCATCGTATAAACCGAGAGCGAGGAAAGGGCCGATTAGCATGTAAACAACTAGGCTAGGCATCACCACGAGGTGAGTTCCTTGCCATTGAACGAGTAATACAATACCAATCGCGGCGGCCATAAAGCATAAACCATAGAATGCGCTGATAAGAGGCATTCTGATAAAGTCGTGTAAGCCCAACGAGAGCCAATGAAATGGCGCTGAAACGCTTACTTGATTACACGGAATGGTGCGAGCATATTCCGCGTCTGGGACTTCTTTATGTTTCTCTTTGAAGTCGTGTGGATTCACCGTACGAGGCATACATCCTCCTTGATCGATTCTCTGTTCTCACCGGGCGGTTTGGCTGCCCGAATGTGTTGGAAACTCGATGCCCGGATCGTTGACTTCTTGGTTGGGGCAAGAGTTTATCTTGTGTTACGAGATGAAATTCAATATAGATTTATCCCATTAACATATTTTTAACTATTGACCCGATGGCAAAAAAATACAACTTTCATCGGTATTTTTCTCGGTAAAGAAAAAGGGCTTTTGGTTTCCCCAAAGCCCTTTTAAATTCGATTATGTCTTATGTTCTAATTACTTAAGACCTGCGAAGTCTGCAAGAATCGCTGCTTTATCTGTCGCTTCCCATGGGAACTCTTCACGACCGAAGTGACCGTAAGCTGCTGTCTTCTTGTAGATAGGCTGAAGTAGGTTCAGCATCTCTTGTAGACCGTATGGACGTAGATCGAAGTTCTGGCGAACTGCTTCTACGATAATGTCGTGAGAGACTTTCTCAGTGCCGAACGTTTCCACCATGATAGAGGTTGGATCCGCAACACCGATTGCGTAAGAAAGTTGGATCTCACAACGATCAGCCATGCCAGCCGCAACGATGTTTTTCGCTACGTAACGTGCAGCGTATGCTGCAGAGCGGTCTACTTTTGATGGATCTTTACCAGAGAACGCACCGCCACCGTGACGAGCTGCGCCGCCGTAGGTATCAACGATGATCTTACGACCAGTTAGACCACAGTCACCCATTGGACCACCGATTACGAAACGACCCGTTGGGTTGATGAAGAAGTTAGTTTCTTTGTTGATCCACTCAGACGGCAATACTGGCTTGATGATCTCTTCCATTACCGCTTCACGTAGGTCAGGAGTTGATACTGAGTCACAGTGCTGAGTTGAAAGAACAACCGCATCGATACCCACAATCTTACCTTGATCGTATTGGAACGTTACCTGAGATTTCGCATCTGGACGTAGGAAGTTTAGTTTGCCGCTCTTACGTACTTCTGCTTGTTTTTCAACTAAGCGGTGTGCGTAAGTGATAGGTGCTGGCATTAGGATTTCTGTTTCGTTGGTTGCGTAACCAAACATAATGCCTTGGTCCCCTGCGCCTTGCTCTTTAGGGTCGGCTTTGTCAACACCTTGGTTGATGTCTGGTGACTGCTTACCGATAGTGTTTAGAACGGCGCAAGAATCCGCGTCAAAACCCATATCAGAGTGAACGTAGCCAATCTCACGCACGGTTTGACGCGTTAGCTCTTCGATATCTACCCATGCTGAAGTCGTGATCTCACCACCAACCATGACCATACCGGTTTTAACGTAAGTTTCACACGCGACACGTGCTTTTGGGTCTTGTTCTAGAATTGCATCAAGAACAGCATCAGAAATTTGGTCTGCAATTTTATCTGGATGACCTTCTGATACCGACTCAGAAGTGAATAGGTGCTTAGCCATGTTAGCTCCACTATATCTGGTTAATGTTGGAGGTTTGGTAACACTCCAGCATTCAATAATATTAAAAACTGTAGGTGTATCTACATCTAGACGTCTATTCTAGTTTTGAATGCTCGAATTACAAGCTCTTTTTTATTATTAGATAAAACCAAACGTTTGCCTTAAATTGGCTTCAAATGAGTAACTTCGAGCGATTTGCTGCGAAAGGTCGGAAATTTGTGAACAAATGGCTTGGAAAACGTTTGCACAGCTAGATTCGCTTTGAGAGAATTATCGCCCACATTTATATGATTCGCTTAATGCACTCAGGAGCTGACATGTCTTCTCGTCAACATCTCGCTAATGCTATCCGCGCTCTAAGCATGGATGGTGTACAACAGGCTAACTCTGGCCACCCAGGCGCCCCTATGGGTATGGCTGATATCGCTGAAGTTCTTTGGCGCTCTCACCTAAACCACAACCCAGCAAACCCAGAATGGGCTGACCGCGACCGTTTCGTTCTTTCAAATGGCCACGGCTCTATGCTGATTTACTCTTTGCTACACCTTTCGGGTTACGAGCTATCGATTGACGATCTGAAGAACTTCCGTCAGCTTCACTCTAAGACACCAGGCCACCCTGAGTACGGTTACGCACCAGGTATCGAGACAACGACAGGTCCTCTAGGTCAAGGTATCACCAACGCTGTAGGTATGGCGTTAGCTGAGAAGACGTTGGCAGCACAGTTCAACAAAGAAGGCTTTGATATCGTTGACCACTTCACTTATGCATTCATGGGTGACGGCTGTCTGATGGAAGGTATCTCTCACGAAGCATGTTCTTTAGCTGGTACGCTAGGTCTTGGTAAGTTGATTGCGTTCTGGGATGACAACGGCATCTCTATCGATGGTCACGTTGAAGGCTGGTTCTCTGATGACACACCTAAGCGTTTTGAAGCGTACGGCTGGCATGTAATCCCAGCGGTAGACGGTCACGATCCTGAAGCGATCAACGCAGCAATCATCGCCGCTAAAGCGGATCCTCGCCCAACTCTGATTTGTACTAAAACAGTGATCGGTTTTGGTTCGCCTAACAAGTCTGGCTCTCACGACTGTCACGGTGCACCACTAGGCGCAGAAGAAATTGCAGCGACTCGCAAGCAACTTGGTTGGGAGCACGGTCCATTTGAAATTCCTGCTGATGTTTATGCACAGTGGGATGCAAAACAAGCGGGTGCTGAAAAAGAAGCTGCATGGAATGCTAAGTTCGATGCTTATGCCGCGGCATACCCTGAAGAAGCCGCTGAGCTTAAGCGTCGCCTAAACGGTGAACTACCAGCACAGTGGGAAGAGAAAGCAAACGCAATCATTGCTGACCTGCAAGCAAATCCTGCAAACATCGCATCACGTAAAGCGTCTCAAAACGCGCTAGAAGCGTTCGGTGCTATGCTACCAGAATTCCTAGGCGGCTCGGCTGACCTTGCGCCTTCTAACCTTACTATGTGGTCTGGTTCTAAGTCTGTGTCGGCTGAAGATCCAGCGGGTAACTACATCCACTACGGTGTACGTGAATTTGGTATGACAGCGATCATGAACGGTATTGCACTACACGGTGGTTTCGTACCATACGGCGCAACCTTCCTAATGTTCATGGAATACGCTCGTAACGCGATGCGTATGGCTGCTCTGATGAAAGTTCAGAACATTCAGGTTTACACGCACGACTCTATCGGTCTTGGCGAAGATGGCCCAACTCACCAACCAGTTGAGCAAATGGCGTCTCTACGTCTAACGCCAAACATGAGCACATGGCGTCCATGTGACCAAGTTGAGTCTGCAGTCGCTTGGAAACTGGCTATCGAGTGTAAAGACGGCCCAACGTCGCTAATCTTCTCTCGTCAAAACCTTGCACAGCAAGAGCGTAGCGAAGAGCAAGTAGCTAACATTGCTAAAGGTGCTTACATCCTGAAAGATTGTGCTGGCAAGCCAGAGCTAATCCTTATCGCAACAGGTTCTGAAGTTGAGCTAGCGGTTAACGCTGCTGCTGAACTAACAGCTGAAGGTAAGAAAGTACGCGTAGTTTCAATGCCATCTACAGATGCTTTCGACAAGCAAGACGCGCAGTACCGCGAAGCAGTACTACCATCAGACGTAACTGCGCGTATCGCTATCGAAGCGGGTATTGCTGACTTCTGGTACAAGTACGTTGGCTTCGGCGGCAAGATCATCGGTATGACAACGTTCGGTGAATCTGCTCCAGCAGGCGAACTGTTCAAGATGTTCGGTTTCACTACAGAAAACGTAGTGAACACAGCGAAAGAACTACTTTCTTAATTTAGTTCGTATCAACGAAAAAGAGAAAACCGAGCCATTTGGCTCGGTTTTTTTATGCGTTCAAGTTAAGTCTGCGCAGCGGTTACTCAAACTCTTTACCCCAGTTATCTTTCTCTTTGTGACCACACACTTTGCATGTGACGTATCTGTCCATGTCATAGTAATGACCACCATTGATAAAGGTATGAGCCATCAATTTGATTCGACCTAAAAGAGAAGTGTCCGTGTCGTAGCTGCTGTTTTTTCTGACAAGCACTTCACTATGGGGCGTTTCTTGTTCGCATTGTTTACAAAAGTGAGTGGCTGGGTATCCAGACATAGTCATTTCCTTTGGTTGATAAAACTAGAATAGAAACAGCCAATAGAAAAACGACATACTCCGCCGCACTATGCATAAGAAAAATATATCAATCAAGTTGAATAAATTCACATTGCGGTCTAGGTAACTTCTCCTTGGTTTTTGTCTAAGGATGGACTGCAATCGGCCGTCTGTGATTAATCAGTCATTCCGTTTAGCCAAGTATTTGTTAGCCATGACAAGAAGATTGTAAGGGATGAGTTACAAACTGCTTTCTATTTGTAACCTTAGGCTTCGTCGTTGTTGGTAGTGTTCTTTGGTAATCCATCGATACTAAAGGACTGTATTATGCTAGATAGTTTAAAAACAGGCTTATCTAAGCTTTCCTTGATAGGGAAGGCATTGATGCTGCCTATATCCATCTTACCAGCAGCAGGTCTACTGCTCGCCTTTGGCGCTAAGCTCGATATCCCGCTTATGATGCGTGCTGGGGGCGTCATATTTGATAACTTAGCCTTGCTGTTTGCCGTGGGGGCTGCCGTTGGTTTGACTAAGGAATCTGGGATCGCCGCCTTAGCTGCGATTGTTGCGATGGTTGTCATGAATGCAACCATGGGGGTCGCGTTAGGTATTACGCCTGAGATGGCGATCGGTGGTGGTCGTTATGCGATGGTGATGGGCATTCCGTCATTGCAAACGGGTGTCTTTGGTGGACTTATCGCTGGTATTCTCGCTGCCGTTATGTACCAACGCTTTTATGATACTAAGCTGCCTGATTTCCTTGGCTTCTTTGCCGGTAAACGTTTTGTTCCTATTGTGACTGCATTTTCTGCGTTTCTCATCGGGTTAGTATTACCTTATATTTGGTCATATATTCAGTCAGGGATTGATGCGCTGTCGCACATGGCGAATGGCGGCAACATGTATGTCTCAACGTTCATCTACGGATTTATGGAACGCGCTCTAATTCCAGTTGGCCTCCATCATATCTTTTATAGCCCTTATTGGTTCTCTTTCGGGGAGTACACCACCGCCGCTGGAACTATTGTAAACGGCGATCATACGATTTGGTTTAAAATGCTCGAAGATGGCGTCAAAACATTCTCAACCAGCGAATACCAAGAAGCAGGTAAATTCCTATCGGGCAACTTTGCAATTTACATGTTCGCTTTCCCTGCGGCGTGTTTAGCGATGTATCACGAAGCGAATGACAAAAACAAAAAAATAGCAGCGGGTATTTTGGGTTCAGCTGCACTTACCTCTTTTGTTACCGGTATTACAGAGCCAGTGGAATTCGCGTTTATCTTTGTCGCGCCTGTGCTTTATGTGTTCTCTGCAATTATGGCTGGGGTGTCTTATGCGGTGACGTATGCGCTGGATGTTCACATAGGTAAAACCTTCTCTGCAGGTATCATTGATTTTGTTTCATTTGGGGTTCTTCCAGCGATGGATGGCTTTAAAACCAACTGGTTCAATGTGATTCTTTGGGGCTCAGCGATGGCTGCGATTTACTACACGGTTTTCCGCTTTGCAATTCGAAAACTCAACTTGAAAACGGTTGGACGTGAGGATACGCAAAGTAAGGCTATTACCTTAGAAAATGAAGAGCTAGCGAGTGAAATTACAACCTTGATTGGTGGTGCCGCGAACATTACTTCGATAGGGGCATGTATTACCAGGTTGCGCCTACAGATTAAAGATCAGTCACTTGTGAATGAGAAGGGAATCAAAGACCTCGGCGCGATGGGAGTCATAAAAGTGGGTTCAAGTGGCTTGCAAATCATTCTAGGTGCGCGGGCTCAATTTGTGGCTGAAATTATGAGTGATAGTCTCAGCGATACTTCGGCTTCACTGTCAGTAAGCCCTAGCTAATCATCTACAACGAACGATCTTCAATATTTACGCTATCAATCGAGAGGTTGGTAGCGTTGCCTTGCATTTAATTTTCAAACTTATAGATCGCTTTAGCATTCTACTAATGCGCTTCGAGTGGCTATCGGTTACTATTTGTGACACGAAAATCATGTAAGGCGATGGAATCATGCTAAGAGTTGCGATCAATGGATTTGGACGTATCGGTCGTAATGTACTGCGGGCAGTATATGAAAGTGGCAAAAGCCAGCAGATTAAAGTGGTAGCAGTCAATGAGCTTGCTCAGCCAGATGCCATGGCGCACCTACTGCAATACGATACAAGCCACGGTCGATTCGGCAAGAAGGTGACCAACGACCAAGAGCATATCTATATTCATCATGACAGCGGAGAGTTTGATTCTATCCGCATTCTACATCTCAGTGATATTGAGCTGCTGCCGTGGCGCGATCTAGAGGTCGATCTGGTCTTAGATTGTACAGGTGTTTTTGGCTCTCAAGCGGATGGTCAAGAGCATATCAAAGCGGGCGCAAAGAAAGTCCTATTTTCACACCCTGGGGCCAACGATCTCGACAATACCATTATCTATGGTGTGAACCACGATACGCTAAAAGCCGAACACAAAGTTGTCTCCAACGGTTCGTGTACCACTAACTGTATTGTCCCTATCATTAAAGCCCTTGATGACGCTTTTGAAATCGAATCTGGCACCATTACTACGATTCACTCATCGATGAACGACCAACAAGTCATTGATGCGTACCACTCCGATTTGCGTCGAACACGTGCCGCCAGCCAGTCGATCATTCCCGTAGACACTAAGTTGCATAAAGGTATTGAAAGAATCTTCCCGAAATTTTCTAACAAATTTGAAGCGATTTCCGTGCGAGTACCAACGGTAAACGTCACGGCGATGGATTTAAGTGTCACAATTAATACAAATGTGAAAGTTAATGACGTAAATCAAACCATTGTTAACGCATCTCAGTGTACATTACAGGGCATTGTTGACTATACTGAAGCGCCGCTCGTTTCTATCGACTTTAATCATGATCCCCATAGCGCGATTGTCGATGGTACACAGACTCGAGTGAGCAATGGGCATTTAGTGAAAATGCTTGTTTGGTGTGATAACGAATGGGGCTTTGCGAACCGCATGCTGGATACTGCGCTCGCAATGCAAGCTGCAAAGTAAGCCGTAGTGCAGCGAGGAGAATTATTTATTTTCACCCTTGAAATAAATAAATGATGGCTCCATATCTGAACCAGTTTAAAGAATTAATAGGCTTGGCAGGGTTGCCGGGCTACTGAAAACTTTACTTATTGAATATTTGAGAGGACACATCATGTCTGTAATCAAGATGACTGACCTGGATCTAGCAGGTAAACGTGTATTTATCCGTGCGGACCTAAACGTACCTGTAAAAGAAGGCAAAGTGACTTCTGATGCACGTATCCTAGCATCTCTACCAACGATCAAGCACTGTCTAGAAGCTGGCGCTAAAGTTATGGTTACTTCTCACCTAGGTCGTCCAACTGAAGGTGAATACGCAGAAGAGTTCTCTCTACAACCTGTTGTTAACTACCTAAACGACGCACTAGATTGCGACGTTAAACTAGCGAAAGATTACCTAGATGGCCTAGAGCTAAACACAGGTGAGCTAGTTGTTCTTGAAAACGTTCGCTTTAACAAAGGCGAGAAGAAGAACGAAGAAGAGCTATCTAAGAAATACGCAGCACTTTGTGACATCTTCGTAATGGATGCATTTGGTACGGCTCACCGTGCTCAAGCGTCTACTCACGGTGTTGGTATGAACGCGCCTGTTGCGTGTGCTGGTCCTCTTCTTGCTGCTGAACTAGAAGCACTAGGTAAAGCAATGGACAACCCAGAGCGTCCACTTGTTGCTATCGTTGGTGGTTCTAAAGTTTCTACTAAACTAACCGTTCTAGAGTCTCTATCTAAAGTCGCTGACCAGCTAGTTGTTGGTGGTGGTATCGCGAACACATTTATCGCTGCAGCAGGCCACAACGTAGGTAAGTCTCTATACGAAGCTGACCTAGTTGAAACCGCTCAAAAACTAATGAAAGAGTGTTCTATCCCAGTTGCGACTGACGTTGCATGTGCGAAAGCATTCGACGAGAACGCAGAAGCTGAAATCAAGAACGTTGCTGACGTCGCTGACGACGACATGATCTTCGACCTAGGTCCAGACTCAACGGCAGCTCTAGCTGAAATCATCGCTAACGCTAAGACAATCCTATGGAACGGTCCTGTAGGCGTATTCGAATTCAAGAACTTCGAAGCGGGTACCAAAGGTATCTCTGAAGCGATCGCTAAGTCAGCAGGTTTCTCTGTAGCAGGTGGTGGTGACACGCTAGCGGCTATCGACCAATTCGGTATCAAAGCTGACGTTTCTTACATCTCTACTGGTGGTGGTGCATTCCTTGAATTCGTTGAAGGTAAAGTACTTCCAGCAGTGGCAATGCTTGAAGAGCGCGCTAAGTAATTAAGTGAAAGCGGGAGAGTGATTCTCCCGCTTTCTTGTTTGCTGCACATCACAGTTTTTTGCTAGAATAGCGCGAGTTGTGAGCAAACGTTTGCAAGAATTTAAACTTAACAAGTTTTATTTTTAAAACGACAGATAAATAGGATTAAATCCATGTCTAAGATCTTCGATTTCGTAAAACCAGGTGTTATCTCTGGCGACGACGTACAGAAAGTTTTTGAAGTTGCTAAAGAGAACAACTTCGCTCTACCAGCAGTTAACGTTGTAGGTACTGACTCTGTAAACGCAGTACTAGAAGCAGCAGCTAAAGTTAAAGCTCCAGTTGTTGTTCAGTTCTCTAACGGCGGTGCAGCTTTCTTCGCTGGTAAAGGCGTTAAACTTGAAGGTCAAGGTGCTCAAATCCTTGGTGCTGTAGCGGGTGCTAAATACGTTCACGCTGTAGCTGAAGCTTACGGTGTGCCAGTAATCCTACACACTGACCACGCAGCTAAGAAACTTCTTCCATGGATCGACGGTCTACTAGACGCTGGTGAAGAGTTCTTCGCTCAAACTGGTAAGCCTCTATTCTCTTCTCACATGCTAGACCTTTCTGAAGAGTCTCTAGAAGAGAACATCGAAACATGTGCTAAGTACCTAGAGCGCATGGCTAAAATGAACATGACAATCGAGATCGAACTTGGTTGTACTGGTGGTGAAGAAGACGGCGTAGATAACTCTCACATGGACGCATCTGAGCTTTACACTTCTCCTGAAGACGTTGCTTACGCATACGAGAAACTAAGCGCTGTTTCACACCGCTTCACTATCGCAGCATCTTTCGGTAACGTACACGGCGTTTACAAGCCTGGTAACGTTGTTCTAACTCCAACTATCCTACGTGATTCTCAAGCATACTGTGCAGAGAAGTTCGGTATCGCACCAAACGCTCTAAACTTCGTATTCCACGGTGGTTCTGGTTCTACTCAAGAAGAGATCCAAGAGTCTATCGGTTACGGTGTTATCAAGATGAACATCGATACTGATACACAGTGGGCAACTTGGGATGGTATCCGTAAGTACGAAGCGGAAAACCACGATTACCTACAAGGTCAAATCGGTAACCCAACTGGCGAAGACGCACCAAACAAGAAGTACTACGACCCACGCGTATGGCTACGTGCTGGTCAAGCTTCAATGGTTGCTCGTCTAGAGCAAGCTTTTGCTGACCTAAACGCAGTAGACGTACTATAAGTTAGTCGCTATTACGAATGATAAAAACCCGCTCATTGAGCGGGTTTTTTTATATCTGATACTTGGCTCGTTTATCTGAGTGAGTGATGTGAAAAATCTGGCTAAATGTAAATGCTTTGCGTAATCTGTAACAAGCCGATTTCAACATGTTTTGATAAACGTCTGTTTTTATTCTCTTTGCAAAAACTTGACTTTGAGAATGGTCAAAAATGAGATATTGTGCCAAAAAAATGGCATTGCTTGACCGCATGGATAAGCAAGCCGTGGTTAATTACTAATATAAAGCAGTTTGATTCATAGAATTATTACATTTTGAGAGGATACAAATATGGCAGGCGAATCAGCGGGAATTGAAGCTCCCCTAGTTGATGGATTAAGTCACGCAGAAAAATGGTTAACGACGAACTCTGATCTATTGGTTCAATACGGCGTAAACATCATTTCTGCCGTTCTGATTCTATTTATCGGTAACATGATCGTGAAAGCCGTAGCAAACAGTGTTGCTAAGGTTTTAGAAAAGAAAAATATGGATAAGGCGGTTGTCGAGTTTATCCATGGTCTTGTACGTTACTTGCTGTTTGTGATTGTTCTAATTGCAGCGCTGGGCCGCTTAGGTGTTCAAACCGCATCTGTTGTGGCAGTAATCGGTGCCGCCGGTCTTGCTGTTGGTCTTGCTCTTCAAGGCTCACTATCTAACTTTGCGGCGGGCGTACTTATTGTTGCTTTCCGTCCGTTCAAGTCAGGCGACTACGTTGAAATTGGCGGTGTAGCAGGCAGTGTTGAAGCGATTCAGATTTTCCAAACTGTATTGAAAACACCTGATAACAAAATGGTAGTTGTTCCAAATGGCAGCGTCATTGGCAGCCCTATCACGAACTATTCTCGTCACGAAACACGACGTGTCGATTTAATGATTGGGGTTTCTTACAATTCCGATCTACAGAAGACTAAAGAGCTGTTGACTAAGATTTGTCAGTCAGATGAGCGCGTATTGAAAGAGCCTGGCGTGCAAGTTGGTGTTCATACTCTTGCGGATTCTTCAGTTAACTTCGTTGTGCGCCCTTGGGTGAAAACGGCGGACTACTGGAATGTTTACTTTGATTTGATGCAAGCGATCAAAGAAGGCCTAGACAAAGAAGGCATCGAAATTCCTTTCCCGCAAATGGATGTTCACTTGAACAAAGTTGAAGCGTAATCACCGCTTAACACGATACAAAGCGAAGCCATTGGCTTCGCTTTTTTTGTACGTTTTTACAGCTCGAAGATTGGGTTGCTCAAGGCTGATAAAACAATCTTGAGATCGCTAGCAGAAATACCAAATGTGCATTCCGGGTGACCTGGTGTGTAGAGAAGCTGTTCGAATTCATACAGTCGACGGTCAACCACGATTGGGATCTCTGCGGGCAAACCGAAGGGACAGACGGCACCAGCAACACAACCTGTTGCTTCACTCATTGCCTCATTACTTACAATCGATGGGCGTTTGCCTAGTAATGCTTTGATACCCTTGCTGTCCAACCGACTGTCTTTGTCTGTCAAGAACAGAGCGAAGCCAGCTCCTTTGAGTTGCAAGAACAGGCTTTTGGTGTGTGTACCTGTCCATCCTAGCTCTTTAGCGACTCTCTCGTCTGTGGTGAAATCAAGAATTGGCTCGTGATGCCACTCTTGGTATTCAACGTTTAGCTTTCCCAGCAATGTCTTATTAAACAGATAAATTTCTTCGAGTTTATTCATGAATCACCCAACCAAACATAGTGAACAGCTCGAGCGCCAACATCAGCGCAATCGCATACATCATAATAGCAACCGCGATATCAATACCTTGCTTGACTCGAGGTTGTGATAACACTGGGCCTAATTTAGCGGCACCAATAGACAGCGAGTAGAACCAAACGAGTGAAGCCATCATCGTTCCTAGAGCAAAGGAAATGCGATCTTGGCCTTCAAACTGACCACCAATCGAACCCAGAATGACAACGGTGTCGAGATATAAGTGAGGGTTTAATACCGTCACGGCGAGTGCACCGAGAATCACGGCACGCTTTCCCCGAAGTGTTTGATTTTCTTTTGTTTCATTAGACTGAGTGCTAAAAGCACTTTTCAATGATAGGGAGCCATAAAGGGTTAAAAAAGCGATACCCCCCAGTGTAACTAGCATCAGTAGCGTCTCGTTTTTGGACAACAGTGCGCCGCCACCAAAAATGCCTAACGAGATAAAAACGATATCAAGAAAACTGCAAATACTAGCTGTTGTTAAATGATGTTGTCGTTTTATTCCTTGGTTAAGCACGTAGGCATTTTGTGCGCCAATAGGAATGATCATGCTTGCACCCAGTCCAAACCCTTGCAAAATCAACCAAACATTCACCGCTATTACTCCATGTTAATTGTGTCTATCAACTAATGGGTAAAGTATTCAAACTTGAAAAATTAGTAAAATTAATGATTTTAACTTTACATAAGTGATGCTAATAATTGTGTTTTGAATGCCTGCTAAGTAAGGGAATGTTTTGCGAGGTTTAGATTACAAATGGATTGAAGCGTTAGAAATGGTGGCCAGTCGTGGCAGTTTTGAACGCGCGGCGAGTGAGCTCTATATCTCTCAATCAGCGGTTTCGCAGCGTATTAAACAGTTGGAGAAGTTTCTTGCAAAGCCAGTGCTGATTCGTGAGAAGCCGTTGAGATTGACCACAACGGGTAAGAAACTGCTGGGCTTTTATCATCGAGTTCAAGTGCTTGAACGCGAGCTGTTGCCTGAGTTGACTAACCAAGATAGCGAACGCCCAATTCAAGTCTCCATCGCGACCAATGCTGACAGCCTAGCGACTTGGCTGCTTCCCGCGTTAACGCCCATCATGAAACAGCGCAAAGTCGAGTTTAACCTGTCCGTGGATCTTGAAGATCGCACCTTAGAGAAGGTAAGGAAAGGGGAAGTAACAGGAGCGATAAGTTGGGAAGAAAGCGCGCTCAAAGGGTGCGAAAGTCATTATTTGGGCAGAATGGATTACGTTTGTGTCGCCAACCCTGCGTTTGCGCAGCAGTACTTTCGACATGGCGTCACCCGAAAGGCTTTAGAATGCGCTCCAGCAGTGTCGTACGATCAATACGATCAAATGCATCGCCAGTTTCTTCAACAGTACTTTAATCTTTCTCCAGAAGCAATTGTTCATCACCGTGTAGCCAGCTCTGAAGCTTTTGTGAATCTTGCTCTACTCGGGGTTGCCTATTGTTTAATCCCCCGTCTGCAAATCAGCGACGAGTTAGCGCAAGGGCGGTTGGTAGACTTAATGCCAGGGTTCCAGCTGAGCTTTAAAATTTATTGGCACCACTGGCAGTTAGAGAGCGGGGTTTTACAACAAGTTACCCAAGCCATTCTCGAATACTGCCATGGCAAGCTGCCAAAATAGTTTGGGTTAAATCTTTGTCAGAACGGAGCTGTTCGCTTGGTCAAACCTTGTTCCTTACCTATGATGTAGTCAGTTAATCCGATAGGGCAATTTTAGTATGAAAGTGATTCCTTCCGTTGTTGCGCTTATTTCATTGGCAACGCTAAGCACAAGCGTGTTGGCGAATACGCCAGATTTTCCTCATCTTGTGACCACAGGTTACGGTGAGGTCGTTGCTAAACCTGATATGGCTCAGTTCACTACTAGAGTCGTGGAAACCACTATGACAGCTGAGCAGTCTAAACAAGCCGTTGATAAAGTGGTTTCCGACTTCCTTACGGCACTCAAAGCACAAGGCGTTGAAGGAGAGAGTATTACTAGCTCCAACCTCTATATTTCTCCTCAATACCACTACCCCAAAAATGGCAAACCCGAGTTGGTCGGTTACCGTGCGAGTCGCACGATCAATGTGACAGTGAATGATCTGGATAAGTTGAATCAGTACTTAGATACCGCTCTAAATGCAGGTATTAATCAGGTCGACAATATCCAACTTCAAGTCAAAGACCCGGGCAAATATCAAGATCAAGCCAGAATGGCAGCGATCAAAGATGCCAACAATAAGGCGGACTTTCTCGCTGAAGGATTTGATAAAGAGATCAAAGGGGTCTGGCGTATTGATTACAACATGCCAAGCTCTCAGCCAGTATTAATGCGATCGATGGCGATGGACGCAAAAACGGAGTCCAATACCTATCAAGACTCAACCATTGTGATTCGCGATAGAGTCGATGTTATTTATCAGCTGGACTGATTACACCAATAGTTTAGGTGTGGCAGCCCCAAACTTTAACCCACACTCTGGTAAGTGGTATACTGATCAGCCAAATGATTAGGAGTAGTGGTATCAATGCGTCGTAAATATGTTTTCTCGTATTTATTAGCCACTACGCTTACATTTACGGTGATAGTAACCACTTACTACTTACAAAAGTTTTATCAGCTAAAAGATCAAGTTATTGATCAAACTGCAAGGCAAGCGGCTCATCAGCTCGAATACAGTGAGCGTGAATATCTCTCTTTCCGCAGTCAATTCCTTTCCATTATTGAGCTGCTTTCTCACAGTCGAAACCTTTACGATTACGTGCAGGATCCTTCCAATGAAAACAAACGTGTAGTGGAAGAAGTGTGGCGCTCTGTTGCCTTGAATCAGCGCTGGTATACACAGATTCGCTATGTCGATTTGCAGGGCAACGAGCAAGTACAAATTAACTACTACCAAGGAAATGAACAGGTAGCAGTCGCTGAAACACTGTATAACGTATCGCAGCGGGACTATTTTCAGTTTGCTTCGCAGCTAAAAGAGAACCAAGTTGGGGCATCAGAAATCGATCTGCAACGTGAAGGCGGCAACATCAGCGTGCCTTATCAACCGACGTTGAGGTTGTTCACTCCCGTATTTGTCGATGGGGTGAAATATGGCTATTTGGTGGTCAATATTGATGTTTGGTATCTGGCTTCGCGGCTTAACTACTCACCTGATGAAATTTTCAGACCTGAACTGATTGGTGAGAACGGCTTTTATCTTGCTAGTGGGAAGCAGAGCAAGCTGTTTGGGGATTTAATAGAAAGCAGGCAACACTACAATTTAGCTAAAGAGCTGCCAACGGCTTGGAGTGCCATGAAGGAGCAACCTTCAGGTCATTTGATCGAGAATGGTACCTTAGTGGTTTACAACGGCATTTCATTGACCCCGCATCAGAAGCTCTACTTAGTGATCCAAATGGGGCCCGAACAGATCGAAGCCTTGACTAAACGTGACGTCAGTGAGCTTGTTCAGCAAGCCATCTTGGTTGTCCTTTTGATGCTGGCTTTTGTTGTGCCTGCGACTTGGTTGGTGATGCACTACCGAAAGCGCAGTATTGAAAGTCAACTCGCGAGAGCCGCACTCAGTGGGATGTCTGCTGTGATCATCTCTGACAGAAATCACCGTACCATAATGGTTAACGATGAGTTTGTGCAATTGACTGGATTAACTCACTCTTCGGTCTCCTCAAAAAATACGTTGGCTAAACTGCTCGGTGATAAACAACTCGAGTTGATGTTAGAGATATTTGAACATGTTGCTCGTGACCATTACTGGCAAGGCGAAGTGCTCTTTTCAAAACCCAATAGCGATGATGAAGTGACCGCAATACTCAGAATTCAAAGCGTGTTATCGAAGTCTGGTCGCGTGAGTTACTACATTAGCTCATTGGTTGATATTACCGAGCGTAAGAAGCTTGAAGAGCGGCTGCGAATTCTGAGTGAAAAAGATGAACTCACCCAACTTTGGAACCGACGCAAATTTGAATCTGAGCTGAGTAAATACGCGAAGTTGGTTGACCGCTATCCTCGCCAGACGACATGTTTAGCGCTGCTGGATATCGACCACTTCAAGCGTGTTAATGATCAGCAAGGTCATGATGAAGGCGATCGCGTAATCAAACGCGTCGGCGTTATTTTGCAAGACACGCTGCGAGATACTGACTTCGTTGCGCGAATTGGTGGCGAGGAGTTTGCGGTGATCTTACCGCATACCAGTCTTGCAGAAGCCGAAATGGCATTGAATCGACTGCGTGTTGCCGTTGAGATTGCACCGGACCTTTCTGTCACGATCAGTGCAGGGGTGACGGATTTGCTTGCGGACAGAACGCGCAGTTATAAGTGTGCCGATATCGCGCTTTACGAATCTAAGACGTTGGGACGTAATTTGGTCTCTGTTTGCAGTTCGTCAGAAGAAGTGGCATAAAAAAATCGAGCTGAAGTGCTCGATTTTTTTGTATATGATTTGATTACGCAGCTTGCTCAATCGCGCCTTGAATATGTGACATTGAGCGATTTAGATGATGCTCAAACACTTCCGTTGCTTTTTGAGTTTCTTTAGAAAGTACCAGCTTCATGATGCTTTCGTATTCATCGATGTTGAACATCTCTGAGCTTGAACCATTGGCCAACGCAAAATAGCGATAGCGTTTGATTTGATTGATTAGATCAGTGAAAAAGTTCAGCATTTGCTTCGAAGTCGCCCCTTCAAGTAACGAAACATGGAATTGATGCTGACGTTCCTCCCATTCAGACCAATCAAAGGTTTCTTGCACGTTTTTGATGCGAGAAAGTTTATGGAAAGAGGTCAAGACTTGCAGTTCCCAGTTCTCATCACCATGTTCAATCGCCTGCTTTAATAGCGCCGCCGCGACAAAACGTAGGCTTTGGTAGAGGTCGGTGAGCTCTTCGACGGTCACGGCCGCAACCCAACAACCTTTTTGAGGTTCAAGGTTGACGTAGTTACTCCAAGATAACTGAACTAAGGCTTCACGGATAGGAGATGCGCCAACGTTGTATTTGGCTTTGAGGTCTGCAACGACGAGTTTTTGTCCAGGTTTAAGTTCACCGCTTAAAATATCCAGATAAATCATCTTGGCGACTTTATCTGTCAATGTTGGGCTAGGCACAATCCAATCCTCACTCACTGATAATACTGATATACAACTAATTCCATTTAACGGTATGAAGTACCGCTAGCTGAATTTGATAATACAGCGTACCGAATATGGGAGCAAGCAGAATATATAAAAAAAAGAGGGCGTTAGCCCTCTTTTTATCAAATGGTAAGAAAGTGCTAGATTCTTATAGAACGTGTACTGACGCTGTGTTTGTTGTGCCTGAAGCGACTAGAGCACCAGAAACCATAACCACGATATCGCCTTTTTTACCTAGACCAGATTCTAGAGCAAGCTCTTTACCTGCTACGTAGAATGCGTCAGTGCTGTCGATTGATTCAACAACAACTGGAGTTACACCTTTAGTTAGAACTAGCTGTGCAGCAGTCTTAGTGTTAGTTGTTAGTGCTAGGATGTTTGCAGTTGGGAAGTACTTACGTACTGAACGTGCAGACTTACCGCCTTCAGTTGCAACAACGATAAGTGGAGCAGCTAGTTTCTCAGCTGTGTCTACTGCGCCTTTACATACTGCTTCAGTGATGCGTAGACGTGGGCTGTCTAGACGAGAACCTAGCTCAGCTTTTAGAGCTGAATCAGTACGGTTCGCGATTTGAGCCATGATAGTTACTGCTTCAACTGGGTACTTACCTTTAGCAGTTTCACCAGAAAGCATTACTGCGTCAGTACCGTCCATTACAGCGTTAGCAACGTCGCCAGCTTCCGCACGAGTAGGACGTGGGTTGTTGATCATAGAATCAAGCATTTGAGTTGCAGTGATAACCATCTTACGTGCACGGTTACACTTCTCGATCATCATTTTCTGAGCGAAGATTACTTCTTCAGCTGGGATTTCAACACCTAGGTCACCACGAGCAACCATGATGCCGTCAGAAAGCTCTAGGATCTCGTCGAAGTTATCAACACCTTCTTGGTTTTCGATCTTAGAGATGATGTGGATGTTCTCGCCGCCGTTTGCAGCAAGTACTTCACGGATTTCTTGAACGTCAGAAGCTTTACGGATGAAAGAAGCAGCTACGAAGTCAACGCCTTGCTCACAACCAAACTTAAGGTCGTTCTTATCTTTTTCAGATAGTGCAGGTAGGTTTACAGAAACGCCAGGAAGGTTAACACCTTTGTTTTCGCCTAGAGCACCGTTGTTAAGTACTTTACACTTAACTTCAGTTTCAGTTGTTGCGATCACTTCCATTTCGATTAGACCGTCGTCTACTAGGATAGTGTTACCAACGTTTAGGTCAGCCGCAAAGCCAGCGTAAGTTACAGCTACTTTGTCTTTGTTACCCACAACTGAGATGTCAGTTGTGAATGTGAATTCTTGACCAGCTACTAGATCAACGTCGTCGCCGTTTTCTAGTTTGATCGTACGGATTTCAGGACCTTTAGTGTCTAGAAGGATTGCAAGTTGCTTACCAGACTCTTCCATCACTTTGCGGAAGTTCGCGATACGAGTGCCGTGCTCTTCGTAGTCACCGTGAGAGAAGTTCAGGCGCATTACGTTCATGCCTGCGTTTACTAGCTCAGTTAGCTTCTCTACAGATTCAGTTTTAGGGCCAATCGTACATACGATTTTGGTCTTTTTCATGGAAGATACTCTCCGGTCAATAATAGTTACAATTTGAAAGTTGTTAATCTTGTGGAAGTCTCAACAGTTTACCGAGCATTTTGTGCCTGCTTTTTACAGGTAAACTGACAAAATTCATGTGACTTCAAAACTGAAAGTCTTTCACCAAGTTTAGTCATTTTCTGACCAATCTGGTGCGCTATTATTCAGCATTTATGTGACTAACCTAGGATATACGCAGTTAGTTGCAAAAAAATAACGTTCAATTCTGTAATTTTTTTTCTTTTAGGTGGCGCATTCTACCACCGAATGATTTCAATATCACTGCTTAAGAATTGTCTTAGGACAAGGTTTTATCGCTATTTATTAATTTTTTGGATCGAAATAAATGGACTTAAATCTTTCGACTTGACTATAATAACTTTCACTTCGAAACTTTTAAGTAATCAATAAATGTCGAAACGAAACACTCAGCTAAGAAGACACGCGATTTCCAATTTGGTGAATGAGAAAGGTGAGGTCAGTGTTGAAGAGCTATCGGTTCAGTTTTCAACTTCTGAAGTCACGATACGAAAGGATCTTGCTTCTCTTGAAAAAAATGGTCAGTTACTGCGTCGTTACGGTGGCGCGATTGCATTACCAAAAGAAGTGGTCAACGACGAATTGAGCCAACATGTTTCGATTCGTAAGAATGAACTTGCTGAAGCAGCCGCTAAATTGATTCGTGAACACAATCGCATAGTGATCGATAGTGGCAGCACGACAGGGGCACTGATTAAGCAACTCGATGGAATGCGTGGCCTTGTGGTGATGACCAATTCGCTCACCGTGGCAAATGCGCTGAATGAACTCGAGAGTGAGCCCACTTTGCTGATGACTGGCGGGACATGGGATGCGCACTCGGAGTCGTTTCAGGGGCAAGTCGCCGAATCTGTTCTAAGATCGTATGACTTCGACCAACTCTTTATTGGGGCTGATGGCGTTGACTTGGAGCGCGGTACTACGACTTTTAATGAGTTAGTCGGCTTAAGCAAAGTGATGGCAGAAGTGTCACGAGAAGTCATTGTTATGGTCGAATCTGAAAAGATCGGCCGAAAGATCCCTAACTTGGAACTGGCTTGGGACAGCGTCGATATTTTAATTACTAACAAAGATTTAGAACCAGAATCTAAGCAAGTTATTGAGTCGCATGGCGTCACAGTGATTTGCGCTTAAAGCAAAAATTATCAACAAATATTAACCGATCCGCTTTTGGCTTTGCTTGTTGCCACTCGGAAAATTAAATTGGAGTTACCATTATGTGTGGAATCGTCGGTGCTGTTGCACAACGAGATGTCGCTGAAATTTTAGTAGAAGGATTACGTCGCTTAGAGTACCGCGGTTATGACTCGGCAGGGGTTGCGATCGTTGATCACGAATCGAACCTAACGCGTATTCGTCGCCTCGGTAAAGTACAAGAGCTCGCGGATGCCGTCGATTCAGCGCAAGTTGTGGGTGGAACAGGCATTGCTCACACGCGCTGGGCAACACACGGCGAACCTTCAGAAGTGAACGCACACCCACATATGTCAGGTGACATCGCAGTGGTACACAACGGTATTATCGAAAACCACGAAGAGCTACGTGAATTGCTGCAATCTCGCGGTTACGTATTTGAATCTCAAACCGATACGGAAGTTATCGCTCACCTGGTGGAGTGGGAACTTCGCACGTCAGAAACACTGCTTGAAGCGGTACAAAAAACAGCAAAACAACTGGAAGGTGCATACGGCACGGTAGCGCTGGATCGTAACGATCCTTCCCGCATCGTTGTTGCTCGTTCTGGTAGCCCAATCGTGATTGGTTTTGGTGTGGGTGAAAATTTCCTGGCATCTGACCAACTTGCGCTACTGAACGTAACACGCCGTTTCATGTACCTCGAAGAAGGTGATGTTGCTGAGATCACTCGTCGTGAAGTAACAGTATTTGATGCAACAGGTGAGCGTGTAGAACGTGAAATTACGGAATCAAACGCTGAGCACGATGCGGGTGACAAAGGTCAGTACCGTCACTTCATGCAGAAAGAGATCTACGAGCAACCAACGGCGCTGATCAACACAATGGAAGGTCGCCTTACTGCGGATTCTGTTGTTACAGAAGCTATTGGTGTGAACGCGACAGAAATTCTAAGCAAAGTTGAGCATGTACAGATCGTGGCATGTGGTACGTCTTACAACGCGGGTATGACAGCGCGTTACTGGTTTGAAGACATTGCTGGCGTGAGCTGTGACGTAGAAATCGCGTCTGAATTCCGTTACCGCAAGTTTGTGACGCGTCCAAACAGCCTATTGATCACGCTTTCTCAATCTGGTGAAACCGCCGATACGTTAGCAGCGCTTCGCCTAGCAAAAGAGAAGGGTTACATGGCGGCAATGACCATCTGTAACGTAGCGGGCTCTTCTTTGGTTCGTGAGTCTGACTTTGCATTTATGACTCGCGCGGGTGTGGAAATCGGTGTGGCATCAACCAAAGCCTTCACGACTCAGCTTTCTGCACTACTGATGCTGGTAACTGCTCTTGGTAAGCAACAAAACCGCATCAGCAAAGAGAAAGAAAAAGAGATCGTAGAAGCGCTTCACGCTCTGCCGAAACAAATCAACGCAGCGCTCTCTTTCGAAAAAGAGATCGAAGCACTCGCACCAGACTTTGCTGATAAACATCACACACTATTCCTAGGTCGTGGTGAGTTCTACCCAATCGCGATGGAAGCGTCTCTAAAACTGAAAGAGATCTCTTACATTCACGCAGAAGCGTACGCAGCGGGTGAACTGAAACACGGTCCTTTAGCGTTGATCGATGCAGATATGCCCGTAGTGGTTGTTGCACCAAGCAACGATCTTCTAGAGAAGCTGAAATCAAACGTTGAAGAAGTACGTGCGCGTGGCGGTCTGCTTTACGTATTCGCAGATGCGGACGCAGGCTTCGAAGGTGATGAGACCATGAAGATCATCACCATGCCACACGTGAGTGAAATCACAGCAGCGATCTACTACACCATCCCAATGCAGCTACTGTCTTACTACGTAGCATTGATCAAAGGTACGGACGTAGACCAACCTCGTAACCTAGCGAAAGCGGTAACGGTTGAGTAATTGTGATATAACTCGATTTAGCCGAGGCTTTGTCCTCGGCTTTTTTGTCTCTGGGGAAATGAATCAAGCGCTTAGCGATATGTTTGAGGTGATTGACTGCTATGATTTATCGGTTTGCTAGAGGCGTTGCGATAGGAAGTGGCGTTAGAATGGGCTCTCTTTGTTGAGTTCGTTACAAATCTCAACAATCGCAAGTGAGAGCCCTGATTTTATGATCTGCTGCTGTCGTTGCAGTTGAAGTTGATAAAACTCGAGGTCAATGTCGTCGTCAGGTTCGGTCACTTCCAACTGAACCATTCCCATTTTACTTGCCAAGTTGAGCTTCTTAATCGGTTCTAACACGTTTGGATCGGTGAATTCATAATCGGAGGTATCACTGTTTAACGTGTTCTTTATTTTGATTATGTCTTCGATGTCGTGATAAACCTGGTTGGGAAGTACCCCTAAACCAAAAAGTAGTTTTAGGCGGACAGAAAGATCACCAAGTGGACCTGTGTCATGGAGTAATGGACCAACCACAGATTGCACAGCGAAGTTATCTTTTTGGAAAATTCTCTGCATTAATGCGTCGATCGACTCATTAAATACGTCAACGGTAGCGATAAAAAAACCGCGTACCGAAGGGGCGCTATTTAATCGTTCGATAATCTCGGTTTCATTGATAGTGTCTACCATATACTGAACTAAATTGCTGTTAGTGAGGGAGGAGTCCGCAAACCCCTCCTTGAATGTTTTATTATAATGTTTCGAAAATGGATTCGATTTTTGCCACTTCGAGACTCTCTTCCGCTAGCCCAGTGTATTTTGCTAGCGTCTGCTTCACACCCACTTCTTTTAATGAGGTTTGCAGTTCTACTGCTTGTGGGTCGGTGTCGTTAGTGTACTTCAATGCAGCGGCAATGCCTTTCAAAAGTGTTTGATTTTCAGTGCCATACTCAATTGTACCGAGTAACGGCTTCACTAATCTATCGTTGGCACCTAATTTGCGAATTGGTTGACGGCCTACACGGTCAACTTCATCAACTAAGAATGGGTTAGCGAAACGACCTAGGATCTTTTCGATGTACGCATTGTGCATGTCGGGATCAAAGCCGTAGCGTTTGATCAGTACTTCTCCACTTTCTTGCATCGCCTGTTTCACTTCAGCGTGAATGCTTGGATCTTCAATCGCTTCACGAATGGTGCGATGGCCTTTCAAGCAACCTAGGTAAGCGGTAATGCAGTGACCGGTATTGAGTGTGAACAGCTTACGCTCTACAAACGCCATTAGGTTGTTGGTTTTTTCCATGCCTGCGATGTCAGGGATTTCGCCCTTGAATTGCTGTTCATCCACAATCCATTCGCTAAAGCTTTCTACCGTCACTTCTAGTGGATCATCGTTCGCCGCTTCTGCTGGTGGCACGATGCGGTCTACCGCTGAATCGACAAAGCCAACGAGCTCGTCTGCTTTTGCGTGCAATGATCCATCTAAGTGTTTGTACACTTCACCTTTGAGGTGTGTGGTGCCACGAACCATGTTTTCACACGCGATGATGTTCAATGGTTTATCGTTACCTGCTGCAAAGCGTTTAGCAATGCCGGTAGCGATGGTTTTTGCAATGATGTCCAGTACGTTAGGGCCAACCGCTGTTGTTACCAAGTCGGTTTTTACAATGCGGTCGATGACATCTTCACTGGCTGAGTTAACCGCGGTGACGTGAGTTACTGTGTCGATTTGGCACTCAGTACCGACCACTTTTACTTTGTATTCTTGCTTGTGGCTCAGCTGATCGACGAGTGGTGCATCAACGTCTGCAAATGTCACCTCGACTTCCGCGTCTGCTAATAGTTTACCGATGAAGCCACGACCAATGTTACCTGCGCCAAAATGAACTGCGTTTTTCATAGTTCTTACCTACCAATGTCTGAAATGTTGACTAAACGAATTTAGGGTGAGGCCAACCGCATAGGGGGTGACAGCTGACCTCGGTTTGCTCAGGAGCAAATTAAAGGGAGTGATTAAGCCGCTTGCTGGCCGCCAAGGATGTTTAGAATCTCTTCCACATCGTTGGTGCTGGTTAGCTTTTCAATCGACTCCGGCTCATCGAGCGCGTTGGTAATGGTGGTAATCACCTGGATGTGCTCATCGTTCTTAGCGGCAATGCCGATAACCAGTTTCGCTACATCATCGTCGTCTTCAGTAAATTGGATACCCGATGGGTATTGGCAGATTACAATGCCGGTTTTCTTCACGCGGTCTTTCGCTTCTACCGTGCCGTGAGGTACTGCTATAGATTCGCCTAGGTAAGTGGGAACCAATGCTTCACGTTCAAACATCGCGTCTACGTATTCTGGTTCTGCGTAGCCAAGTTCAACCAATTTGTTGCCTGCAAAGCGAATGGCTTCTTCTTTGTTGGCTGCTTTCAAACCTAGGTGAATGTTCTCACGCTGGATTTGGAATACCGATGGTTGTTGTGGCTCAAAGCTGTCGTCGTTCGCCGCCATGACGGACACTTTTACCATCTGGTCGTCATTGGCTGCGGATTGGTTTTGTGCTGCTAGTAGTTTGGTGACTAGCTGGTTGTACATTTCGCTGTCTAGGAAGTTCGTCAATGAAATGTGGTGTGCGTTTGGAGCATGCTTACGTGCACGATCCGTTAAGTCTTTATGAGTAATCACGATATCTGCACTCTCTGGTAAGCTGTTAATGGCAAGGTTGGTTACGTGGATGTTCAGACCTGCGTCTTGAACCTTTTTGCGTAGCATACTCGCGCCCATTGCACTCGAGCCCATGCCCGCATCACAAGCGACAATGATGCTTTGTACTGTCGCTAGGTCTACGTCACCTTTGCTTTGGCTGTTTACCACCGCATCGTTTTTAGATGCAGATTTCATGTCTTTCATTTGTGATGTTGCTTTTTCTAGTGCTGCTTCATCGCCGTCTTCTTCTGTTGACGTTTGTGTCTTCATTAGCAGTGCTGCTACGGCGAATGACACGCCTGCTGCTGCTGCGATAGACGCTAGTACACCAACGATTGAGCCTTTCTGAGTCATCAACAAGATTGCAAAGATTGAACCTGGTGATGCTGGAGAAACGATACCTGCGTTAAAGATAGTTAGAACGAATACGCCAGTCATACCACCTGCGATAGCCGCAAGGATTAGACGAGGGTTCATTAGGATGTATGGGAAGTAAATCTCGTGGATACCGCCGAAGAAGTGGATGATTGATGCACCACCTGCTGTTTGACGAGCTGTACCCTTACCAAACACCATGTACGCTAGAAGGATACCTAGACCAGGACCTGGGTTTGCTTCGATTAGGAAGAAGATCGATTGACCAGCTTCAGACGCTTGTTGAATACCCAGTGGAGAGAAAATTCCGTGGTTGATCGCGTTATTTAGGAACAGGATCTTCGCTGGTTCAACAAAAATAGAGGTTAAAGGCAGTAAATGCGCTGACACCAGGAAGTTTACGCCAGCAGCCAAGCCGCCAGATAACACTTTGACAAATGGCCCGATAAAGAAGAAAGCGAGGATCGCACACGCCATACCGATGATGCCGGCAGAGAAGTTGTTGACCAACATTTCAAAGCCGCTTTTTACTTTACCGTCGATGTAGTTATCGAATTTCTTGATCGCCCAGCCGCCCATCGGGCCAACCATCATCGCGCCCATAAACATTGGGATGTCGGTACCGACAATGACACCCATTGTTGTGATTGCGCCGACGACCGCCCCACGATCGCCACCAACTAATTTACCACCGGTGTAACCGATAAGTAGTGGCAGCAAGTAGGTAATCATAGGACCAACCATAGAGGCTAACGTTTCGTTAGGTAGCCATCCAGTTGGGATAAATAGAGCAGTGATAAAGCCCCACGCGATAAACGCGCCGATGTTAGGCATTACCATGTTAGATAGAAAACGACCAAAATTTTGTATCTTGATCTTAGCATCTGGTGATATCATAACAGTTCCCCGTTCGATGTTCTGATGAATATTGTAGTAGTACGGTTCGCCAAAACCGCTTGATTGCTTAGTTCTCAATCAATTTACCACACAAATTCATTCTGGAACTGACGACGGGTTTTTTGTGATCACCACCTCGTAAATACCTACCTCCAACGTATTTCTTCGTGATTTTCATCTCGTTTTTACAACGTAATTTTAATACAAATTTTAAACTTTAAATTTGTCAATAAAAATTAAATAACTAAGATCTCATTTTAAAAATTTGAAAATTTAAATGTATGGTGATCTAAATCACCTTTATTGTTTTTGTTTTTATCGAATAAACTTAAAGTGAGATTTTCATCACGTTTCACCGTGGTGCTATCTAAATGTGCATTGTGATCTACGTCTTATTTTGCTGTTTTGTGAAATTTAGCAACATAAATGGGTGACGTAAGTGAGGTTGGATAATCTGATGTGCGGGTTGAAAAATGGCAAGGTTGCCCTTGCCATTTATTCGCTAGTTAGCCTCAAGATACGCTTTTGAAGAAATATCGGTCCAAGCGCGTACTTTCGTTAGGTATTGCTTTTGCGATTCAATGATCTCTTTAGCGAGAGCGTCACTGTTCGCTTGCTCTTCGAGTAACTCTGCGGTGGCTGTTTGCATCGCTTTGAGTACTTCTGGTGGGAAGTCTCGAACCTTGATGTCAGGGTACTCTGCACTCATGGTTGCCCAGCTGTTTGCATTGGCATCGACGGCTTGAGTGTACATATCAAATGCAGCGACGCGGAACGCGGTTTCTAAGATCGTTTGCAGATCTTTTGGTAGTGAGTCCCATTTGTTTTTGTTTACGAGGAATTGGGTTTCCGAGCCTGGTTCATGCCATGCGGTGTAGTAGTACGGCGCTATTTTTTGAAAGCCCATACGCAAATCGAATGCAGGACCTACCCATTCTAGTGCGTCGATCGTGCCGCGCTCTAAAGAGGTATACAGTTCACCAGGGGCAATATTCGTTGGCGCAGCGCCGACTTTTGCCATCACTTCTCCTGCAAACCCCGGGATGCGGATTTTTAGCCCTTTCAGATCATCGACTGAGTTGATCTCTTTTTTAAACCATCCACCCATTTGAATATCGGAGTTACCTCCAGGAAAAGAGAGCAAGTTATGTGGAGCGTAGACTTTTTCCATCAATTCCATACCGCCTCCGCGGTAGAACCAAGCGTACTGCTCCGTTGAAATCATGCCAAATGGCATAGAAGAGAAGTATAGGGTGTTGGGTACTTTACCCTTCCAGTAGTAAGAGCTGGAATGCCCCAAGTCGTATTGGCCAGATTTAACCATGTCAAAAATACCCAGAGGGGCTTTGTGTTTATTGGCAGAATCGATGCGAATTTGCAGGCGTCCATTGGACATCTCTTCTGCCAGCTTCGCCATGTTTTTTGTCGCATCGCCCAAGATAGGGGTATTTGGTCCCCATGTTTCGGCAAGTTTTAGGCGGTAGACTTTATCGGCGGCAAAACTGACAAATGAGGCGGACGCTAAAGAGAGCGTGGCGGCGCCTATTAGCAACGGACGGAGGAATTTTTGTTTTGGCAGCATGACTTTACGACTTCCTTGTTGTTGTGTTTATCATCAAAGGCTAGCTTTTCCTTTGGTGAATTTTTCGTCAATCTAATTTTGTTCTACTGAGCCGCTGCTAGATAAGATAAGGTACCGCGTTGGAAACACTTCTTGGTGAGAGTGCATAGTGGTAAGTGATGGTTGTGCAATATATGAGCACAAATAGATACGCTAAAAGAAGATTATCTTGATAGTAAAAGTGCTGCATAGGTCACGCAGCACTGAGCATAGTTAGCGTTCGGCGTGATAAGAGAGATATTGCTGAGCGTGTTGAACTCCCATGTACCGTGCTAAGGTTTTTACTGGAACATTTCTAAGATCGACCATGATCAAACCGTCTAGCGCATTGTTGAAGGCGGGATCGACGTTGAAAGCAATCAGCTTTCCATTCAATCCAAGATATTGGCGCAGTAAAACCGGCACGCCTTTACCCTCATCCATACGTGAAATCACTTTCGAGAGTAATTGAATATCACCTAAAGCAGTCAGCATGGAAGTATTCCAGTGATGACTCTTTGTCGGGAGTGGATTTGAAGGCGTAACAAATGCGGCAACGTCAGAGTTGTAATAATGCAGCGTCATGGTTTCTGCTAGCAGTTGCCTTGCTTGTTCACTGTAGTCGTTGCTGATACTGACTGGACCAAATAGGTGAGTGTAGTGAGGGTTGCGCTGAACAAAAGTGGCGATGCCTTTCCAGAGCAACAATAGGGGAGCCATGGTTTTTTGGTAGTGTTCATCGATTACAGAGCGCCCCATTTCAATCGCCGGGCCCATACTGTCAATAAAGGGTTGGTCAAATCGGAAGAGTGTTTTCGAATACAGTGTAGATAACCCACCTTTTTCAATGAGTTTATCGACAAGTCCGAGTCTGTATGCACCAACCAAGCGTTGGTGTTGTTTATCCCAAATAAACAGCTGTAAGTAGTCGCGATCAAACTCATCAAGATCAATGCTGCGGCCTGTGCCTTCTCCAACTTTCCTGAAATTGGCTTCACGTAAACGGCCAATTTCATGCATCAGCGCGGGGATTTCGTCAGATCGGCAGCAATATACATCAAAGTCGCCACTAGATAGTAAATGGTGATCTTCATGCAGACGTGCAAGATCATTTAATCGATCCGTTAGAGGCAGTGGTTGAGCAATGGGTTCTATCGGCGTTTGTTGCTGATGTCGGGCAGAGGTCGATGAGCTTTGAAGCACATAGGTATTAAGACGCAAATATTGGGTCATTTGATCATCGCTGAGCCCTTTGAGTTCTCTATATTGAATCGCATTGCCCAGCGAGATGTTGATGCATTGCTCCCGTTTGTTGAGCAGCTCACGCCCTAACATCAAAGTTCTTAGCAGTGGGTGAACTTTGCCAGCGAAATAAAAGCGTTTCGTGTTTTGACCATCGATAAAAACCGGAACGGCGGTGGCTGAGGACTTTCGAATCAGGCGACTGACAGATCGGCTCCATTGCTTGTCCTCTAGATACGCTTCTTTGCTGTTGATGAGTTGAGAAACTTCGCCTGCTGGGAATAACAAGAGGAGTCCACCTTGTTCTAGGTGTTGGTGAGCATGGCGAAGCGCCTTCAAGTTGGCCTGTTTAGCGGTATTGCCCTCAAACACATCGACGCCAATGAATAATTCGTCTAGCTCAGGTACGGTTTTAAGATGGTGGTTGGCGAGAATTTGAACATCAGGGCGTACTTGCAACAAAAGCTCAGCAAGGATAACGCCTTCCACACAGCCTAGTGGATGGTTAGCGACTACGACGGTTGCACCCGATGATGGAATGTTTCCAAGCCCACCTTTTACGACTTGGTAGTCGATCCCTAGCACTTCTAAAGTAAAGCGGAGAAATGTTTGAGTGGAGCAGCCTGCTGGACGTTGGGCATAAAACTTATCTAACTGAGACAGGCCAGTGGCCCACTCGGTAAACTGTTCGCCTAAGCGGAATGGTGTTTTTTGAGGGAGACGAAAAGGGCTCGAAACTTCCATATATCCTCACAGATGATTGAGTTCTGTAGAAGAGGTTATGAGTAAGTTGTGACAGGGAAGCTTCAACTTAGTGAGTTCTGAATGACATTCAGGTGACAGTTGAATGACACTTAACTCTATTGCGGTAATGTTGGTGAGCGACAATGTAACGATGATTAATTAATTTTATTAAAAAATATATCGCTCACAAAATATACTAATTTTGCATCTAAACCAAAGTTTCATTGCTAATGTGTCTAGGCGGGTAGGGTTATCGAACCGAGATGAGCGATAGACTCCTATGGAAGATAGCCAGTCAATTTACCTTCGCAATTGCTGATCTGGAATACCTCACCTTAAGAGGTAAAACGGGAACCTAAGGTTCCCGTTGTTGTATCTGCTGTTTTTAGGCACTGCACTCTTAACTGGTTCGGTGAACCGCCATATGTGCAAGTGTGACTAGCGCTTGCTTATACTCAGACTCTTCAAGCACACTAAGCTCTGCAATGGCTTTATCTGCTTCTTGGTAAGCTTTTTGGCGTGTGTACTCTAACGAGCCAGTTTCTTCCATGGCCGCTAGAATCTCAGTGAGTTTTTCCATGCCATTCGCTTTTTCAATTGCTTCACGAATCATGGCAACTTGCGCGTCATTGCCATGACGCATCGCGTATAGCAGAGGCAGAGTCGGTTTACCTTCTGCAAGATCATCGCCGACATTTTTCCCCATTTCTTCACCGTCTGACGTGTAGTCCATAACATCGTCAATGAGCTGGAATGCCGTGCCTAAATATTTGCCGTAGTTTTGTAGGGCAGTCTCCACGTCTTCAGGCGCATCATTAAGAATCGCACCGATCTGTGTCGCGGCTTCAAACAGACGTGCCGTTTTTGAATAGATCACGTCCATATAGATCTCTTCAGTTGTGTCAGGATCGTTGCAGTTCATTAGCTGCTGAACTTCACCTTCTGCAATCACATTAACAGCGTCACTCATGAGCTTTAGGATCTTCATGGATCCTAGTTCTGTCATCATCTGAAAAGAGCGTGTGTAGATAAAGTCACCAACTAATACGCTAGCAGCATTACCAAATGCCGCATTTGCGGTCGCTTTGCCGCGGCGCATGTCAGATTCATCAACGACGTCATCGTGCAATAGCGTCGCCGTATGAATGAACTCAATAAAGGCTGCCGCCGTTGTATGAGCGTTTCCTTGATAACCCAAAGCGCGAGCAGATAATACTGCTAACAATGGACGTATGCGCTTACCACCACCACTAATGATGTAAAAACCTAATTGGTTGATTAAAGATACGTCTGAGTTGAGTTGGGCGTGAATTGTTTCATTCACTTTTGCCATGTCATCGGCAGTTAGCGCTTGGATAGCTTTAAAATCCATGGTAAATCCGGCTGAAGTTAGAACTTGTAAGGTCTTCTTATCTGCTTTAATCGCTGAATAATACACTAAAAAACGTTGATTAATACATGCTTAACGGGCATGATTGCCGCACTTTTAATTGGCGAACAGCTTTTCGCCAATTTTTTCAAAATATGGCTTGTCATAGGGAGATCTCTTCTGTAGAATCTGCGCCCTATTGATGATTAGTTTAGCGCACACCCAAGATGCTCATTTAATATGCATATGGCTGTGCGGAAAAAGCGGAGTAAGATATGTACGCTGTTTTCCAATCTGGTGGTAAACAACACCGTGTAAGCGAAGGTCAAACTCTTCGTTTAGAGAAATTAGACGTTGAAACTGGTGCAACTGTAGAATTTGATAAAGTTCTTCTTGTTGCTAACGGCGAAGATGTTAAAGTTGGCGCTCCTCTAGTAGAGGGCGGTAAAGTAGTTGCTGAAGTTGTACAACACGGTCGTGGCGATAAAGTTAAAATCGTTAAGTTCCGTCGTCGTAAGCACTCTCGTAAGCAACAAGGTCACCGTCAGTGGTTCACGGAAGTGAAAATCACTGGTATCAACGCTTAATCGATTAGGAGAGTTTAACAATGGCACACAAAAAAGCTGGTGGTTCTACTCGTAACGGCCGCGATTCAGAAAGCAAACGTCTAGGTGTTAAGCGTTTCGGTGGTGAGTCTGTTCTTGCAGGTAACATCATCGTTCGTCAACGTGGTACTAAGTTCCACGCTGGTACTAACGTTGGTATCGGTAAAGACCACACTCTATTCGCTCTTACTGAAGGTAAAGTGAAGTTCGAAGTGAAAGGTCCTAAAAACCGTAAATTCGTTAGCATCGAAGCTGAGTAATTAAACCTAGTTTAATTTATTCATTAGCTTTCAAGCTGAATTCAAAAGCCCTGCCGATTCGGCGGGGTTTTTTATTTATGGTGACTTGAGTTTGCCAACATTGCGGAATGAATACTAAGGCACTCTGGTAAAGAGTCCCTTCATATTTGTTCCAGTAGCAGAACATTACAGATCTAAGGTGATCAGTCTGAGATTGGAATCTGCTAGAATTTGTATCATTCACTTCACTTGGTGGAGTTTGAGATGATATTTGCAACGCAGCTATGACACATAGCAAAAGGGCGGAGTAAGAGATGAAATTCGTTGATGAAGCGGTAGTAAAAGTTCAAGCCGGTGATGGCGGTAACGGTGTAGTGAGTTTCTGGCGAGAGAAATTCGTTGCGAAAGGTGGCCCTGATGGTGGTGATGGTGGCGATGGCGGCGATGTATACATCCAAGCTGACGAAAACCTAAATACCTTGATCGATTACCGTTTCCAACGCTTCTATGAAGCAGAACGTGGTGAAAACGGTCGTGGCGGTAACTGTACAGGTAAGCGCGGCAAAGACAATGTATTGCGTGTTCCAGTTGGTACACGTGCAGTTGATATCCATACCAATGAAATCGTTGCAGAAGTGGCGGAGCATGGTAAGAAAGTGATGATCGCGAAAGGCGGTTGGCATGGTCTGGGTAACACGCGTTTTAAATCGTCAGTAAACCGAGCGCCACGTCAAAAGACGCTAGGTACTAAAGGTGAAATCCGTGAGATTCGCTTAGAGCTACTGCTACTTGCTGATGTGGGCATGCTAGGCCTACCGAATGCGGGTAAGTCGACATTTATTCGAGCGGTGTCTGCGGCGAAACCAAAAGTTGCAGATTACCCGTTTACAACACTTATCCCGAGCCTAGGGGTAGTGAGTGTGGTCCCTGAGAAGAGCTTTGTCGTTGCTGATATTCCAGGCTTGATCGAAGGCGCTGCGGACGGTGCTGGACTTGGCATTCGTTTCTTGAAGCACCTAGAGCGTTGTCGAGTGCTTTTGCATATGATCGACATTATGCCGATTGATCAATCTGATCCTGTTCAGAATGCATTGACGATCATTGATGAGCTTGAGCAGTACAGTGAAAAACTGGCTGATAAACCACGTTGGTTGATCTTCAATAAAGTCGATCTGATGCCAGAAGAAGAAGCTAACGAAGTAATCCAAAATATTCTTGATGCACTTGGTTGGGAAGAGGATTACTACAAGATTTCAGCGGTGAATCGTCAAGGTACTAAAGAGCTTTGTTATAAGCTGGCTGACTTTATGGAAAATCTACCTCGTGAAGAAGAAGAGCTTTCTGAAGAAGAGAAAGTTGACTTCATGTGGGATGATTACCACAAAGATGCGATGGCCGGTAAAGACGTGATCACTGAAGATGATGACGACTGGGATGATTGGGACGACGAAGAAGATGACGGCCACGTTGTCTACGTTCGTGACTAATCAGTGAAACTATATCTAAGCCGCAATGACTATTGCGGCTTTTTTGTGTCTAAATCAAATCATGATGTTGCAATTCCGAGGACAATAGCCGGATTCTAAAGGAGTAGGATTGTTATATGGCATCTAAGCAACGCGCCGTTTCCCGCATGATCGCCCAAGCAGGGCAAATGCTGTTAGCTCACGGCGCTGAAAGTACATTAGTTGGTGACTTGATGCGCCGTTTTGGTATGGCATCAGGCATGGATGAAGTTGAGGTTTCTCTGTCTGCCAGTTCTTTGGTGGTAACGACTGTCTACCAAGAACACTGCATCACGACCGCTCGCCGATGTCCTGACAGAGGGATCAACATGCGGGCTATCACTCAAGTGCAGCGCATCTGTATTATGTTAGAGCGTGGCATCATTGACTCAACAATGGCTCAGAAGAAACTCAACCAGATCAGTCCTGAACGCTATAACCGCTGGTTAGTGGTATTCATGATCGGTTTGTCGTGCGCGGCGTTCAGTCGTTTAGCTGGGGGAGATTGGGCGGTATTTGTGATGACGTTTATTGCGTCTGCTACGGGTATGGTTGTTCGACAAGAAATTGGTCATCGTCACTTTAATCCACTTTTGAACTTTGCCGCGACCGCTTTTGTCACTACCGCCGTTTCCGCTCAGGCGGTGATTTATGACATCGGAAACTCCCCTTCGATCGTTATGGCATCATCTGTTTTGATGCTCGTCCCTGGTTTCCCTTTGATTAACTCTGTAGCGGATATGCTCAAGGGCTACATCAATATGGGCATTGCGCGCTTTGTTATGGCAAGTCTTCTCACCTTAGCAACCAGTTTAGGAATCGTAGCCGCCATGAGCTTAGTCGGTGTTTGGGGGTGGGTAGCATGATCTCAATAGAACTGCTGTTAGGTTTGCTCAACGACATGTTGTTTGCTGCCATCCCCGCTGTTGGGTTTGCTTTGGTTTTCAACGTGCCACAGAAAGCCCTGATGTATTGTGCGTTAGGGGGAGCGATAGGTCATGGTTCACGTTACTTGATGATGCACTTTGGCATTCCGATAGAGTGGGCAACCTTCTTTGCAGCCATGATCGTGAGTATGGTTGGCGTTCATTGGTCACACCGCTTTCTTGCTCACCCAAAAGTATTTACCGTTGCCGCTTTGATTCCAATGGTCCCTGGGGTATTTGCTTTTAAAGCGATGATCGCTTTAGTTGAATTGAACCACCGAGGCTACAGCCCTGAATTGGTGGCGATGTTGATGGAGAACTTCTTAAAGGCAATGTTTATTATCGCTGGATTAGCAGTTGGTCTTGCGATGCCTGGCTTGCTATTCTATCGCCGTAAGCCCATTGTCTAACTCAGGAGTAAGTGAATGATCATTAGCATGATCGCTGCCATGGCAAACGATCGAATTATCGGTAAAGACAATCAAATGCCTTGGCATTTACCTGCAGATTTTGCCTGGTTTAAGCGCTGTACTATGGGAAAGCCCGTCGTGATGGGGCGCAAGACCTATGACTCGATTGGTCGACCTCTACCTGGTCGCGAGAACATTGTCATTAGCCGAGATGCCAGCCTGACGATTGATGGGGTGACCACGGTTACGTCGATTGATGATGCTTTGAAGGCGGCAGGTAATGTGGATGAAGTCATGATCATTGGTGGTGGAGCGATTTATGCCGCTTGTTTGCCTTTGGCCAATAAGTTGTACGTGACCCATATTGACGCTTGTGTTGATGGGGATACACAGTTTCCAGATTGGGGGGCTGAGTTCGAAGAGTGTTACTCAGAGACGTTTACCGCAGATGAGAAGAATGCCTATAACATGCGTTTTGTCGTATTGGAAAAGAACAGCTAGCAATTGACTAACTTTTCAAACTAAAAACGGTTGATGTTATCGCATCAACCGTTTTTATTTATCGCTCTAACGCATCCTGTGTGAAGTACGTTTTATCTTCCCAACGCAGCATCGTTAAACTGCCACCCCAAACACATCCGGTATCTAAACCGATCACGTCTTTACTGTCATAACCTTCCAGTGCAGCCCAGTGACCAAACAGGACGGGCTTGCTGAGAGGAATCCTTTCTTTAAGGTTAAACCAAGGAACAAACTTATCGCCGCTCACTTCTCGTGGTGGCAATTTACACCCCATATCCAGTCGCCCATCAGGAAGGCAAAAGCGCATGCGCGTAAATGCATTGATAATATAACGGTAGCGATCGATACTTTGTAGAGTCTCCTGCCAAAAGTCAGGTTGATTGTCGTACATGTTTTCGATCAGCCACGTCCAATCATCACCTTGTAGGCAGGCTTCGACTTCATTCGCGTACTGGCGAGCTTGTTCAAGTGTCCACTGTGGAGAGATACCCGCGTGACACATCACAAACTCAGGATGCTCAGCAAGTAATGGCTGTTTTCTGAGCCAATGGAGCAACTCATCGCGGTCTTCTGCATCAAAAATTGGCGCTGTTTTATCTTTGTTTTTGAGTTTGTGGATGCCCAGAGCAACCGCAAGAAGGTGCAAATCATGATTACCTAAGACGACTTTAGCGCTGTCACCAAGGCTACGTACAAATCTTAGTGTTTCTAAAGATTTAGGACCTCTAGCTACCAGATCTCCCGCTAGCCATAGGGTGTCATTTTTGGGATTGAAGCCTACGGTTTTGAGAAGGAGTTGTAGCTCGTCAAAGCAACCTTGAATATCGCCAACAATATATGTAGCCAAAATCGCCCCTGTCGTTGATTAGTTGAGAATATTAGGAATCGCGAGTCGAAATGGATCAATTTCCGCGATGAACTGATTGCCTTTTTCATCCAACATCATGTATTGGCCTTGCATGACGCCAACAGGTGTTTCAATAGCGGTACCGCTGCTGTAGGTATACTCATCATTGCTGGGAATAAAAGGCTGTTGACCCACAACTCCATCGCCTTCTATGGTCAGTTGCTTGCCATTCGCATCTGTAATCAACCAGCGTCGGCTCTGAAGCTGAACCGTTTGGTTGCTTAGGTTTTTAATCGTGATCATATAGGCGAAGAGGTAGCGGTTCGCATCTGGTTGAGATTGCTCAGGAATGTACTTGCTGTGAACTTGGACTTTTATACAAGGGACTGCTTCCATGTAAACTCCTTTATAAAGTCGAAAAAGGGCGATAAACCAATGTTTATCACCCTTTGATTTTAACTGAAATTACTTGCGATTGGCATCTAACCAGTTCGCCAAGTCAACAAACTGTTTCAAGGTGAGGTTCTCCGGACGCATCCCTGGGTTGATATCTAAACTCTCCAAGGTTTCCGCATCAACCAAGCCTTTGTAACAGTTGCGGACTGTTTTGCGGCGTTGGTTAAAGCCTTCGCGACAGACGCGATCAAGCCAGTTTAGGTTTGTCGCCGGATAAGGCAGCTCCTCGTATGGAACTAGGCGTACGACCGCTGAATCCACTTTTGGTGGTGGCACGAAGGCTGTCGGTGGCACTTCGAGAACAGGGACCACTTTACAGTAGTATTGTGCCATCACGGTAAGACGACCATACGCTTTGGTACCAGGCCCTGCCGCTAAACGGTTAACCACTTCTTTTTGCAGCATAAAGTGCATGTCTTGCACATCTTTATGGTACTCAAACAAGTGGAACATCAATGGCGTGGAGATGTTGTAAGGAAGGTTACCGAAGATGCGTAGCTTGTTGTTTGGCTTCACTAGTTGCGTGAAGTCAAAGCGCATCGCATCGCCTTCATGAATCGTGAGTTTATCCGCCAATTCAGGGTGGTTACGTAATCGTTCGGCTAGATCTCGGTCAAGCTCAATAACTGTGAACTTATCAACTTCACGGCCAACAGGCTCCGTGATTGCGCCAAGGCCCGGACCAATCTCTACAAGATTCTGCCCAGGTCTAGGATTAATCGCAGATACGATCCCATCAATAATGTAAGGATCGTTCAGGAAGTTTTGACCAAAGCGTTTACGTGCTTTGTGCCCTAAGTGGACATCATTTCTCATAATTTTCTCAAGTTAACTGGTTTTCTTTTCGACTAGCTCAATCGCATGAGCGAGTGCAGTTCTAAAGCTTCCTGTGTCTGCATTGCCTGAACCTGCCAAGTCTAATGCAGTGCCGTGATCAACGGAGGTCCTGATAAAAGGTAGGCCCAAAGTAATGTTTACTGAGCGACCAAAGCCTTTGTATTTTAGTACAGGAAGTACCTGATCGTGATACATCCCTAACACTGCATCGGCTTCCTCAAGGTACTTCTCGTTGAAGATAGTATCTGCCGGAAGGGGGCCGACTAAGTCAAGGCCATCGCGTTGACGCAGCATTTCAAGTGTTGGTGTGATGGTCTCTATCTCTTCATTGCCGAGACAACCATCTTCACCGGCATGTGGATTTAGGCCACATACGTAGATCTTAGGCGATGGAATCGCAAACTTCTCAACCAAATCAGTATGAAGAATGTTGATAATGCTTTCCAAGCGCTCTGCGGTGACCGCTTTCGAGACATACGCAAGCGGTATATGGGTTGTGACCAACGCTACACGCAGTCCTTCTGTGGCCAACATCATCACCACCAGAGGGGTGTTGGATTTCTCTGCGAAAAATTCAGTATGGCCGCTGAAGGCGACTCCCGCTCGATTGATGACCCCTTTGTGCACAGGGCCGGTGACAATAGCATCAAACTCACCACTCATACAGCCCAAAGCGGCTCTTTCCAGTGTTTTTAATACATAATGTCCGTTCGCCTCGTTGAGTTCTCCAGCAACCGCTGGGCTATCGAGCGCAATATGATCGACAATGAGAGAGCCAGCTTGCTGAGCGGTTACTGGACTATCCATTTGATAATCCAGTAGTTCAACGTCAATTCCAAGTTGCTGCGCTCGCTGCTGAAGCAACTGCTTGTCAGCGCAGACGACAATTTGATGGGCCCAACTCTCTTTAGACAGTGCCAATACGAGATCGGGGCCGATTCCAGCGGGCTCTCCAGCGGTGACGATGATGCGCTTAACTGTCATCTTCGTCGTCCTCAAGAATTTCAACAAAGGCACTCGCTCGTAGCTCCTGAAGCCAAGCGCTTGCTTCTTCATTGAACTTACGGTTAAACAAAATGCGGTAAGCTTTGTTCTTCATCGCAGAATCGGTGCGGTCTACCTGACGACGGTCAAGTACTTCGACAATGTGCCAGCCATGTACGGTTTTGAAAGGTTCACTGATTTGACCTTCTGGCAGCGTATCCACTTGGTGCTTAAATTCAGGCACATAAAGATCAGACGTTTGATAGCCTAACTCACCATTTTGCGCAGCAGAACCTGGGTCTTGGCTATATTGACGTGCCAACTCACCAAAGGTCGCTTCACCAGCCTGGATACGCTCAATAATTTCATTTAACTCTTTTTGAACGCCTTCATCACTTAGAATTACGGTTGGTCGAATCAGAATATGGCGTGCATTCACTTCTGTAACGGCGACGGTTTCAAGACCCTTTACGTCATCAATTTTTAGAATATGGAAGCCAACACCGCTTCGAAACGGGCCAATAACGCTGCCCTTGTTTTCTAAGTTGATGTTGTCCGCGAAGATGGTTGGCATCTCTTCTTTACGCATCCAGCCCCAATCACCACCTTGAAGTGCTTTTGGACCTTTAGAGTAGGTGTAAGCCATGGTTGCGAAGTCGGCACCCTCTTTGAGTTTAGCGACAATATCCTTGGCTTGTTTTTCTAGCGCTGATGCATCGTCGCCATCGTTGACACGCAGTTGGATATGACTGATTTTGTACTGAACAGTTGCGTTGGTCTCTTGGGCTAAGATGTTGGCTAAGTTATCCACTTCTGCCGGTAAGATATTGATGCGACGACGAACTAAGGCATTGCGTGCCTCAGTGGCTGCGATTTCCTTACGCACTTGCTCGCGAAACTCAGAGTACTCTAGGCCTTCAGCGGCAATGGAGTCGCTCAATTGCTCAATGGTTTGGTTGTTATTTTTAGCGATCTCTTCGATAGCCTGATTGAGTCGATTGTCATCGATACGCACACCGATTCGCTCTGCTTCTTGCTGCTGTAGAGTGTCAATAATCAGCTTCTCGGTCACTTGCTGACGTAGAACCTCTTGCTCTGGTAAGCCTTGACCATTTTTGCGTGCATTAGCCTTTAGAGTTTTAATTGAAGTGTCAATATCACTCTCAAGAATGACTCCACTGTTTACAATGACATTAATTTTATCAAGTGCGACTGGCTGAGCGTATGCCAAGGTAAACTGGCTTGCCGCAAACAGTGCTAACAACGACTTTTTCCAAAATTTCATTTGTAGTCCTATCCATTCATCGCTTGCTTGTTAGACAGCAAGCGGTCAAATTAGTTGTTTAAGAAGAATGGGCGACCGTAGCCCAATGAGTTATCACTGCTTCCTGAACCACCACCTAGGTTGGTACCAAAGCCTATAATGCCGAAGTTAACACTGAAGTTGCTTTCATATTTAGGCTCTGAATTCGGGTAACTGTTGAAATCAGGTTTCCAGTTACGCAGTTGGTTGCTGTATGAGAAACCTACATACCAACAATCCGAGGTGTAGTTAATACGGCCTAGCCATTCAATGGTTTGCTCAGTGGTAAAATCATAAAAGTACTGCAAGCTGGTATCCCAGTGGCGAGTCAATTGATAACTGGCCAGTAATCCACCTTGCGAAATGCCGTCTTCAGTAATTGCATCGAGGTCACCTAGGCTATCTCCTAAGGTATTTTCGATGTAGCTACGGGTAACGTAACGATAGTTACCTTGTAGGTAACCTTTATCGAAACGATATTCTAACGTGCTGTTTCCTAGCTGAACCTCGCTTGAGTCAACATCGTACTGAATACCACCGTGGTAGAACAAGTAATCGCCATAGTTGAAATCCATTTCAACCGCCCACGCGGAGTAATTTGATGGTTTTTCTGCGGTGCTATCAAGGCGATTGGTTCTGTCTAGATAAATTATTTGACCGAAGGAGACACTCAGGCGCTCTTTATAGTCACTATCGTAAAAACGCGAGCTCGCACCGTAGCTAAACTGATTGGCACCTTGGATTTTATCGACACCACTGTATTTGCGGCTACGGAACAAGCCGTAATAGTCGGTTTGAAGCAAGGTCGTATCGTAGTTGGCGATGTTATTTTGTTCGACTTCTGGAATATACAGATACTGAATCTGAGGTTCGAGCGTTTGAGTGTAATCGTCCATTACCACGGTATCGCGCTCTAGAACAACACCAGCGAGCGAGCGCACTTCTGGCATAATTCGATTAACTTGCTCTTCTAGCTCGCTGTCCACCACTCCATTGAGGTCTTGTTGATAGTAGGTGCTGAGTAAGCGTGCTTCTGTCACCCATGAACCCCAAGTTGTTCCCAGCGGCACTGTTAGACCCGGCTCAATATGAACGCGTGTTGCAGAAGGCTTGCCTTTGGCCTCTGTGTCAAAACGTGTGATGTGGCTAATGACATCGAAATCTAAATAGCGAAGTAACTCTGGCGCGTAGTAGTTAAGTTTCAACTGCGGCAAAATATGATAAGGCAGGTTGTCACTTTCGGTTAGTACTTGGAAATCACGTGTCAGGAGTGTTGCATCCCAATTATGTGCGCGGTACTGAACTTGTCCTTCTTGGACAAGTTGGCCATCTTCTCGGCTACCAATACTTGAATCAACATCGGTAAAGTAGTCAACATCACTGACTTGTGAGTAATCGATGTTAAATTTCCAAGCCTGCTCGTAGATGCCTTCATGTTTATATTGGAAACTCCAGCGATCACCTTTCTCTTCAAACTTGCGATCATTAGGCAAATATTCGGCGTCTATCTCACCTTCACCGAAGGTAGTGAGATATCGGAATTTACTGTTTAGTTGCGTGCCGCGCAGTTGCATGTGCTTGATGGTGGTCTCAAGATCGTAATTCGGTGCAATATTCCAATAAAATGGAACTTCAACTTCTAGACCATCACTCGAACCATAAGACGCTGTGGGGTATAGAAAACCGGTCTTACGAGTGTCACCGATAGGAACAGTAAGATAAGGCACGTAGAAAACAGGCACGTCCAGCACTTCGAAACGCGGATGATAGAAAGTGGCCACTTCTTCATTTTGGTCGACTTCAATGCCTGATGCTTTCATCGTCCAAGCGTTGTCGCCTTCTGGACAAGAGGTAATGCTTCCATCGTCTATCTCGTAAACCGCTTTACCAGTGCGAGCGATGTAGGCTGCGTTACCACGGCCCGGTTCGCATAGAAACTTATATTGGGTGTTTTCAAGCGTGATGTTTTCCGACGATAGACTATTGGTCACTCTGTCTGACGTTGACTTGACTGTTCCGTCACTAAACTCGACGTTACCCTCTGCAACAATGATGTTTTCGCTTTGGTGCAGAGTGACTTGATCAGCTTCAAAACGCTTGTTGCCCTGCACAACAACAACATCGCCTTGATAAGTTGCCTTATCGCCATTGATTGCTTCTAAGCGGTCAGCTTCAACAGTGACGGGTTGCTGATTTGGGTTTTCTGGCTCTGGGACGTTGATCAAACATTGATCTATAGCGGGCAGTTCCTGCACACTATCGTCTACCATAGCTTCTGCTTGAGTTTGAGGTACAAAAAGAGCAGCGCTGATTGAAGCGGCTAACAAGGTGCGGGAAGAACGTGGCATCGAGTTTTACTATCCTGTTTAACTTGATATATCCGGAGGCTGCGTTGACGAACCTCTGTAAATGGAGGATTGGTGTTCGCCATCTATAAACGACCGAATGTAAAATAAACGGTCCTTATGATAAAGGAATTTGTGGCTAACAGCACTATCAGACCGCGGAACGGTGAAAAAATTCAGAGATTGAGAGCACATAATGCATATTTTCGGCAAAATTTTAGGTTCGTTTTTTGGCTTTTTATTCGGTGGCGTATTTGGCGCGCTATTCGGACTATTCATTGGTCATCAGTTTGATAAAGCACGCCGATTAAGACAGGCTGGCTTTAGTAGTAGCTTTGGCAGTGGACCTAGCCAAGCTGAGCGACAAGAGGAATTCTTTAAAGCGGCATTTGCTGTCATGGGGCATGTTGCGAAGGCCAAAGGTCAGGTTACTCGAGAAGAGATTCAACTCGCGACAGCCATGATGGATAGAATGAACTTGCACGGCGCTCAGAGAAAAGCCGCTCAGGAAGCGTTTCGTGAAGGCAAGGAGAGTGATTTTCCTCTAGAAACTGTGCTTGAACGAGTCAGGATTTCTGCTGGTGGACGTTTTGATTTGATGCAGTTTTTCCTAGAGTTACAGATTTCAGCGGCCTTTGCTGATGGTGATATTCACCCTAGTGAGCGCAGTGTGCTCCACAAGGTTGCGCGCGGGCTTGGATTTTCTGCCGATCAACTTGAGCAGCGTTTGAAGATGCAAGAAGCTGCGTTTCGTTTTCAGCGTGGCGGATTTGGTGGCCAAAGTAGCGGGCAATCTCAACACTCTGGTGGCGCTTGGCAACAAACATCAAGCGCAGACCAACTTAGTGACGCCTACAAGCTGTTGGGTGTCGATAGCAGCGCCGATGCCAAAACAGTGAAGCGAGCGTATCGAAAACTGATGAATGAACACCACCCTGATAAATTGATGGCAAAGGGTTTACCACCAGAGATGATGAATGTCGCCAAGGAAAAGGCGCAAGAGATTCAAAACGCATACGATCTAATCAAAAAGTCGAAAGGGTTTTAACACCGTAACTGTTTTTCAATCTGAACACATCATGGGGCGCAAATTTGCGCCCCTTTTCGTGCTTGTAAGCCTAATCTTATCGGGTGTGCAAAATAAGTCGTAGAGCGCTTCACGTGAAGAGAATCTGCTCCAGATCAATTTAGTGTTTAAATTGTCATTAAAGTGGGATTTTCTGGCTACGACTTTAGTAATCACATCTACACTTATCAAAAAGGATGTAAGGGTGTGATTCGAGATGGAAGTGTTAACAACGAACATAGGAGCATTAGAGGCATACCAATGTGGTCTCAGTCATCAATTATCTGAGATCCAAAAGCGAATGAAAGTTCACCAACCCAAGCTAGCTAAAGTCTGCTTCGCCCTTTATGACAGTCGAGACCATTTACTCAGAAGTTACGCTGATAGTTCGTCCCTTTCTCTGCGTATGGCGCATTACGAAGCACCTCTGAGCTCTTTACCTTACCTCAAATCGTGTTTAGAGAGTCGCACCGAAGCCTATCTATCTGAGCTTAGTGACCTTCATCCTTCTCCGCATGTTAGAGCCTTGTTGGGGGAGGGGTTTCACTCTTCTGTGGCGATGCCTATTTTCGCTGAGCAGAGGTTTTGCGGATTCTTGTTTCTTAATTCTCACTATCCTGACGCTTTTACGCAAAGCGACATAAAGGCACTCAAGCCTTATCTGAAAATGCTGGAAGTCGCTATTTTCTCGGAGTACCAACTCGTCCATTTATTGGTGGAGAAATTGAGTAAATTGATTGCACGCTCTCCTGTTTATCAAAGGGAGTCTTTTAGCCACAAGCAACGGGTAGCTGCCTATACCAACATGATCGCGGTGGCACTGGCGGACCACTATGACGTGGATGACGAGTTTGTTGAACACCTTACTCTGTTTGCTCAATATCATGACATTGGCAAAATTCGACTATCGCCTGAATTACTCTGCAAACAGCAGGTTCTCACCCAAGATGAGGTGAACCAATTGCGTCAACATATTATTTTTGGTGAAGAGATCGTTGAGCAGCTCATTGCTGAGTTAAATGCGGTTGACCACCCAAGCGCAATACTGTTGCATGACGTGATTTCTTACCATTACGAGTTCTTAGATGGCAGCGGTTATCCACGACAATTACAAGCCGATGAGATACCTCTTGGCGCTCGCATCGTTTGTGTTGCGAACATCTTCGATGCGATGACAACACATAAACCATACAAGCAAGGCTGTTCTGTGCCTTATGCGTTGTTAGAGCTCGAAAAAATGGTCGCCATGAACAAGCTCGATGCTCGCTGTGTCGATGCCTTGAGAAATCATCAGCATCAGTTGAAATCGATTCTTGAGCGTTACCCTGAAAGGGACCCGATGGAAGGCTTGTATTAAGTCATTGGCTTTCATTGAGTATTGATTTGTCCCCTCTAGGGGCACGCGTTATGTTACTAAACTGGAGTAGTAAAGAAAGGGGCAGCCGCCAATACGCAGCTACCCCCTTTGTTTGAAAAGAACAGTTCTTTAATGAACTGTTTCCCTACCTAGCCAATACATTGCTTGGTTTGTTGCAAGCAACACCTCAAGTTCACCGTGAACTGAGCGGCGAGCATGCATTGAGTGGCTTTGAGGGGAGCCGACTAGCGGAGGGCTAGACCATATACTGTTACCGCCACTCGTAATACTTTTCATCACCAAGTCATCATTAGCGGACGTGTAATGGTGTGAACTACTCGGTATTGTAACTAAGAGAGTCTGTTGATCGTTACTCATAGGGTTCACAATCATATCGACGATCTGGTAATCCAGTGTCGTTTTGCTCACTTCTTCAAGGTTTGTACTCGAGACATTGAAAAGGTGTAAGCTTCTCCCGTTATCGTTATAGCAAGCCAACTCTTTGTTGCTGTCTTTATCTGCATTAATAAAGGCTAGGCGTTGGCATGCAGTTTCGTTACTTGATATGACTTTGAACCTAGAGCCTTCATACTCAAGTAGCGAGGTTTGGTTAAAGCTATATGACGAGTTAAACAGGGCGATAAAAATTTTGCCATCCATATTAACTATGTCAAAGTCTTTGATTCTAGACGTCGCAGTAAAAGTAGCGAGTAAGCGTTGATTCTGTACATCGACCGCTTTCAAGGTGTTTGAGTCAAGGTAAACCGCATCTTCATACCCATCCTTGTTGATATCGAATGCCTTGATTACATGAATATCATTGTCGTAGTCACCAGTAATTTCATACTGGATAGTTGAGTCGTGCAATTGCATAACTCCAAACGAACCATCGTAAGTCTCTGAGGTTGGGATAAATATATCTCCCGCGCCATCTTGGTTAAAGTCGGCGGTGACTGCAATCCTCGAACTGTCCCAATTGGAAGAGATTTCATCACTTGCGTCAATTTCGCCATCAAGTGTCATTGTTACTACTTTTGAACCGTCATAGCCACTTCCTGTTTGAGGTACGAAAAATACTGCCCTTTCGTCGTTTTGCAGCATGTTGGCCCAGCCCGCAGCACTAAAACTGTCAAACTGGTGAGTAGTTAATCCTTTATTTACGCTAATGGAGGAGTAAGTGATATCAGCAGTAATTAGACTATCCTCTCCAGAACTTGTTATACCAGTACCCCAGATTAGTTCTTGTTGGCCATCGTTGTCTGCATCACCTGGAATTAGGGATACGGACCCGTGTCCCTGAGCCGGAACTGTCCATAGCTCTACTAGAGAGTTGTTTTCTAGGCTAAACGCAGTGACGTTTCCCCACTGACAGTCTCCAACCAAAAGCGCTGATTTCTTTTCATTAGGGAAAGAGGCCGAACTTAAGTCACATGTATTGAATCGATCTAGCGTGGCGAGCTGTGTCTTGTCAGTTGCTGAGTAGACATAAATGCTACCCCAAAGATCGGCACCAATAATTTCCTCAATGTGGTCATTGTTTATGTCAGAGACTTGTACGTAATGATCACCAAAACCCATGCCTAAATACCACTCATTGAGGCCTGTAGATAGGTCATAGACTAGACCGGTATTCGTTACTAGCTCGGATTGAGGATCAGTATCAATGTTGCCAAAAGCGATATCTTTGACTGAGTGGACATCAAAAATAAACGTTGGTGTGAGAGGTCTATTATACTCAACAACAGTAATCGTTTGATTGCTTCCTAGGCTGAGATAGACCAACTCATCTATGTCATCGTTATCTATGTCACCCACGAATGCACTTTGAATAACATTTTCGGTTGTGAGCAATGGTTTCGGTAACGCATTGAGATCGGAAATGGACCAGATGTGATGAGATGTCACCACCAAAATATCTTTGGAGCCATCATTATCAACATCGCTTCCTAAAACTTGAACCACACTTTCATCTTGACCAAATGAATATGGATACATCCATGATTGCTGATAGCCGTTCTCAGTATGTTTCAGCAAAAACACTCGACTGTGGCCATCTGTGGAAAGAATTTCGTTTTTTCCATCGTTGTCAAAGTCAGCGATAGCCATCGAATGGTTGATTTTAGGGACTTCTATGCCTGACCGTGCCAGCACCGCCACATCAGCCGAATGAACTTCAACCTGCTCGGAAAACACCGTGCTTCCGGTAGAAGGTGAGGAAAACGTAAAGGTATAGTTCTGAGTATGGAAAAGAGGGTTACTAGGGACTTGCCAAGTCATCGTGCCATTTTCACCAACACTAACGCCATCTGGTCCGGAGATAAGGGAAGCGCTGACCCCTGATGTATGTTGAAGATCAGGATCGTAAATAACAGCATTGAACTCAATGTAGTCGCCAGCGTTCACGGTGTCAGGTAAGTTTTCTATCTTGGCTTGTGCAGGAGCGTCTTCTATATTGATACTTAATCGGTCAGATTCGGCATAGTTACTTCCATCAAAAACCACCATTGAAACTTCGAGTGTATCTTTGAACACAGCCTTATACGCAGGGAAAACATTGCCGTTTACCTCAGGGACTATTTTATCGTTTATGTACCAGCGATAGCTGACCACGAGATCTTCAGTTGGTGTATCTAAATCTGAGTAATGGCCTGGCTGAACCTCAACAGGCGTTGTTGTATCGACATAAGATGCATACATTTTCGGAGGATTAGCAGAAGGCGGTATTGTTAATTGGTCCAGTTCAACTAATTGATACTCGTTGAGTGTGCCTGTTGTAAACACTTCAAGATCACTTAACCAGACCCCTTTTTCGTAATTTCCATCTTTGTTGTTATCTTCAGCGTATCGAATGGCTCCACGGTAGTAGGTGAGCAATCCATTTTTGTCAGCTGAAATTGTCACAGAATCATTTGACGAGGCGAGTGGGTAGAAGTGATCGCCTTCATAGGTTAGAGAGAGTTTCCCAATGGAGTCAATAAACACATTGCTACGAGCAGAGTAGTCTGGGTTAGTCGTGTTTGGAGTATAGAGGTGTTCACTCTCAAGCTTATATTGCTCTCCATTGACTGAAACGGTGACAAACTGAGTGATATTATATCCGGATTGGTTGCTATCGCCCGTGCTTGATATCATCCCGGAAATAAGGAATGTTACTTGTTCAGAAGTAGAGCTTAGTTTGTCAAAAAAGATTGAATATTCGTTCGAGTGCGTACTGAAGTCGTTTGCTGATATAACGGTTGTACCATTAATCTCTGATGAAGATTGGTAAGCTTTACACGCTTCATATGTGATTGAAGCGACTTCAGATGAACTCTCCGAGATCCCTTGATTGAATGTTACATACCCGCTAAACCCACATTGGTATCGACCATTGCTAAGATTGTTCTCCACATTGGATTTTGCCTCCCTAACTAGAACCGCTGCTAGATCGGGCAATGAGTCATCAAAGCTAATATTGAACGCTTTCTGGACCGACGTCAGTTGTAAGTTAGCTGTGGAAGTGCGACCTACATAGCTTTTGTTCGCCAGTGTTTTTGATGCAGTCTCTAGCTCTGATAGTGAATAGCGAGTTGCATTGTTAATAACGTTCGAAGCTTCTGATGAATCACTACCTCCACCTCCGCCACACCCAGCCAATAACAGAATCGCCGATAGAGGAAGTAATACCGATCTTCCCTGATGCATGATGTGAATCCTTTTTATTATATGACGTTGTTGTTTATGGTTTGAATCATATATAAAACGAATTGAATGGGCACATGATAGGGTGGTTGATTGTGATGCTTGTATCGTTATGTATTTGTTTAATAGGTACAAATCAGTGTAGATACTGTTGTTGACTTATTAGTAATGTAATTAGCACAGAGAGCGCGAATACACTTTATGGTATGTGGGAATGTGAGGGTAGATCGTTATTCACAAAAAAGCCTGATGAATTTCTTCATCAGGCTTTCTAATTCTTTACCACAAAAAAGTGGTGGCCCCTCGCAGACTTGAACTGCGGACCAATCGATTATGAGTCGACTGCTCTAACCACTGAGCTAAGGGGCCGTATAGGGCAATGATTATAGGGGAAGCCGATCTCGCTGTCTAGTCAGTGGGGTGGCTAAATGCGCTTAGTTTTTATTCACTTAAATCAGTTCAATACAAAAAAGGTGAGCTATTGCTCACCTTTTAATCATTAACGGTTGGTTCCGCAATTATTCGTCTAGGAAGCTGCGCAGAGTTTCTGAGCGGCTAGGGTGACGAAGTTTACGTAGTGCTTTCGCTTCGATCTGACGGATACGTTCACGTGTAACGTCAAACTGCTTACCCACTTCTTCAAGAGTGTGGTCAGTATTCATATCAATACCGAAACGCATACGAAGAACTTTCGCTTCACGCGGAGTAAGACCAGCAAGAACGTCTTTAGTCGCTACTTTTAGGCTGCCTGCAGTCGCAGAATCTAGCGGTAGCTCAAGCGTTGTATCTTCGATGAAATCACCTAGATGCGAATCTTCGTCGTCACCGATTGGTGTCTCCATTGAGATTGGCTCTTTCGCGATCTTTAGTACTTTACGGATCTTGTCTTCTGGCATTTGCATGCGCTCAGCCAGTTCTTCCGGTAGCGGTTCACGACCCATCTCTTGTAGCATTTGACGAGAGATACGGTTTAGCTTGTTGATCGTTTCGATCATGTGTACCGGAATACGAATCGTACGTGCTTGGTCTGCAATCGAGCGTGTGATTGCCTGACGGATCCACCACGTTGCGTAAGTCGAGAACTTGTAACCACGACGGTATTCAAACTTATCAACCGCTTTCATCAGACCGATGTTACCTTCTTGGATTAGATCCAAGAACTGTAGACCACGGTTGGTGTATTTCTTCGCGATAGAGATTACAAGACGTAAGTTCGCTTCTACCATCTCTTTCTTCGCGCGGCGAGCTTTCGCTTCACCAATCGACATACGACGGCTGATATCTTTGATGTTTTGAACCGTCAGTGACGTCTCTTCTTCAATGATCTTCAGCTTAGCGATTGAGCGACGAATGTCGTCTTCGCTACGACGGATTTTATCTGCATACGGTTTATCTGATGCAAGAATTTCATCTAACCAAGCGTCACTTGATTCGTTACCACTAAATAGGGCAATGAACGATTTCTTAGGCATTTTGCCGTATTCAACCGAAGCCTTCATGATTAGACGCTCTTGAGTGCGTACACGTTCCATTGAGGTGCGTAGTTCGTCAACAAGGTAGTCAAATTGCTTTGGTGTTAGACGGAATTCTTTGAATACGTCAATGACCATTTCGTGAGCAACGGTTGCTTTCGGGCTTTCACTTCCGTACTCGTTGCACGCAAGTTGGTAATTTTGGAACGTATTACGAAGTGCTGTGAATTTCTCTAGAGCAAATTCAGGGTCGATGCCTGTATCTTCTTCTTCGGACTCTTCGTCTTCAGACTCTTCGTCTTCTTCATCCGCATCTTCAGCGTCTTCATCTTCGAGATCAGATTCAGCGAGCTCAGAACCGATGTGCGTTGCAGTAGGGGCTGCGGTTTCATCGGCATCTGGGTCTACGAAGCCTGTGATCAGGTCAGTCAGACGAAGTTCTTCTGCCTGAACTTTGTCAAACTGCTCGAGAATGTACGGGATAGTGCCAGGATATTCTGCGACAGCGTTTTGAACTTGGTTAATACCATCTTCAATGCGCTTCGCGATATCGATCTCACCTTCACGAGTAAGAAGCTCCACAGTACCCATTTCACGCATGTACATACGTACTGGGTCTGTAGTGCGGCCAATCTCGTTTTCAACGCTTGAAAGTGCCGCTGCTGCAGCTTCTGCTGCATCTTCATCGGTGATGGTTTCATCGTCATTCAGCGCAAGATCATCCGCATCAGGCGCGGTCTCAACAACACGGATACCCATGTCATTGATCATCTGAATGATATCTTCTACCTGCTCAGAATCTACGATTTCTGCTGGTAGGTGGTCGTTTACTTCTGCGTAGGTCAGATAGCCTTGTTCCTTGCCTTTAATGACAAGTTGCTTTAGCTGTGACTGCGGATTTTGATCCATAGACGGTATCCAACTTAGTATCTGGTGAAGGAATTAGTATGCGAGTTGCAAACCACACATAATAACAAATTAATTGATTGCTGACTATTCGAACAGGGTTACGCTTTTAAATCTAGCATGAGCGCTAGCAGCTCCCTTCTTTCTTCGGTTGATAAACCGACACTTCTTTCTTTGGCCTGCAGGTTTTCAATTTGTTTTTCAACGCACTGGGCAAGAATTTTGTCCAATGAGTCTAAAAATATATCTTGTTCGTTGTCATCGTCGAGGGGGATTTCCCACCCTGCGAGACGAGACAGTAGAGCCTCATGGCTGCTGTTGCGCCAATGTTCTATCAACTGGCCCGTTGTTATATTGGGATGCGAGTGACAATATTCAAGCACCTCCACAAATAAACTTAGCCCTGGTACTGTTAACTCTCTCACAGTTGAGAGATCAGGTACCATTTGAGCATAGCTCGGATTTTGGATAAGCAAAGCGATCACTTCGCGCATTGGTGTGCGCTTGATCTCTTTGTGAGGCTGAGGTCGACTTTCTACTTGTTTTTTACGAGGTTGACGAAGTCGGTTGTCAAAACCGGTGCGCTCATCGAGTAATTTTTCTAGTAACTCTTGGAAATACGGGTCTGGGATCTTATCGATCAGTGCGCTGGCGTGAGCCCTCAACGCTGATTTACCCTCATTGGTTCCTAAGTTTAATCGGTGGATCTCGATTAAGTTGTCAAATAGGTAGCTAGAGAGCGGTGTTGCCTGTTCTATTTGTTGCTCGAAAGCTTGTTTACCAAACTTTCTTACATAGCTGTCCGGATCTTCACCATCGGGTAAAAATAGGAACTTGAGCGTATTGCCTGTTTTCAAATACTGAAGAGCATTTTCCAGCGCGCGCCATGCCGCTTCTTTCCCCGCTCGGTCACCATCGTAACAACACACCACAGTGTTCGTTTGCCGGAATAGCAGCTGAATATGATCGCCCGTTGTTGATGTGCCCAGTGATGCGACCGAGTAGTCCACCCCATATTGGGCCAAAGCAACCACATCCATATAGCCTTCAACCACCAAGATCTGACTTGGTTCGCGATGGGCTTGCATCACTTCATATAGGCCGTAGAGCTCTTTGCCTTTATGGAAAATAGGGGTTTCTGGTGAGTTTAAGTACTTTGGTGTGCCATCACCAATTACTCGGCCACCAAAGCCGATCACTCGACCACGTCGATCTCGAATGGGGAACATGACTCGACCACGAAAACGATCATAGCGATTGCCCTTGTCGTTTTCGATCAACATACCGCCAGAAACGAGCATTTCCTGTGTTTGTTGCTGTTGCCCAAAATTCTTACGGACGAGATCCCATTCGTCAGCCACGTAACCGATACCGAATTTTTGTACGATCTCGCCAGATAGGCCACGATCTTTTAGGTATTCGATGGCGATCTTACTTGATGATTGCTTAAGTTGATCGCGATAGAACTGAGCAATACTGCCCATAAGATCATAAAGAGTACGTTTTTGCGCTGTACTCGCTTGGGGCTGATTGGACTGAAAACCACCACCTTGGCGCTGCTCTCTTGGAACATCTAAACCAAGAAATGAAGCGAGTTCTTCAATCGCTTCAACAAACTCTAGGCGTTCATATTCCATCAAAAAATCGATGGCATTGCCGTGCACGCCACAACCAAAACAGTGATAAAACTGCTTCTCTTGGCTTACGCTGAACGAAGGGGTTTTCTCGTTGTGGAATGGGCAACAGGCACCGTAGTTTTTGCCTTTTTTCTTAAGTTTTACTCGTGCGTCAATGATGTCGACAATATCAAGTCGAGCAAGTAGATCATCAATAAAGCTGCGAGGGATGTGTCCTGCCATAAAACCTTAGAAAAACGCAATAACCATGGAAAAGGGCTAGATACAAACAAGCCGTGCGTTCCAGAGGATAGCACGGCTTGCTGCAATTTGGGTTGGGTAATTAAGCCAGCTTAGCGCGAACTAAACCACTTACTTTACCCATGTCTGCACGCCCTTGAATTTGTGGCTTAAGAACACCCATTACTTTACCCATGTCTTGCATGCCCGCAGCACCTGATTCAGCAATTGCACTTTCTACTAGTGCAGCGACTTCATCTTCAGTCAGCGGTTGAGGCATAAAGTCCTCAAGTACGGTAATTTCAGCTTTCTCAGCGTCTGCTAGATCTTGACGACCAGCAGCTTCAAATTGCGTAACAGAGTCGCGACGTTGTTTAACCATTTTTGTCAGCACAGCAAGAATGTCGTCGTCATTCAGAGTAATCTGTTCGTCGACTTCACGTTGCTTAATAGCAGACAGAGCTAAACGGATAGTACCAAGGCGCAATTTGTCCTTGGCTTTCATCGCTAATTTTTGCTCTTCTTTGAGCGTGTCAATAAGAGCCATAACTATAATCCTTTAGGACTTAGTTATTAGTACAGGCGAACGCGACGAGCGTTTTCGCGAGCTAGCTTCTTAGCGTGACGCTTTTGAGCTGCTGCTTTAGCGCGTTTGCGAACTGTAGTTGGTTTTTCGTAGTGCTCACGACGACGCACTTCAGAAAGGATACCTGCTTTTTCGCAAGAGCGTTTGAAACGACGTAGAGCAACGTCGAACGGTTCGTTTTCACGTACTTTAACTACTGGCATATGCCTTTCACCTCAGGGGTTAATTCGTTAATGCTGGAACGTTAGTGAGCCAAACACTGATGTTCGGTCTCAAACCAGCTTGATCAAAAATGGTGCGGAATTTTAATCCGATCACATAGCCTTTGTAAAGCGTTTTGTTGAGTACAGTTTGCACAAAATTTGTTTGCAAGCCAAAGGCGCGGTAATATTGCGCCAATTTTGAATTTTAGACAAATACATCCTAGGTAACCCATGCGTATTATCGGTATCGAAACCTCTTGTGATGAGACAGGCATTGCAATTTATGATGATGAGAAAGGATTGCTTTCCCATCAACTATATAGCCAGGTAAAACTGCACGCAGACTATGGCGGTGTGGTTCCTGAGTTGGCTTCTCGTGACCACGTTAAGAAGACCATTCCTCTGATTAAAGCGGCGATGGCAGAGGCCAATCTTACACCGAAGGATATCGATGGTATCGCATACACGGCTGGTCCGGGTTTAGTTGGTGCTCTGCTCGTTGGTGCTACGATCGGTCGTAGTATTGCGTATGCATGGGATATTCCGGCCGTTCCTGTTCATCATATGGAAGGTCATTTGCTGGCGCCGATGCTAGAAGACAACCCTCCGCCATTCCCATTTGTCGCGGTGCTTGTTTCTGGTGGGCACTCGATGATGGTGGAAGTGAAAGGGATTGGCGAATACACCATCCTAGGTGAGTCAATTGATGATGCGGCGGGTGAAGCGTTTGATAAAACGGCGAAACTAATGGGTTTGGATTATCCTGGTGGACCGCTCCTTTCTAAACTGGCTGAAAAGGGCACGCCAGGCCGATTTAAGTTTCCTCGTCCAATGACAGATCGTCCTGGACTTGATATGAGCTTTTCTGGTTTGAAGACGTTCACTGCCAATACTATCGCTGCCAATGGTGATGATGAGCAAACTCGAGCCGATATTGCTCTTGCGTTTGAAGAAGCGGTGTGTGCGACGTTAACGATTAAGTGTAAGCGTGCATTAGAGCAAACGGGCTTTAAACGTATTGTTATCGCTGGTGGCGTGAGTGCAAACCGTCGCTTACGTGCAGATTTAGAGCAGTTGGCCGAGAAAATTGGTGGGGAAGTTTATTATCCTCGAACAGAATTCTGTACCGACAATGGTGCCATGATTGCTTACGCAGGCATGCAGCGTTTGAAAAACGGTGAAGTCGCGGATCTTTCTGTACAAGCCAAGCCTCGTTGGCCCATTGATCAATTGGATCCGATCAACTAACGATCTCTAACAATCAATAAGGTCGCTCATTATGGCGGCCTTTTTGTTTTTTGACAGTCTAAGTGTTCCGAGCTGTTAATAGAATTACTGATGGTAAGCTCGGGCTGAATAAAAATAGTAGTGGATAACACCATGGAAAGATTTTTGATAGATGGCCGAGAAATGGCGTATCTGGATGTGGGCACTGGCCCTGTTGTTGTTTTTGGTCACAGCTACCTTTGGGATAGTGACATGTGGGCCCCTCAAGTCGAAGCGCTGAGTCAACATTACCGTTGTATTGTGCCTGAGCTTTGGGCTCACGGCGAATCGGATGCCGCACCAGAGCAGACTCGTTCACTCGGCGATTACGCGAAGCAAATTGTCGCTCTGATGGATCATCTGGATGTAGAGCAGTTTTCTCTTGTGGGGCTGTCGGTTGGTGGCATGTGGGGCTGTGAAGTGGTTTCACTTGTGCCATCACGTGTGACGTCTTTGGTATTAATGGATACCTTTGTCGGTTTAGAGCCTGAAGTTACGCACGCTAAGTACTTTGGTATGTTAGATGCGATTAGCACTGCAAAAATGATTCCAGAGCCAATTGTTGAAGCCGTCACTCCGCTGTTTTTTGCCCGTAATGTTGAGCAAGATAATCCTGAGTTAGTACGTCTGTTCCGTTCTAAGCTGACGGGTTTAACGGGTGAAGCCGCGGTCGAAACCGCTCGAGTAGGCCGAATGGTATTTGGTCGCCGAGACCAGATGGAAGATATCGAGAAGTTTGCGTTGCCAGTATTAGTGGCTGTGGGGCAAGAAGATATACCTAGACCAGTGCTTGAGTCATACCTGATGCATGACACTATCTCAGGGTCGCAATTGGTTGAAATACCACAAGCCGGTCATATCTCCAACCTAGAACAAGCGGAGTTTGTCACGGATATGCTTAAGGTCTTTTTAGACAAGCATGCGAAATAGCGAACAGTATCAAATCAATAAGGCCTCATTGCGAGGCCTTATTTAATTGTTGTTTCTTCTCGCCAATTTTGGGTTCAGATCCATCTAGCAACCGACGGATATTTTGGTGATGTCTAAATACAATCAGACAACACAACATCGCCACGGGTAAGGTGTATTGGGGCTTGATCATCCAAGTGTAGAGAGGAGCGAGTAACACGGTGACAATGGCCGCGAGCGACGAGTAGCGAAAAACCAGTGCGACCGCTAACCAAGTGGCGATTACCATAGCGGTAAAATCTAAACCTATCGGCGCGATAGCTCCAAGCGCTGTAGCAACCCCTTTTCCGCCTTTAAAATGAAAGAAAAGCGGATACATGTGACCTAAACAAGCCGCAATCGCGATGACACCTAAAATCACAGGGTCGATACCCAAGAAAAAACCACTCCAGACAGGAATGGTTCCCTTTAACATGTCACAAAGCAGAACTGCGGCGGCGGCTTTTTTCCCCCCGATGCGCAATACATTTGTCGCTCCAGGATTGTTGGATCCCATTTTACGAGGATCAGGAAGACGAAGCATTCGGCAGATCAAAACGGCACTCGATATCGAGCCTAATAAGTAGGCAATGATGATCATAACAAGTGCTAGTGGTGTCATATCAAGTTAACTCGTCTTTTGAGGTGTTTGTCAGGCAACTAATTGATATTATATCGACCTTGCCAACCTCAACAATAATGGTTTGGGCACAGGAATAGTAATTCTTTTTGTCAAAATTGGGTATCCGACCTCTAAAGGAAAAACGCATGGATAAGGTATTTATCGAGCAGCTAGAAGTAATTACCACAATTGGTGTTTACGATTGGGAACAAGAAATAAAGCAAAAATTGGTGCTTGATATCGAGATGGCTCACGACAATCGCCCTGCAGGGAAAAGTGACGATGTGGTCGATGCTTTGGATTATGCCGAGGTGAGCGCCGCTGTATTAGCCCACATAGAAGGCGGGCGATTCCTTTTAGTTGAGCGAGTAGCAGAAGAGATTGCCGACCTAATCATGACCCGATTTAACGTGCCGTGGATTAAGATTCGTTTAACCAAACCTGGTGCGGTCCCTCAAGCAAAAGGTGTGGGCGTTATCATCGAGCGAGGCGCTGCATGATAACGGCTTACGTTGGTATTGGCTCTAACATTGAAAGACGTAAGCATATTCAAGCTGCTATTGATGAGCTTAGCGCGTTAGGCCATGAACTGCGTCTCTCGACTATTTTTGAATGCGAAGCCGTCGACTTTGAAAGCCATCCGTTTTACAACCTTGTCGTAGAAATGAAAACAACGTTAGATTTGGCGGAATTCTCGCGACAACTTCGCCAAATTGAGCTCAAATGGGGCCGAGCTGAAAACGCGGCAAAATATGAACCGCGCACGTTGGATCTCGATATCATTTTATTTGGTGATGTGGTGTCTGACGCTCAACCTGAGCTACCTCGTAGCGACATATTTAAGTATGCTTTTGTCCTTAAGCCCCTTGTCGAGCTATGCCCCGCAAGAGTGGTTCCCCAAGATGGTCGAAGCATCAAACAAATTTGGCAACAGTCGACGTTTGACACTGCACTGGTGCCGGTTCCTCTATGGTTTAACCACAAATTTTAAGAGATTCTAATGAGTTATATTGAAGCCTTCTTACTCGCGTTGATTCAAGGCCTGACTGAGTTTTTGCCTATTTCTAGCTCTGCCCACCTTATCTTGCCTTCGGCAGTTTTGGGTTGGGAAGATCAAGGGCTTGCGTTCGATGTTGCGGTACATGTGGGTACCTTGGCCGCTGTTATGATCTACTTCCGTAAAGAAGTCGTGACGTTACTGGGCGCGTTTTTTGGCTCTATCTTTAAAGGTGACCGAAGCAAAGAAGCCAAGTTTGCGTGGATGATTGTTATCGCAACAATCCCAGCCTGTTTACTGGGTTTGTTCCTAAAAGATTTCATTGAACTGTATTTACGCAGTGCTTGGGTGATAGCGACGACGACCATCATTTTTGGTCTGCTGCTTTGGTACGTCGATAGAAACGCGAAACTTGTCGCGGATGAATATCAAGCAGATTGGAAGAAGGCGTTGTTTGTCGGTTTAGCGCAAGCAATGGCGCTCATCCCAGGGACGTCACGATCTGGAGCAACGATTACTGCCGCGCTGTATCTTGGTTTTACCCGTGAAGCAGCTGCACGATTCTCGTTTTTAATGTCGATTCCAATCATTTTACTCGCGGGTGGTTACTTAGGTTTAAAACTGGTGACGAGCGGAGAGCCGATTCATTTTGGTTTCTTGATGACGGGGATCATCACCTCATTTGTTAGTGCGTACCTGTGCATTCATTTCTTCTTGAAGCTGATTTCTCGTATGGGGATGACACCGTTTGTCATTTATCGATTGATTCTAGGCGTTGGCTTGTTCGGCTTTTTAATGATGTCGTAGTGTAGAGCCCAAATCTCAATTCAATAAGGACCACATCGCCCAATCTCGCGCACCGTGTGACATTGTGGTATATATGTGGTCTTTCTTTATCCCTCTTCTTTGAATCATTGTTTATGCGAATTTTTGCACTCACACTTCTTATCGTTTTAGGCTGGCTGCAATTCGAACTGTGGTTTGGTAAGAATGGCATTTCTGATTTCCAACTGGTGAACGCCGACATTGAAGTTCAACATCAAGTGAACGGAAACTTGCAGACTCGCAACAATGAAATGTTTGCTGAAATCGACGACTTGCGCCAAGGTTTAGATGCCATTGAAGAGCGTGCTCGACATGAACTGGGCATGATTAAAGAAGGGGAGACTTTCTATCGTATTATAGGAGAGGATGACTAAGTGTCCGATCTCGCCCCTACGGCCATGGTTGCCATCGTGCCTGCCGCTGGTATCGGTAGCCGAATGCAAGCTGACCGCCCTAAGCAGTATCTCACTATTCATGGCAAAACCGTATTAGAACATACTGTTGAAAAGCTTCTGTCTCACCCTTTGATTACCCGTGTTATTGTCGCCATTAGTGAGGGTGACCCATACTACCCGACATTGGCGCTTAGCCAGCGACAAGACGTGATTACCGTCGCGGGAGGGAAAGAGCGCGCAGACTCGGTACTGTCTGGTTTGAACTATGTCTGTGAACACCAACTTTCAACATGGGTAATGGTGCACGATGCGGCGCGCCCTTGTGTCAGCTTGACGGATATTGATCAACTCATAGAACAGTCACTTCATCATGGTTGTGGCGCAATACTCGCCGCGCCAGTGAGAGATACGATGAAACGAGCGAATGCTCAGCAATCCATTGAACACACTGTAGAAAGAGAAGCTTTGTGGCATGCTTTAACTCCACAAATGTTTAAAACTGAGCAATTGACTCATGCCCTCACTTCAGCTTTATCTGAAGGAGTAGCGATTACTGACGAAGCCTCAGCACTGGAATGGTTAGGAGAATCTCCTGCGCTAGTGAAGGGGAGTGCCGATAATATAAAAATAACCCAACCAGAAGATTTGGCACTTGCAGAGTTTTATCTAACGCGAAATAAAGGATAACGTATGATTCGAATTGGTCATGGCTTTGACGTACACAAATTTGGTGGTGAAGGGCCCGTCATTATTGGTGGCGTAGCACTTCCTTATGAACAAGGTCTTATCGCTCACTCAGACGGTGACGTTGCATTGCATGCACTGTCTGACGCACTACTCGGCGCCATTGCGGAAGGGGATATTGGTCGTCATTTCCCTGATACTGATGATAAATGGAAAGGCGCAGATAGCCGAGCGTTGCTGCGAGACGTGTATCGTCGAGTGAAAGAAAAAGGCTACGTGCTGGGGAATGCGGACATCACAATAATGGCTCAAGCGCCGAAAATGGCACCACATATTGAAGCAATGTGCCAAGTGATCGCTCAGGACTTAGAAACCGACATCGGTAACGTCAATGTAAAAGCCACCACTACGGAGCGTCTTGGTTTTACAGGACGAAAAGAAGGCATCGCGACAGAAGCGGTCGTATTACTTATTAAAAAATAACTCAGTTACACGCCGTCTATTCTTAAGTGAATAGGCGGCGTGTAATGGATAACATTATGTCAGATATCTTATCTTCACTGGCTTACCTCAATGGTAAACCGACAGCTACGGCAAAAATTAAAGCGCAACCAGAGCACTTCCAGGTTAACGAAGTGCTGGGTTATGAGTTTACAGGCAGTGGTGAGCACCTCATGGTACGGGTTCGTAAAACCGGTGAGAACACCAGTTTTGTGGCGAATGAGCTTGCGAAGGCATGCGGCGTAAAATCGAAAGACGTTAGCTGGGCTGGGTTGAAAGATCGCCATGCCGTGACGGAGCAGTGGTTAAGTATCCATCTGCCTAAAGGCGACACGCCAGACTTCAGTTCTTTCCTCGCGCAATACCCAAGTATCGAAATTCTCGAGACGACAAGACACAACAAAAAGCTGCGTCCGGGGGAGTTAGCGGGCAATCAGTTCGTGGTTACACTATCGGAAGTGAGTGATGTCGACGATGTCGTGAAGCGTCTAGAATCGATAGCCCAAACCGGCGTTCCTAACTATTTTGGTAGCCAACGCTTTGGCAACCAAGGTAATAATATTGAAGAAGCAAGACGCTGGGGCAAAGAAAACGTCCGCACTCGCAACCAAAACAAACGCAGTATGTTGTTATCTGCGGCGCGCTCGTGGATTTTCAACCGAATTGTCTCTGCGCGTATTGAGCAAGGTGTCTTTAACCAAGCCATCATCGGCGATTTGGTCCAGACTCCAACGTCTCTGGTTCAAGTTGAGGAAAATGCTCTTGATGAGGTAAACCGTACATTGCTTGCAGGCAACGCTGAGCTTACCGCAGCAATGGCAGGTGACAACGCACTTCCAACGCAGGCTCAGGCTCTTGAATTGGAGCAGCCTCACTTGGATGCAGAACCGGATCTTATGGCGCTGATTCGAGGTAACCGCATGCGTCACGATCGCCGAGCCATATCGTTAAAAGCGCAAGACTTCTCTTGGCAAACGGAGAATGACTGCGTCACCCTACAATTTTCTTTGGATGCAGGGTGTTTTGCGACTTCCATTGTTCGTGAATTAGTTAATGAGATAGAAGTTGAACGAGTTTACTAATGGGTGAGAAAAAACTGAAAGTTCTTCTCAGTAATGACGATGGCGTACATGCCCAAGGCATTCACGCTTTGGCTGAGAGCTTAAATGACATCGCTGATGTGACGATTGTCGCGCCAGACCGAAATCGTTCGGGCGCGTCCAATTCACTGACGTTAGAGCAACCGCTGCGCGTGAATGAAATTGCGGATGGTGTGTTCTCTGTTCAGGGAACGCCGACCGATTGCGTGCACTTTGCGTTGAATGAGCTAATGAAAGACGATTTGCCGGACTTGGTGTTGTCCGGTATCAACCATGGCGCAAATCTTGGCGATGATGTTCTCTATTCGGGTACCGTCGCGGCGGCAATGGAAGGCCATTTTCTCGGTGTTCAAGCTGTTGCTTTCTCATTGGTGGGTAAGCAGAACTTCGCAAGTGCTGGCAAGATTGCCCGGCATATTGTGGAACAACACCTAGCAAAACCGATCCCGACCAATCGACTGCTCAATATTAATGTGCCAGACCTTCCTTTTGATGAATTAAAAGGTATCGCTGTTACTCGTTTAGGTGCTCGACATCACGCGGAAGCGATGATTAAGCAGCAAGACCCTCGAGGTCATGATATATACTGGCTTGGTCCTCCTGGAAAAGAGCAAGATGCCGGTGAAGGAACGGATTTTTACGCGGTTGATCAAGGGTTTGTGTCTGTCACACCTTTGCAGGTAGATCTTACTGCGCATGAATCACTAATGAGCATGGAAAACTGGTTGAAGGATCAATAAGCATGGCAAACCCACAAGCAGATAGATTGATCGACTTTCTAGTAGCAAGTGGTATTCATAACTCTGATGTACTAGAAGCGATAAGACGCTTACCTCGAGAGCAGTTTGTTTCTCAAGCGATGATGCATCAAGCCTATGACAACAATGCTTTACCTATTGGGCAAGGGCAAACTATCTCTCAGCCGTATATTGTGGCGAAAATGACTGAAATTCTGGAACTTAGCCGTAAGAGCAAAGTCCTAGAAGTGGGGACGGGTTCTGGTTATCAAACCGCGGTTTTAGCGCAGTTGGTCGACCATGTCTTTTCGGTTGAACGAATCAAATCGTTACAATGGGAAGCGAAACGTCGCTTGAAGCAGTTGGATATCTACAATGTGTCAACGAAACATTGTGATGGTTGGCAAGGTTGGGCAGCGAAAGCGCCGTTTGATGCGATTATCGTCACCGCGGCGGCAGAATCTGTTCCAGAAGCTCTGCTGACTCAGTTGTCGGAAGGTGGCATTTTGGTCATCCCTGTCGGAACCGATGAGCAGCAGTTGCTCAAGATAACGCGCTGCGCTGACTCATTCACATCAGAAGTTATAGAAGTTGTACGTTTTGTTCCTTTGGTTGCTGGTGATCTCGCCTAGATATGTCGCTTAAGTCTCTTTCATTCATTATTGGTGTTTGCAGTGTGCTCCTCGGGTGCGCTGCGCAATCCCCTGCGCCAGTTTCAGGATTAAAGAAAGACTATGATTCAGTATCTCGAGGTAGCTATAGAGGCAGTTACTACGAAGTCGAGAAAGGCGATACGCTCTATTTTATAGCTTACATCACAGATAAAGATGTAAATGAGATCATTGCTTACAACAAGTTGACAGCGCCATACACCATATATCCAGGGCAGAAACTCAGGCTGTGGAAACCTGCATACACCCCGCCAGCCTATGGTGGTACAGGCGCAGGCGCTCCAGTTGTTGCAGTTGCGCCAGTGCCAGCGACGCCGAGTGTAAATTCGAGCAAAAACTCAAATCAAAAGGTTGCGCAACACAGTTCACAAAATGCACCAAAATCGACTAAAAAAGAACCAATAAAGAAGGTTGAACAATCTAAACCAAAGGAGTATGTTAACTCTACAGGTAAACAAAATGTTAACAAGGTAGTCAGTAACGACAAACCTAAAAACACAAAAGTTTCCAAATGGTTATGGCCAACAAAAGGGAGAGTGATTAAAAACTTCTCTGCTGGAGACCAAGGGAATAAAGGCATCGACATTGCAGGACAGCGAGGTCAGCCGATTGTCTCTACAGCAGGTGGCACCGTCGTCTATTCAGGCAACGCATTGCGAGGTTACGGCAATCTTGTGATTGTAAAACATAACGACAACTACCTCAGCGCGTATGCACATAATGACCGGTTGCTAGTACACGAAGGACAGAGTGTAAAAGCAGGCCAGAAAATAGCAACAATGGGAAGTTCTGGAGCAAATAGTGTTCGATTACACTTTGAAATTCGCTATCAAGGTAAGTCGGTGAACCCAAAACGCTACTTATTACCGTAAAAATTACTGACAAGGTAAAATAGCGACATTAGACGTAGTAATGTCTTGCTAGCTCGCCAGGGGGAGGCGCTATGAGTATCAGCAATGCAGCAACGAAAGTCGAAGAATTCGAAGTAGGACAAGAAAACGTTACGGCGTTTGAATCTGAACAAGAATCACCATCCACAAAATCTACACCTGCTGAAGAAGTTAAAGGAAAGGAAGAATTTGACGCTTCAGCAAAAAGTCTCGATGCCACACAGCTCTATTTGGGTGAAATTGGCTTTTCTCCACTATTAACCGCAGAAGAAGAAGTGCTGTACGCCCGCAGAGCCTTAAGAGGTGATGAGGCAGCAAGAAAGCGCATGATAGAAAGTAACTTGCGTTTAGTAGTGAAAATTTCTCGTCGATACAGCAATCGAGGACTCGCACTTTTAGATCTTATTGAAGAAGGTAACCTAGGTCTTATTCGAGCTGTTGAAAAGTTCGATCCTGAGCGTGGTTTCCGTTTTTCTACCTATGCCACTTGGTGGATTCGTCAGACCATTGAACGAGCCCTAATGAACCAGACTCGCACGATTCGTTTGCCAATCCATGTTGTGAAAGAGCTGAACATCTATCTACGCACTGCACGCGAACTTTCTCAAAAGCTAGATCATGAACCGACTGCTGAAGAGATTGCGACCCAACTAGATAAGCCGGTAGATGATGTCAGCAAAATGCTTCGTCTCAATGAGCGAATCAGTTCGGTTGATACACCAATTGGTGGGGATGGCGAAAAAGCGTTGTTGGATATCATTCCAGACGTTAATAACTCAGACCCTGAAGTATCGACGCAAGATGACGATATTAAAAGCTCGCTTGTGCATTGGTTAGATGAACTTAACCCGAAACAAAAAGAAGTCTTAGCTCGTCGCTTTGGTCTGCTGGGTTATGAGCCATCGACACTTGAAGAAGTAGGACGTGAAATCAATTTAACTCGAGAGCGAGTACGCCAAATTCAAGTAGAAGGTCTACGCCGTTTAAGAGAGATTTTGATTAAACAAGGCTTGAGTATGGAAAGTTTGTTTAGCGTTACCGAAGATTAAGAGCAAAAAGCCTTGGCAGTGCCAAGGCTTTTTTCATTTGCTTAGTTGCGACGCTGAGATGTGCCTACATAGGTAAAATATTATGCCCTACGCTTAGGAAAGACACGAACTGACTTAATTCGATTCTCTTCTAGTTCAACAATTTCCATTGGGTGACCAGAGACTTGAACGCTCAAGTGACTCTCTGGGATATCCTCTAAATGTTCTAAGATAAGCCCGTTTAATGTTCTAGGGCCATCAGTTGGCAGTTTCCATTTTAACCCTTTGTTGATATCGCGAATATTGGCGCTACCATCGATTAGGAAGCTACCATCGCCTTGAGGCGAAATTTCTTCCGAAAGGCTTGGTGTAATTGATGTGGTGAACTCACCAACGATCTCTTCTAGAATATCTTCCAAAGTAATTAGGCCGATAATGTCGCCATACTCATCAACGATCAGACCAATGCGCTGCTTATTGCGCTGGAATTTTAGCAGTTGAACGTTGAGTGGCGTACTCTCTGGAATGAAGTAAACTTCATCAGCTGCTCTTAATAAGGTCTCTTTAGTGAACTCATTCTTCTCTAACATCAATCGGTACGACTCTCGTAGGCGTAGCATACCAACCACTTCGTCGATTTGGTCGCGATACAAAACCACTCGACCATGAGGTGAGTGAGTCAGCTGTCGAACAATAGATTTCCAATCATCATTGATGTCGATACCCGTAATCTCGTTTCGCGGCACCATGATGTCATTCACCGTCACGTGTTCAAGATCCAAAATAGAAATCAACATATCTTGGTGGCGTCTAGGAATAAGACTGCCAGCTTCATTCACTACGGTTCTCAACTCTTCAGAGCTTAGGTGGTCGTCTCCGCCATGATCTGCTTTTATACCGAGTAAGCGGATAAAGCCATTAGTAATGAAGTTCACCAACATGACGAGTGGAGAGAGCAGTTTCATCAAGATGGTGAGAACAATACTGCTCGCGTAAGACACGCGCTCTGGATAAAGTGAGGCAAGGGTCTTCGGGGTGACTTCGGCAAACACGAGCACAACCATAGTGAGGGCCCCCGTTGCAATTGCGACACCTAGGTCGCCATATAAACGCATACCCAGAATTGTCGCGATAGCTGAAGCAAGAATATTGACAAGGTTGTTGCCGATCAGAATAAGACCAATTAAGCGGTCTGGGCGGTCGAGTAGTTTCTCGACGCGTTTTGCACCTTTATGCCCGTGGTTTGCTAGGTGCTTGAGGCGGTATCGGTTCAAGGACATCATCCCTGTCTCTGAACCCGAAAAATATCCTGAAATTACGATAAGACACGCGAGTAGCGCAAATAAGATACCCGTTGATATGTCGTCCAAAGCTTATCTTTTCCTTGTTGGGTTTGGTTAATTTATGACCTAATTATCAAAGTAAGTCAATTTAGATTAGGGTGGGCTGTATTGTAAAAGAAAGGTGCAATTGGTGCACCTTTGACTCGTCATTAACCCAGAATTATCTCGCGAACAAATCGACTGCCAAAATAGGCTAGAGTGAGCAAGGTTGCACCAGCAACAGCAAACCATGTAATTTTGCGTCCGCGCCACCCTTTTTGATAATGCCCCCACAATAAGGTGGTGTATATCAGCCATGCAATAAAGGAAAGAATACCTTTATGTGCTTTCCCCTGAGCAAACATATCTTGGACAAACACAAAACCCGTTATTAGCGTGCCGGTCAGCAGTAAGGTGCCAAGCAGGATGATGTTAAACAATTGACGTTCAACCATCAGCAAAGGCGGTAAGTTTGGGTTTATCGCCAGTGCTTTTTTGGCTTTCAATTTATGATCGAGCCAAGCAAGTTGCAGCGCATACAGCGCTCCTATCGTCAGTGTTGAGTATGAAAACAACGCTAGCGAGATATGAATGAGCAGTTTAGGGTCTTGTTCAAGGTGAGTAATAAAGGTACTCGGAAGAAATGCGGCAGCGGAGAGGTTAATCGCAGCAAAGCTATAGACAACTGGCAGTAAAAACCACAACCGGGTTTTGAGCATGGCAATGCTCATCACCAATGAAATGATAAAACTAATTAACGAAGCCACATTGAGAATGCTCAGGTTTTGCCCTGAGGCTTCTATGATCAAATCACTGAGCAACCAAGCATGAAAAGCCAATGCTAAAAAGGCACTGACTAAGACGGTTTTAGCTCTGATACCGGTCTGATTTACAAGCCCAGGTATGATTGTCGCGATTGCTAAAAAATAGAGTATTGCAGCAACAACGGCGATTAAGTTGTCCATGGTTCTCTATAAGCTGGTGGATTTTTAACAAATTATACCCTGCATCAACGACTTGAGCTATGACTTATCTCCCTCATTTACGTGACATGAGATATCAAATGTTGTTAATGCTGTGTCCACACTCGGTTGGCTAAGGTATAATCACAGTAATTGTCGCTAAATTTAACGGGTGAGATGTATTTATGCTCGCTCAAAAAAGAGACTTAAGATGTTTGAGAATTTAACGGATCGATTGTCCAAAACGCTGAAAAATATCAGCGGAAAAGGTCGCCTGACCGAAGACAACATAAAAGATACCTTACGTGAAGTACGTATGGCGCTTTTGGAGGCGGATGTCGCGCTTCCAGTGGTACGCGATTTTATTAAACGCGTTAAAGAAGCAGCCGTTGGTGTTGAGGTTTCCAAATCCCTAACGCCTGGCCAAGAGTTCATTAAGATTGTTCAAGGTGAACTTGAAGCCGTAATGGGTGAGTCAAATGAAGCTCTAAATCTTGCTGCGCAGCCACCTGCTGTTATCTTGATGGCAGGTCTACAAGGTGCGGGTAAAACCACATCGGTCGGTAAGCTATCTAAGCTTTTAAAAGAGCGTGATAAGAAGAAGGTACTGGTTGTTTCTGCTGACGTTTATCGCCCAGCCGCGATCAAACAGCTTGAAACGTTAGCGTCAGATATTGGTGTCGACTTCTTCCCGTCTAGTGCGGATCAAAAGCCAATTGATATCGCTAATGCTGCTATCGATCATGCGAAGAAGAAGTTCTATGACGTTTTGGTTGTCGATACCGCAGGTCGCTTAGCCATCGATGAGCAAATGATGGGAGAAATCAAAGAGCTTCACTCTGCGATTGATCCTGTTGAGACGCTATTCGTCGTCGATGCGATGACAGGTCAAGACGCGGCAAACACTGCGAAAGCATTTGGTGATACGCTGCCACTTACGGGCGTGATCTTAACCAAAGTAGATGGTGATGCTCGTGGTGGTGCGGCGCTTTCTGTTCGCCATATTACGGGTAAACCGATCAAGTTCTTAGGTGTTGGTGAAAAGACGGATGCACTTGAACCTTTCCACCCAGATCGTGTGGCATCACGTATCTTGGGCATGGGTGACGTCCTATCTCTAATCGAAGACCTGCAACGTAATGTTGACCAAGAAAAAGCAGAGAAACTGGCGAAAAAGTTCAAAGAGAAGAAAGGTTTTGACCTTGAAGACTTCCGTGAGCAGCTAGGTCAGATGCAAAACATGGGCGGTATGATGGGCATGATGGATAAGCTGCCGGGTATGAGCAACTTGCCTGACAATGTGAAAGACAAAGTCGACGACAAGATGTTCAAACAGATGGAAGCGATCATCAACTCGATGACGATGAAAGAGCGTCAACGCCCAGAACTGATTAAAGGTTCACGTAAAAAACGTATCGCTGCAGGTTCTGGCACCCAGGTGCAAGATGTTAACCGTCTACTCAAGCAGTTCACTCAGATGCAGAAAATGATGAAGAAAATGCAGAAAGGTGGCATGAAAGGCATGATGCGCAACATGCAAGGCATGATGGGCGGCATGGGAGGAATGGGCGGTGGCGGTTTCAATCCGTTTGGCCGTTAAATCAGACCTGCAATAAAAATTTCAAGGTGTTAGCTGCGTCACAAACTTAAGTTTCGTTTTATGTTGGTGAAAAAGTAGCTAAAGACCTTGCATTGCTCCGGAATAAGAGTAAAATTCCGGAGCTTTATTTTGGCACGAGCCCCAAATCATTTAGCGATAAATGGTTTCTGGGGTTAATTTTATTTTTGAGAAAGCAAAGAGGACGACATGGTAACCATTCGTTTGGCACGTCACGGCGCTAAGAAGCGTCCATTTTATCAAATCGTAGTAGCGGACAGCCGCAATGCAGCAACTGGCCGTTTCATCGAGAAAGTTGGTTTCTTCAACCCAACTGCTAAAGGTCAAGAAGAAGGTCTACGTCTAGACCTAGATCGCGTTAACCACTGGGTTGGTCAAGGCGCATCTCTATCTGACCGCGTTGCTAAGCTAGTAAAAGACGCTCAAAAAGCGGCTTAATTCTTACTTGAAAGAAGAAATTAGCTTATGTCGATGAAAGGTAAAGAAACAATGAGTGAAGACAAGATTGTTGTAGGTAAGTTAGGTGCTTCTTACGGCATTCGCGGCTGGCTTAAAGTTTTTTCCTACACAGACAATGCTGAAAGCATGTTTGATTACACCCCATGGTTTATTAACCAAGGTGGTAAGTGGGTTGAGTACAAGGTTGAGAGTTGGAAGCGCCATAACAAAGGTTTGGTGGTGAAACTCGAAGGTCTGGATGTGCGCGAAGATGCGCAATTACTGACAAACTTTGAAATCTCTATTGACCCTGCTGTTCTTCCAGAATTGCCATCAGATGAATTCTATTGGCGTGATTTGATTGGGATGCACGTAGTAACCGACAAAGGTTACGATCTAGGTACTGTCTCTGACATGCTAGAAACGGGTTCCAACGATGTTTTGGTTGTAAAAGCAAATCTAAAAGATGCTTTCGGGCAAAAGGAACGATTAATTCCGTTCCTTGAAGAGCAAGTGATCAAACATATTGATCGCGAAGCTCAACGGATCGAAGTTGACTGGGATCCTGGATTCTAAACTCCAAAATTTCAGAGCGAGATAAACATGTGGGTTGGCGTAATAAGCCTTTTTCCTGAAATGTTCCGTTCTGTTACTGATTATGGAGTAACAGGTCAAGCGGTTAAAAAAGGTCTTTTGTCGATTGAGACTTGGAATCCTCGCGATTTCACGCACGACAAACATCGCACTGTTGATGATAGACCTTACGGTGGCGGCCCTGGCATGCTCATGATGGTTCAGCCTTTGCGCGATGCTATTCATACAGCCAAGCAAGCTTCACCGGGTAAGACGAAAGTCATTTACCTTTCTCCTCAAGGTCGAAAGCTCGACCAAAAAGGAGTCGAAGAGCTGGCAACAAATGAGAACTTGCTTTTGATTTGTGGCCGCTATGAAGGGGTAGATGAGCGTATCATCCAATCTGAAGTTGACGAAGAATGGTCAATTGGGGATTTCGTGATGACGGGTGGTGAGATTCCAGCCATGACGTTGATTGATTCAGTGTCTCGGTTTGTGCCGGGAGTGCTAGGAGATTTTGCGTCAGCAGAGGAAGATTCCTTTGCTAATGGCTTGTTAGATTGCCCTCACTATACGCGTCCAGAGGTGTTAGATGACAAAGAAGTACCTTCGGTGCTGATGTCAGGTAACCACAAGGAAATTCGTCGCTGGCGACTTAAACAGTCGTTAGGCCGTACTTGGCTAAGAAGACCAGAACTCCTGGAAAACCTAGCTCTGACTGACGAACAGGAACAATTACTGGCCGAATTTATTAAAGAGCACCGCTCTGGTAAAAAGTAAGCAGTAACCTATTAAATTTAGTATCAGTTTATTCTAGGAATTTATTAAAATGAGTAACATCATCAAGGCTCTTGAAGAAGAGCAACTAAAATCAGACCTACCTAAATTTGCACCAGGTGACACTGTTGTAGTTCAAGTTAAGGTAAAAGAAGGTGACCGTGAGCGTCTACAGGCTTTCGAAGGCGTTGTAATCGCAATCCGTAACCGTGGTCTACACTCTGCTTTCACTGTACGTAAGATTTCTAACGGTGAAGGTGTTGAGCGTACGTTCCAAACACACTCTCCAATCGTTGATAGCATCGAAGTTAAACGCCGTGGTGCAGTACGTCGTGCCAAGTTGTACTACCTACGTGAGCGTTCTGGTAAGTCTGCTCGTATTAAAGAGAAACTTGCTAAGAAGTAATGCTATAACTAGCGTTCTCATAGTATTAGCGGAGCCCTGTGGCTCCGCTTTTTTATTCTTTGCTTATAACTCGCCATTTTCCTCTCTCCCGTTGTCATCGGTACTCATTTACTGGCCCAACTTGTTCAAAGAAAGTTCCGCACCTTTTCCTAGGTAGAAAGAAAAATATCTACGTTCTAAGTTAAAAATTGTATTTGATATAACAACCTAAGTAATACGCTGGATACAAAAAGAGCCGATGTTTTCACATCAGCCCTCTAGTCAGCTTAAATCACATTGTCTCAATCAATATTGGTCTTCTGACCAGCCATCTGAATCAGACATATCCGGTGCTCCCGGAATGGTATTTTCTTCATCTGCCCATTCACCAAAATCGATCATTTGGCATTGTTTGCTGCAAAATGGACGATAAGGGCTTTGCTCCCCCCAAGTCACGTCTGTACCACACTGTGGGCAGGGAACGATAGTAATCTTAGTCATAATCAACTCATTGTCGAAGATCGGGTTTAGAGATGAGTTTAGCGGAAAGACTTAACAACACACCGCTAATTTAAACTCTATGTTTGCAGTCGATGCCTGCCCAGAAGCAAATTCGATAAATTTGATCGCAAATCTATTCTTGTGCCCTGAGATCATTGGGTAGACACCAAACTCCATCGGAATCTCCAAGCGTAAAATATTGGCTTCATCGGCATCACTCTGATAGAAACCAGCCGGCGCATTATACGCGCGGAAGTGACCAGTTTCACGAGTCAGTCTTAGCCATAGCTTCAACGCTTGTGCTAGGGGCAATAAACTACCGAGCCATTTGTTAGCGTCGGCTTGTTTTTGATTGATAGGTAAGTGCAGCCAATGATGTAGGGCGGGCAAGTCAAAGCAACATGAGCCACCAGGCAAGTTAAAACGCTGGCGAATTGCACTTAGGAATCGGTCCTCTTTTAAGCTCTGGCCAAATCGCTCAGCGGCCATGAGATGGCTATGCGCTTCGTCGACTTCACGCAAAATACCGAGGAGCATTTCCTGATCGACGCCATCAACATTCAGCCAGTTGCGATAGGTTAAACGTTGCTTCTCAATATCCTTAGCAAGCTCACTTTTTAGCTGTATTTGCTCAAAGATCTCTAGCAGGTCAAATAGAGAACGATAAAAAACCAAATGCTGCATATCGTCACTGAATTCTGCAGCCAAACGCAACTGATTGAGCAGTGCTTCGACTCTCAAGTAGATGCGGGTTTTTTCGTTCAATGGATGTTCGAAGTAGTGAGTGGTCATTAAAATGCAGTCGTGAATGGTTCTACCTTTATTCTCACCGATTTGCCCTACCGATTTCTAGGAACTTTTGATGCAATTCTGTGATTTGAGGCAAAAGTTTTTGGTTTTCTGTATCATTTTTAATCACGAAGTCCGCAATGGCTAATCGTTGTTCTCTGCTTGCTTGAGCTGCAACAATGGCTTGTGCTTGCTCAAGCGCCACGTTGTCTCGTGCCACCGTCCTTTCTAACTGAGTTGCCTCATCGACATCGACGACAACAACTTTGTCCGCTAGATGTTGTAAGTGATTTTCAACCATCAAAGGAATGACTAAAAGCGCATACTCTGAGGTAGTGTTTGCTAACTCAGCGAGCATGTTTGCGCGAATCATCGGGTGTAGTAATTGGTCTAGCCAGGCCTTTTGGCTTGGGTCAGAGAAGATGATCTCTCGAAGTTTACTTCTGTCGAGATTGCCGTTTTCTAGTAAAACAGAGGAGCCAAATTTGCTCTCTATGGCTTTTAACCCCTTACTGCCAGGCGCCACTACTTCACGAGCGATGACGTCAGCGTCCACAATTTCGATGCCAAAGTGCTGATGAAAAAGGTTTGCGACGGTCGTTTTGCCACTGGCAATCCCGCCGGTTAACCCCACAACAAAGGTCATATTAGAGTCCTAAAAAATGAGTCAGATAAAAGCCCCATATCTGAGAGCCCCACATCATGCTTATCCAACCTGCTATCGCCAAGTAAGGGCCAAATGGAAAGGCTTTATCGATACCTTGGCGTTTTAGTCGCAGTTGAATCAGGCCAAATACCAGTCCGACTAAAGAAGAGAATAGGATAAGCATGGGAAGTTGTTGCCATCCGAGCCAAGCGCCTAGAGCCGCCAGCAGTTTAAAGTCACCGTAACCCATACCTTCTTTACCGGTAGCTAGTTTAAACAGCCAATATACCGACCAAAGGGATAGATAACCAGCCATCGCGCCAATAACCGAGTCTTGCAGTGAGATAGGGCTTATTTGAAACAGGGCCAAGGCGATACCCGCCCAAGTGAGGGGCAAGGTAAGGGAATCTGGCAGCAGCATGGTGTCGAGGTCGATAAAGGTTGCCGCAATCAATACGAACGTAAAAATCAGTAGGGCGAGTGTGAAGTAACTAAAGCCAAGTTGATACGACACAACAAAGCTTAAGCCGCCACTGAGCAGCTCAATCAGAGGGTAGCGGGCGCTGATTGGATTATCACACTGTCGACACTTCCCTCTTAGCAGCAACCAACTTACAACAGGAATATTATCTATAATGCGGATTGGGGTGTGGCATTTAGGGCAAGTTGAGCGAGGAACACTGAGGTTATAAGTTCCCTTTGGCGCTTCTATGTTGTACTCGGGAAAGCTTTCGGCGCACTCTTGTCGCCACTCTCGCTCCATTATTTTCGGTAGACGATGTATGACCACGTTGAGAAAACTACCAATGATAAGGCCAAAAACGGTCGCCATGGTTGGAAATAACCAAGGGTAGTAATGAAATTGCTCGATCAAACCAGTATCGCCCTAGATGAAAGTGCCAAGCACAAAATAGTAAAGGCTAATACTATCCTAATACACTCATTAAGTTAAAGATCGGCAAGTACATTGCGACCACTAAGCCTCCTACTACCACACCAAGGAAAATAATAATCATAGGCTCTAGGACTTTTCCTAGATTATCGACGGTGTTATCAATTTCAAACTCATAGATGGTGGCGACTTTATTGAGCATGTCATCTAAGCTTCCCGATTCTTCGCCAATCATCACCATTTGCAGCACCATTTCAGGAAAGGTTTGTGAGTTTCGCATCGCAATGTATATCGGCATGCCTGCTGCGGTATCGGCATAAACTTGTTCGATCGCGTTTTGATAGTGAATATTATTGGCGGTTTTCGCTGATGTTTTTAAGCATGAAAGTATCGGGATGCCAGCACTAAAACTGGTTGCCAACGTTCGGCTAAACTTCGCAATGGAAGCTTTGCTAATGATGGTACCAATTATTGGGATGTTTAAGCTTGCTCGACTTGTTGCCAATTGAATGCGAAAGGATTTTTTTCGTCCGAGTTTTAACAGCAAAAACGCGATGGCAAGCGCCATAAACACCATGCCTGAATAAGATTGAACCCAGTGAGAGAGAATAAGAACCTGAGCGGTAAACCAAGGTAGGTCAGCGCCAAATCCAGAAAACATTGATTCAAATTCCGGTATGACGACGGTTAACATTAAATAAGTGACCGATAATGCGGTAATCACAACCATGGATGGGTAGATCAGAGCTTTGATTACTTTTGCTTTCAGTTGTTCTGACTTTTCTCGATAAGTTGCAATTCGTTCAAACACTTCGGCTAGGTTACCAGATTGTTCACCGGTTGCGACAAGGTCTACGTATAAGGTGTCAAAATGCGTGCTCGCTGTTCGCAGCGTTTTTGATAGTGGTGTGCCAGATTCAACCCCTTTCACTATTTGGGACAAAATCGATTTCATCTCGGCTTTACGGTGATTATCTGCGACCAACTTAAGAGCCTGAATCAACGGCACGCCCGTCATCAGCATCGTCGCTAACTGCCTCGTTAAAATCGTAATGTCTTTGCGTTTCACGCGCTGCGTTATGCGTTTGTATAAGGAAAGATTGCGCTTTTTCAGCTTTTTGACTTGGATATGTTGTTCTTTCAGTTTGTCTCGCACCTCGTTTTCGGTCAGCGCTAATAATTGACCTGAAACTGGTTTACCGATGCTATTGAGACCTCGCCAATGGAAGCTTTTTAATTGGTTCTTGTATCGATTTTTCACATGAACTTCCCGCTATAAGTAGAGTACGCGTTGCAGCTCAGAGACACTGGTAATGCCCAAACGCAACTTTTCTAAGCCAGATTCTTTTAATGTCGCCATCCCTTCACTGCGAGCAAGTTGCTCGAGGCTTTGGATTGAAGAGCCCTGCGCGATGGCTTGAGATAAGGTAGGGGTAAAGGACATGACTTCGTAGATGCCAACACGTCCTACGTAGCCGTTATTACATTCTGAACACCCATCGCTAGATGCACGATAAAGAGTTTCACCTAGGGTTAGGTCGAGTCCTATCGCTTGAGTGTGATCGACTTGATAAGCGATTTTGCAATGACTACACAAACGTCGAGCAAGCCGTTGGGCGATAATCAAACTGAGTGAAGAGGCGATATTAAAGGGCTCGACGCCCATGTTGCTGAGTCTAGCGACACTTTCCGCGGCAGAGTTTGTGTGTAAGGTCGAGAGCACGAGGTGGCCAGTTTGGGCGGCTTTAACGGCAATCCCTGCGGTCTCAATATCTCGGATTTCACCCACCATGACGATGTCTGGGTCTTGGCGGAGAAACGCGCGTAAGGCTTGCGCAAAACCAAAGCCAATTTGAGGTTGGACTTGGACTTGGTTGATACCAGAGAGGTTGATTTCTACGGGATCTTCCGCTGTCGCGATGTTCACTTCCGCTGTGTTTAATAGTTTTAATCCGGTATAGAGTGAGACGGTTTTACCACTGCCCGTTGGTCCCGTCATAAGGATTAGCCCTTGTGGGCGGCGTAATGCATTCAGGTATTGCTGTTTTTGTGTGTCATTATATCCGAGGGCATCAATGTTAAGACTCGCCTCACTGCTATCTAGCAAACGGAGGACGATTTTTTCTCCCCACAAGGTGGGTAATGTTGAAACGCGCATATCAATTGCGGTATTGGTGCCGATTTTTAGTTTAATACGCCCATCTTGCGGAAGCCGCCGTTCTGCGATGTCGAGTTTGGAGAGAATTTTCAATCGGGCGGCTAAACGTCGACTTAAATGATGTGCAGGTTGCTGGATTTCGACCAAAATACCGTCACAGCGAAGCCTGACGCGATAGGAATCTTCATAGGGCTCGAAGTGAATGTCGGATGCCCCTTTTCGTACTGCATCAAGCAGAATTTGATTGATGTAACGACTCACCGGAGCGGTGTCTAAACTGAGATCTTCAATAGTACCGATTTCATCATCGGAAACATCGACCAGCTGTTCGAGATCTTGTTCATTGAGCTCTTTTTTTGCCGATAATCCCGTCTCTATTGTTCGGCCATAGAGTTTACGAATTGCACTATGAAGCGCTTTTATATCGGCAAGAACTAGCTCAATTTGCCGACCTGTCGCAAAGCGAAACTCATCTTCTAGTTCAAGGTTTGTCGGATCGGTAATGGCAATAGTGAGTTGTTGAGCACTTTCATATAGTGGCAAGGCTTGGTGGTGGGTGATGAGTTCCCTCAGCCCTAACTTTTGACACATCGCAGCGTAGTCAAATTGGTCAATCTCTACTTTCGGCAGGCCAAAAATGTGTGCGAGTTGCTCGGTCAGTTGCTGGTGTTCAATGAGGTTGAGAGTAAGCAACGCCTCCGGCACGGATTGGCCGGAGGCTTGACAATGTTCGATAACGCTCGCTTCTTGCGCCGCATCTAAAAGGCGGGCTTGGCGCAAGATAGCTGGGAGGTTAGTTAGCACTAGCCGCATCCATTAATTTTGACACCTGCGGATGCACTGATTGTACAGTCCCAAGAACCGTCAACCGATCTGGCTAGTTTAACTGAACTACCAGAGCCACCACCTGATGTTATACCTACTTCAATGGCTCCCGAAGCGTCAAGAGATACTGTGCCTAGTGCAAACGAAACTGCGCCGATGTCTGAAACTGACGCTGGAGCAGCGCCACTTACAGCTAAATAATCTTCATAGTTTGTTTTTAGTGCGGTCGCTGTTGCTAGAGCTGAGCCTAATGCGCCTTTCTCCACATATTTTTGGTACTGAGGGATGGCAATCGCCGCCAATACGCCGATAACTGCCACTACTATCATCAACTCAATCAGCGTAAAACCCTTTGCTTTACGGTTATTCGTTTGTTTCATTTGTACTCTCCAAAGTGAAAAAGATTATGTGCCTGAGAGCATAAAAGGGTTAAGTGGAGTGGGGTACGTGGGAAAAGGCGCTTTCCGAGTAGATTAGGGAAAGTTAATGTTTAGTTGCAGTATGGCGGCAAAAGTTTTCGAGATATCGCACGGTTTAATGTGGTGTTTCTTATGATTGAAACAAAAACAGAGGCTTTAATGCCTCTGCTTAATAATTGAAAAATATGATTTTTATTCCAGAATCAATGGCTGCTATTTATTTAAATCGCATTGAAAGGTCGAGCGCTTTAAGGTGTTTGGTGAGTGCGCCAACCGAAATATAGTCTACGCCAGTCTCTGCATATTCACGCAGTGTTGCTAATGTTACGTTTCCTGAGTTTTCTAGTGCGGCACGACCGGCATTGATTTTTACCGCTTCTCGCATCATCTCTGTCGTAAAGTTATCGAGCATGATGATATCAGCACCGGCATCAATCGCTTCTTGTAGCTCTGCCAAGCTTTCTGTTTCAACTTCAACGGGCTTACCTGGGTTGAGTTCTTTGGCCGTTTTGATGGTTTGAGAAATGCCACCATTGGCAATAATGTGATTTTCTTTAATTAGGTAGGCATCAAATACACCAATGCGATGGTTAAAACCACCACCACAGGCAACGGCATACTTCAAAGCGCTGCGTAATCCAGGAATGGTTTTGCGTGTGTCGAGAAGGCGACAGTTTGTGCCCTCAAGTTCGGCTGCGTATTGGGCGGTGATGGTTGCACAGCCGGAGAGTGTTTGAATGAAGTTCATCGCATTGCGTTCACCTGTCAATAACGCGCGAGAAGGACCTTCTAGGGTACACAATACTTGGTTTGGCTCGACTTTGTCGCCATCTTGGACATGCCAAGTAATCGTGACTTGACCGCCGAGTTGCTTAAACACTTCATCAGCCCATGCTTGACCACAAAACACACCGTGTTCGCGAGTGATAATGGTTGCTTCATTGCGAGCGTCAGCAGGGATTAGACTTGCGGTGATGTCAGCGGCTGGATCGAGAGTCCCACCTAAATCTTCTTTTATGGTGTCAGCGACAGCACGTGAGATTTCTAGAGGAAGTTGCTGCTTCAAATATTCGAGGCGTTCTTGGCTGTTGTGTGTGTTTTTCATCGCAAATCTAATACGCAGTTGGACAAGAGGTGGGCATGATACGCTGACTGTGGATGAAATTCAGCCTTTAATCTCGCATTTCATTGCTAAAGGGATAAAATCACAGAAAACTCAAAGGGTAACTTTAGAAAGAGCTCAGCTATGATTGATGATAGAGGTTGGTATCGACCTGCACGCCATGTTCCCTCGCCATTTTTTGATCAAAGAAGTGATGAAACGGATATTTCGCTATTGGTCGTGCACAATATTAGTCTGCCACCGGGGCAGTTTGGCGGTCCGTATATCGAGCAGTTCTTCACTGGCAAGCTCGACCCTTACGAACATCCCTTCTTTAGGGTGATTCACAACATGGGCGTATCGGCACATTGCCTTATTCGCCGTGATGGAGAGATCATTCAGTTCGTGCCTTTTAATGCCAGAGCTTGGCACGCGGGCGTATCGAGTTTTGCTGGCCGAGAGAAATGCAACGATTATTCGATTGGCATTGAGCTAGAAGGCTGTGATTACGTGGTTTATACCGATGCACAATATCAATCGTTGACAGAGCTGACTCAACAGTTGCAATTGCGTTACCCGCAGATCACTTCCTCAAGAATCACTGGCCATCAGTATATCGCGCCGCTTCGCAAGAGTGACCCGGGCTTAGTCTTTGATTGGCGACGTTTTCATGATGCATTGAAACGTTGTGAGAGCTGAGTTCAAGCCGATTAGAAAAGGGTTGGCTCTATAACCAACCCCTAAAGCTTTTGTTAAAGTGTCTCTTGATACTCAACCAGAACTTGTTCAACCCAAGTCGCGATGCGTTCGTCGCTGAGCTCGTATTGAGAGTCTTCATCCAGAGCTAAACCGACAAACTTGCTCTGGTCTTCAGTTAGGGCTTTTGATGCTTCAAACTCATAGCTGTCGTCGTTTGGCCAGTATCCGATAAAATTCACTCCCGTTGCTTTGAGCTCATCGTGCAGCATGCCCATCGCATCAAGATACCATTCTCCGTAACCTTCTTGGTCACCCAGACCAAACAGTGCGACGGTTTTGCCAGCAAGAGACAGACCGCTGACCTGATCCCAAAGCTCAATCCAGTCTTCTTGAATTTCACCGAAGTCCCATGTAGAGATGCCTAGGAGCAGAAGATCGTAGTCAGCCATTAGGCTAAGAGGAGAATCTTTTACGTTGTGGATGTCGACAAGATCGTCACCGATGATCGCGCGAATTTTTTCTGCTGCCATCTCGGTATAGCAGGTAGTTGAGCCGTAAAATAGACCGATTTTCATAGCTTTTTGTTCTTTACTCGGGAGTTGATAGCGAATTCTAACCACAAATTGGCGAGGTTTGCAGCGAATATCGAAGGGAAAGGACAAATTTTATGGCTTTATTGCTTAGCCACACTTACATTGGAGCCATGTCGAAGAATTGAGGAATACCGTGTCTGAGGTAATGTCTCCTGAACAAGGACTTGTTGAACAGTTTTTAGATGCAATGTGGATGGAACGCGGGCTATCAGAAAACACACTAGCGTCTTACCGCAACGATTTAAGTAAACTGCTTCAATGGATGAGTAAGCATAACTATCGTCTAGATTTCATTAGCTTATCAGGTTTGCAGGAATATCAAACTTGGTTGGCAGACGAAGGCTACAAGCAAACTTCTCGTGCTAGAATGCTGTCGGCAATTCGTCGGTTATTTCAGTATTTGCATCGAGAGAAAATCCGCGCGGATGATCCCAGCGCCTTACTCGTAAGCCCTAAATTGCCTAAGCGTTTACCCAAAGATCTCAGTGAAGCGCAGGTAGACGCGTTGCTTGATGCCCCCGATCCTAATGATCCCATGGAGCTTCGTGATAAAGCGATGCTGGAACTTTTGTACGCTACCGGGCTACGTGTAACCGAGTTAGTGAGCCTTACGATGGAAAACATTAGCCTACGTCAGGGGGTGGTTCGTGTTACGGGTAAAGGGGGCAAGGAACGCCTTGTTCCGATGGGAGAAAACGCAGTCGATTGGATTGAAACTTTTCTTGAGCAGGGGCGGTCTGAGTTACTAGGTGAAAATACTTCCGATGTGGTCTTTCCAAGCAAACGGGCTCGGCAGATGACTCGCCAGACGTTTTGGCACCGGATAAAACATTACGCCGTGATAGCGGGTATTGATAGCGAAAAGTTGTCACCTCACGTATTACGGCATGCGTTCGCGACGCACTTACTCAATTATGGTGCTGACTTACGGGTTGTGCAGATGTTACTCGGACATAGTGACTTGTCGACCACGCAAATTTATACTCATGTCGCCACAGAGCGATTGAAACAATTACACAGCGAGCACCACCCAAGGGCGTAGGCTCTCGCACAAAATGAAGGTGAACTTAATGAGCGTATTACGCCGTATGACTCTACTGACTCTGCCGTTGCTCCTTGCTGCCCAGAGTGTTTCTGCAAACGAAGTGACATTTGACAAGGCTCAGCTTGAAGCGCGCTTTGCAAAACTGGGTTTGGAAGTGAAGCAAGTGGTTCCTGCTGATATTGACGGTCTCGTGGAAGTACAAACAACCGGTGGGGTGTTATTCGCTTCACCAACGGGTGATTACTTTCTTGCCGGGACCTTGTACAAGTTAGATGGGAATGGTCAGTACGAAGATGTACTTGCCAAGCGCCAGGCGCCTATTAATGCGGCCAAGATTGAATCGTTCAAGGACAGCATGATCGAATTCAAAGCCGACAACGAAAAGTACGTAGTGACGGTATTTACTGACATCACGTGTGGTTACTGTGTTCGCCTACATAATCAGATGCAAGGCTACAATGATCTGGGTATTACTGTTCGTTACATGGCTTACCCACGTCAAGGTGGAACGGGTTCCGTCGCGGATCAAATGGCGGCCATTTGGGGAGCGGAGAGTCCTCAGTCTGCGATGCATGACGGAAAAGTAAACCGCAAGTTCCCAGAACAGAGCAAAGACTTTGCCAAGTATCAAGACATCATCAAACAGCATTATGCGCTAGGTCGAGAACTTGGTATTAGTGGAACGCCTGCTATCTTCCTTCCTAACGGCGAAATGGTGGGTGGTTACTTACCGCCAGCACAGCTTTTACAGCGCCTTGAGCAGATTTAATAACCTGCTAACTTGATTGAACAAGATTGGGAGCGTCGTATTGCTCCCTTTTTGTTTATACTCAGACCACGTACCTTAGGTTCCCCAACAAGACCTCACGATATTTATGATAGAAATTCAACGACGACCGGAAGTCGATCTCTCTCTGCTCCCTGACACCATTGCGCCTCTGTTAAAACGCGTTTACATCAGCCGCGGAATTACATCGCCTGAGCAACTCGAGACAACGGCAAGAGCGCTGCACTCTTATCAAAAACTGCACGGGATAGAGGCTGCTGTTGAGCTGCTTTTCAACGCAATTGCGGAGCAAAAGCGAATTATTGTGGTGGGTGATTTTGATGCTGATGGTGCAACCAGCTCTGCGCTTTCTGTGCTTGCGCTGCGCATGCTCGGCTCAAACAATGTTGATTATCTCGTCCCTAACCGCTTTGAAGATGGTTATGGCTTAAGCCCTGAGGTGGTGGATCAAGCGATAGAGATTGGCGCCGAAGTTATCATGACCGTTGATAATGGTGTCTCATCGATTGATGGTGTGCGCTATGCCAAAGAGCAAGGGCTAAAGGTATTGGTGACTGACCACCATTTACCTGGTCATGAACTGCCAAATGTTGATGCTATGGTGAACCCTAACTTGCAAGAATGTGCGTTTCCATCAAAAGCATTAGCAGGTGTAGGCGTCGCGTTTTATCTGATGATGGCGCTTTGCGTCCATATGCGTAAAAACGGTTGGTTTGCCCAGCAAGGAATGGCAGAACCGAAATTGATGGAGCTGATTGACCTAGTGGCGCTAGGTACAGTGGCTGACGTCGTGCCGCTGGATGAAAACAACCGTATTTTAGTCCATCAGGGATTGCAGCGAATTCGCGCAGGTAAAGCGCGCCCGGGAATTCAAGCTTTGATTGAAGTCGCTAAGCGTGATGCAAGGCGATTGGTGGCGTCTGACTTTGGCTTTGCTTTAGGTCCGCGCATTAATGCAGCGGGGCGTTTGGATGACATGTCGTTTGGGGTGGAACTTTTGATGGCGAATAACATCCACGCAGCTCGTCGAATGGCGAGTGAGTTGGATGGGCTAAATCAAACGCGCAAAGAGATCGAAGAGGGCATGAAGCAAGAAGCAATGGCTTTTTGTGAGCGCCTACAGTTTGGTGATAGCGATATGCCCCATGGTTTGGTCTTGTTCCAACGCGACTGGCACCAAGGCGTGATTGGGATCTTAGCATCGCGAATCAAAGAGAAGTTTCATCGCCCTGTGATAGCGTTTGCTGATGGAGGAGAGGGCAGCATTAAAGGCTCATGTCGGTCGATTCCTGGCCTGCATATGCGTGATGTGCTCGATCGCATCGATACTCAAAATCCAGGTTTGATTGTGAAGTTTGGTGGTCATGCGATGGCGGCAGGCTTGACGATTATGGAAAGCAACTTTGAGCGTTTTGCTAAGCTGTTTGATGAGGCGGTGAAACAGGACTTAGACGAGGCTGCTCTTAAAGGTGTGATTCTTTCTGATGGTGAGCTAAGGCCAGAGGAGTTCTCTATGCATACGGCTGAAATGCTTCGTGCTGGCGGCCCCTGGGGACAGGCGTTTCCAGAGCCTTTGTTCGATGGCGAGTTTAAAGTCTTACATCAGAAATTGGTGGGAGAGAAACATCTCAAATTGATGCTTGAGCCTCTACACAAAGGCCACCCAACCAATATCATGATCGATGGGATTGCCTTTAACGTTGATTTGCGACGTTGGCCGGATGCATCAGTCAAGACCGTTCACTTAGCTTATAAGCTAGATATCAATGAGTTTCGTGGTAATCAGTCATTGCAGTTGATGATTGACCATCTGGAAGCCCGCTAACACTTTGCGCTTGGTAGGTTAACGATAGGGTTGATGCGTTCCATCAACCCTTTTTGATTTTCTAAGGCTGCGCATCTTTCTTCTCATTCCCTAATAACCTTTCATATCTATTTAAAACTCGCCTATCAAACTGTGATGGCTAGCACGCTTTCTTCCCATCTGTTTACAAATTGTAATTGGTCAGACCAATTTGATTGATGTTTTAATCCACTATTGTTATCAAGATGTTGAAGCGTGACCTGTTCTATGATTTAGGTCAACTTTTGTCTGGAACTTGCGTTTTAATTATGTTAATTTCCTCGCCAACATAAAATTGGTATTACCAATTGACTGCAAAGAGTAGAAGAATAACAACTATGGCTTATCAAAGGATTCGTCAGCCAAAACTTTCTGATGTCATTGAACAAGAGTTAGAAAGGCTGATTGTGGAAGGAACATTGTCTCCGGGGCAACAATTGCCGCCAGAGCGCGAGCTGGCTAAACAGTTTGATGTGTCTCGTCCTTCAATCCGTGAGGCAATTCAACGCCTTGAAGCTAAGCGTCTTCTTACTCGTCGACAGGGTGGTGGCACATTCGTTAGCGAAAACATCTGGACCAGCTTTTCAGATCCTCTGCTAAATTTATTGTCTAGCCACTCAGAGACTCAGCTTGATCTACTGGAAACGCGTCATGCGATGGAAGGTATCTCAGCGTACTTTGCAGCCGTTCGTGGTACTGAAGAAGATTTCGCTCGTATCGAGGCAAGCCTCGAAAAAATCAGTGAGCAACAAACTGAGAAAAACATTGAAGCGGAAGCCGCTGCAGTTATGCAGTTTCTGATCGCTTTAACGGAAGCAGCGCACAACGTAGTGCTGCTGCATATTGTTCGCAGTTTAGCGCCATTGCTTGAGCAGAATATCTTACAGAATTTAAAGCTCTTACATCGCCGCGATGAAGTGGTCGAAAAAGTAAGTAAACACAGAGCTAATATCGTTGAAGCGATCGTTTCAGGTAAGCCAGAAAAGGCGCGTGAAATGTGTCATTCACACTTAGCTTATATTGAAGAAACATTGTTGGATTTGACTCGTGAAGAGTCGCGCAGAGAGCGCTCTTTGCGTCGAATTCAACAAGGTAACGACTCTTAAAGTCGTTGCGTAAATAACTAGATCCAACCAACAGAAGGATAGATCGCCATGTCTGACATGAAGCATGACGTAGACGCACTGGAAACTCAAGATTGGCTGCAAGCCCTAGAGTCAGTAGTACGTGAAGAAGGTGTAGAACGTGCACAGTTCCTACTAGAAACTGTTCTAGAGAAAGCACGTCTAGACGGCGTTGATATGCCAACTGGTATCAACACGAACTACATCAACACGATTCCGGCAGCACAAGAGCCAGCATACCCAGGTGATGTGACTCTTGAACGTCGTATTCGCTCAATCATTCGCTGGAACGCAATCATGATCGTATTGCGTGCATCTAAGAAAGACCTAGACCTTGGTGGTCACATGGCTTCTTACCAATCAGCGGCTGCATTCTACGAAGTCTGTTTCAACCACTTCTTCCGCGCTCCAAATGAGACGGACGGTGGCGATCTAGTTTACTACCAAGGTCATATCTCACCGGGTATCTACTCTCGTGCATTTGTTGAAGGTCGTCTAACTGAAGAGCAGCTAGATAACTTCCGTCAAGAAGTAGATGGCAAAGGTATCCCATCATACCCGCACCCTAAACTAATGCCTGAATTCTGGCAGTTCCCAACAGTATCTATGGGTCTTGGTCCAATCTCTGCGATCTACCAAGCTCGTTTCCTTAAGTACCTAGAAGGTCGTGGTCTTAAAGATACTTCTGCTCAACGTGTATACGCTTTCCTAGGCGACGGTGAGATGGATGAGCCAGAATCACGTGGTTCTCTATCTTTCGCTGCGCGTGAGAAACTAGACAACCTTTGTTTCCTAATCAACTGTAACCTACAGCGTCTAGATGGCCCTGTAATGGGTAACGGTAGCATCATCCAAGAGCTAGAAGGTCTGTTCAAAGGCGCTGGCTGGAACGTTGTTAAGGTTATCTGGGGCAACAACTGGGATGCACTACTGGCGAAAGACACGTCAGGTAAACTTCTACAGCTAATGAACGAAACTGTAGATGGCGACTACCAAACATTTAAATCTAAAGATGGCGCATACGTACGCGAGCACTTCTTTGGCAAGTACCCAGAAACAGCTGCACTGGTTGCAGACATGACTGATGACGAAATCTTCGCACTTAAGCGTGGTGGTCACGATTCTTCTAAGCTATACGCAGCTTACAAGAACGCAGCAGAAACTAAAGGTCGTCCAACAGTAATCCTAGCGAAGACTGTTAAAGGTTACGGCATGGGTGAAGCGGCTGAAGGTAAGAACATCGCGCACCAAGTTAAGAAGATGGACATGACTCACGTACTACACCTACGTGATCGTCTAGGTCTTCAGGACATCCTAACTGACGAAGCAGTGAAAGAACTTCCATACCTGAAACTTGAAGAAGGTTCAGCGGAATACGAATACCTACACGCTCGTCGTAAAGAACTAAAAGGTTACACGCCACAGCGTCTACCTAAGTTCACTCAAGAATTCAAAGTGCCTGAGCTAGAAGAGTTCGCTCCGCTACTAAGCGAGCAGAAGCGTGATATCTCTACAACAATGGCTTACGTCCGTACTCTTAACATCCTGCTTAAGAACAAGAACATTGGTAAGAATATCGTTCCTATCATCTGTGACGAAGCTCGTACGTTCGGTATGGAAGGTCTGTTCCGTCAGATCGGTATTTACAACCCGCACGGTCAGAACTACACACCTCAAGATCGCGACATTGTTTCTTACTACAAAGAAGCAACGTCAGGTCAGGTTCTACAAGAAGGTATCAACGAACTAGGTTCAATGGCATCTTGGGTTGCAGCTGCGACTTCATACAGCACCAACGATCTGCCAATGATCCCGTTCTACATCTACTACTCTATGTTCGGTTTCCAACGTGTTGGCGACATGGCGTGGATGGCTGGTGACCAACAAGCTCGCGGTTTCCTACTAGGTGCTACTGCAGGTCGTACTACGCTAAACGGTGAAGGTCTACAGCACGAAGATGGTCACTCGCACATCATGGCGAACACGGTTCCTAACTGTATTTCTTACGACCCAACATTCGCTTACGAAGTTGCAGTCATCATGCAAGATGGTATTCGTCGTATGTACGGTGAGAACCAAGAGAACGTGTTCTACTACCTAACGGTAATGAACGAAAACTACGCAATGCCAGCAATGCCAGAAGGCGCTGAAGAAGGCATCCGTAAGGGTATCTACAAGCTTGAGTCTTACGCAGGTGATAAGTCTAAAGTTCAGCTAATGGGCTCTGGTACTATCATGAACGAAGTACGTAAAGCAGCGACTATCCTGAGCGAAGAGTACGGCATCGCATCTGACGTGTTCTCTGTAACATCGTTCAACGAGCTAACTCGTGACGGTCAAGACGCAGAGCGTTACAACATGCTTCACCCAGAAGCGGAAGCGAAAGTACCTTACATTGCACAAGTAATGGGCAGCGAGCCAGCTATCGCAGCGACTGACTACATGAAGAACTACTGTGAGCAAGTTCGCGCGTTTATGCCTTCTGAGTCTTACAAAGTACTTGGTACTGATGGTTACGGCCGTTCTGACAGCCGCGAGAACCTACGTCGTCACTTCGAAGTTAATGCGGGCTACGTAGTTGTTGCAGCTCTTACTGAGCTAGCGAAACGTGGTGATGTTGAGAAGTCAGTCGTTGTTGAAGCGATTGCTAAGTTCAACATCGACACTGAAAAAACAAACCCACTTTACGCTTAATACAGCGCTTAACTAGAAGGTAAATAAGCAATGGCAATCGAAATTAATGTACCTGACATCGGTGCGGATGAGGTTGAAGTTACTGAGATTCTTGTAAGCGTTGGCGACAAGGTTGAAGAAGAACAGTCTTTGATCACTGTTGAAGGCGACAAAGCTTCTATGGAAGTTCCAGCGTCTCAAGCAGGTATTGTTAAAGAAATCAAAGTAACTGAAGGCGATTCTGTTACGACTGGTTCTCTTATCATGATTTTCGAAGCTGAAGGTGCCGCTGTAGAAGCGGCTCCTGCGGCAGCTCCAGCAGTTGAAGCAGCACCAGTTGCAGCTCCTGCAGCAGCAGAACTTAAAGAAGTTCATGTTCCAGATATCGGTGGCGACGAAGTAGAAGTTACTGAAATCATGGTTGCAGTGGGCGACAGCATCGAAGAAGAGCAATCTCTTCTGACTGTTGAAGGCGACAAAGCATCAATGGAAGTTCCAGCCCCCTTCGCTGGTACGGTTAAAGAGATCAAAGTTGCTGCTGGCGATAAAGTAACAACTGGTACTCTAATCATGGTATTCGAAACTGCAGGTTCAGGCGCAGCAGCGGCTCCAGCAGCAGCTCCAGCAGCAGTAGAAGCTCCAGCGGCACCTGCGGCGGCAGCAGCTGAGAAAGAAGTGAATGTTCCTGATATCGGCGGTGACGAAGTTGAAGTTACTGAGATCATGGTAGCGGTTGGCGACACAGTGGAAGAAGAGCAATCTCTAATCACTGTTGAAGGCGACAAAGCTTCAATGGAAGTTCCTGCACCATTCGCTGGTACAGTAAAAGCAATCAAGATTGCAGCTGGCGATAAAGTAACGACTGGCTCTCTAATCATGACGTTCGTTGTAGAGGGCGCAGCGCCTGCTCCTGTTGCAGCACCTGCACAAGCAGCAGTTCCAGCACCTGCGGCGGCTCCTGCTCCAGCAGCAAAAGCTGAAGCGGCACCTGCAGCGAACGACTTCCAAGAAAACAACGATTACGCACACGCGTCTCCTGTTGTTCGTCGTCTTGCTCGTGAATTTGGCGTTAACCTATCTAAGGTTAAAGGTACTGGTCGTAAGAGCCGTATCCTTAAAGAAGACGTTCAGTCTTACGTTAAAGAAGCACTTAAGCGTCTTGAGTCTGGTGCTGCGGCATCTGGCAAAGGCGGTGACGGCTCTGCTCTTGGTCTTCTACCTTGGCCAAAAGTTGACTTCAGCAAGTTCGGCGAAACTGAAGTTCAGAAGCTTTCTAAGATCAAGAAGATCTCTGGTGCAAACCTACACCGCAACTGGGTAATGATCCCTCACGTTACACAGTGGGACAACGCAGACATCACTGAGCTAGAAGCATTCCGTAAAGAGCAGAACGCTATCGAAGCGAAGAAAGACACTGGCATGAAGATCACGCCACTTGTGTTCATCATGAAAGCAGCAGCGAAAGCACTTGAAGCGTTCCCAGCGTTTAACTCTTCTCTATCTGAAGATGGCGAAAGCATCATTCTGAAGAAATACGTGAACATCGGTATCGCAGTAGATACGCCTAACGGTCTAGTTGTTCCAGTATTCAAAGATGTGAACAAGAAAGGCATTTACGAGCTATCTGAAGAGCTAATGGCTGTGTCTAAGAAGGCACGTGCTGGTAAGCTAACGGCTGCTGACATGCAAGGCGGTTGTTTCACAATCTCTAGCCTTGGCGGCATCGGCGGTACGGCATTTACACCAATCGTAAATGCACCAGAAGTTGGTATCCTGGGTGTGTCTAAGTCTGAAATGAAGCCAGTGTGGAACGGTAAAGAATTCGAACCACGTCTACAGCTTCCACTGTCTCTATCATACGACCACCGTGTGATTGATGGCGCGGAAGGTGCTCGCTTCATCACGTTCTTGAACGCAGCGCTATCAGACATTCGTCGTCTAGTTCTTTAATAGAAGTCAGATGATTGAGAGGCGGCACATTTAGCCGCCTCTACTAATAATAATTACCAAACAATTTGATTGCAGACCTTAGACTCAATAAGGTTTTCTCAAGCGAATTGTTGTCTAGCTCACAGGCTAAATTGATTTACTTTTCACACCATTAACATCTCTGTAAACTGATGGCGGTCTGAAAATAACTGTTTAAAACAAACTGACTTGAACATAGTGAATCAATACCCACTCAGCCTGTTAGGGATTATGACTACAAGAGGTCAAAATGAGCAAAGAAATTAAAGCCCAAGTAGTAGTACTTGGTGCAGGTCCTGCTGGTTACTCTGCCGCATTCCGTTGTGCAGACTTAGGTCTAGAAACTGTTCTTATTGAACGTTACAGCACTCTTGGTGGTGTTTGTCTGAACGTGGGTTGTATCCCATCGAAAGCACTACTACACGTATCTAAAGTTATCGAAGAAGCGAAAGCACTTGCTGAGCACGGCATCGTGTTTGGTGAGCCACAAACTGATATCGACAAGATCCGTAAGTGGAAAGAAAAAGTTATCAACCAACTAACTGGCGGTCTTGGCGGTATGGCTAAGATGCGTAAAGTTAACGTGGTTAACGGTTTTGGTAAATTTACTGGTCCTAACACGATTGAAGTGGATGGTGAAGAAGGCAAAACAGTGGTTAACTTTGACAACGCGATCGTTGCAGCGGGCTCTCGTCCAATCAAACTGCCATTTATCCCACATGAAGACCCACGTATCTGGGATTCTACTGACGCACTTGAACTGAAAGAAGTTCCTGGAAAACTGCTTATCATGGGCGGTGGTATCATCGGTCTAGAAATGGGCACGGTTTACCACTCTCTAGGTTCTCAAATCGACGTTGTTGAAATGTTCGACCAAGTTATCCCAGCTGCGGATAAAGATATCGTGAAAGTTTACACTAAGCGTATCAAGAACAAGTTCAACCTAATGCTTGAAACCAAAGTAACAGCAGTTGAAGCGAAAGAAGACGGTATCTACGTTTCAATGGAAGGCAAAAAAGCACCAGCAGAAGCTGAGCGCTACGATGCTGTTCTAGTTGCTATCGGTCGTGTACCTAACGGTCAACTTCTTGATGCAGAAAAAGCAGGTCTAGAAGTCGATGAGCGCGGTTTCATCAACGTTGATAAGCAAATGCGTACTAACGTTCCTCATATCTTTGCTATCGGCGATATCGTTGGTCAACCAATGCTTGCGCACAAAGGTGTGCATGAAGGTCACGTTGCTGCTGAAGTTATTGCTGGTAAGAAGCACTACTTCGACCCTAAAGTTATTCCTTCAATTGCTTACACAGAGCCAGAAGTGGCTTGGGTTGGTAAGACAGAGAAAGAAGCGAAAGCTGAAGGCATCAACTACGAAACAGCGACATTCCCATGGGCTGCTTCGGGTCGTGCAATCGCATCTGATTGTGCAGATGGTATGACTAAGCTTATCTTCGACAAAGAGACTCATCGCGTAATTGGTGGTGCTATCGTTGGTACTAACGGTGGTGAACTTCTAGGTGAAATCGGTCTTGCAATCGAGATGGGCTGTGATGCAGAAGATATCGCGCTAACTATCCACGCTCACCCAACTCTACATGAGTCTGTTGGTCTGGCGGCGGAAGTGTTTGAAGGGACAATCACTGACCTTCCAAACCCGAAAGCGAAAAAGAAAAAGTAATTTTTCTTGAAGATTGATAGTAAAAAACCGCTGATGATTCAGCGGTTTTTTTATACCTGACAGAAATAAAAAAGCTGATACCTGAGTATCAGCTTTACCAGTAGTGAGCTTTGATCAGTGGTCACGTTTGTAGATGCACAGCATATCCAAGTAACTTTGGGTTAGCTTAGACAGTGCATCTGTGTTTTGTACACGATTTGCTTGTACAAACAGCGAGTAACAAATGCCGTGGAACAGTGTCGCAAGATCGGCTGGATCATGCTGGTCACAGACTTCACCACGTTCAATCGCTTTGATAAACATGTTTTGTACTAGAAGCTGATTTGTACGGTTAGTGGTGACAAACAGTGGCCATACTTCATCGCGCGTTGATGCACTCCACTCAAACCACACTTTTAGCCAGTGGCAATCATTGGCAACTAGGTTCACCATTGCCGATGTGAGGTTCTCTAGGTTGTCTTTCGCGTGCAGATCTAAATCAATATTGTCCGATAGAAAATTCGAGAACTGACGCACGACATAGTTTAGTACGTCATCAACGAGATCTTCACGAGTCGGGAAGTAGTTAAATACGGTTGCGACTGAAACCTGAGCGATTTCAGCAATATCTGCGTGACCTCCACGTCCGATACCACGACGAGCAAATACCTCTAGAGAAATCTCCATCAGTTGCTGTTTACGTTTTTGCGGAGACAGACGCGTGCGCGGTCTTTTCGCTATTGAGTCCATATCAATATCCTTGCCAATTGAGTTGTTTGTATTGGGCTTTGCCCTATTTAGTATTTTATTATTTGCCTAGAAGCATAATGAGTGTAATGGTGCATATAAAGAAGGTCAACGTTTTCAGTACACTTTATAACCACAATTGTTAATATACGTGCGGAACGTCATAGGGTTTAGTTGATGTGTGTGGCTTTTCTGATGCATGAGACTCTTTCTTTGTTGTTCCGCAATCGTTAAACTAGGCGCTTGAAAACATCAGCTACTATTTCAGAAATGAATGTTAGCCCACGCGATAAATGAGATTGGTATGAAACATACAGTAGAAGTAATGATTTCTGAGCAAGAAGTCAGCGAACGAGTGAAAGAGTTAGGCAAACAAATCAGTGAACACTACAAAGGCAGCGAGGATCTTGTTCTTGTTGGTCTTCTACGTGGTTCATTTGTGTTTATGGCTGATTTGGCTCGTGCGATCGATCTGACTCACCAAGTCGATTTCATGACAGCATCGAGCTACGGTAATACCATGGAAAGTTCACGCGATGTTCGTATTCTTAAAGATCTTGATGATGACATCAAAGGCAAAGACGTTTTACTTGTTGAAGATATTATCGATACAGGTAATACCTTGAACAAAGTGAAAGAGATCCTGACACTGCGTGAGCCAAAGTCAGTTGAGATTTGTACTCTTTTGGATAAACCATCTCGTAGAGAAGTGGATGTCGATGTTAAGTGGATTGGCTTCGAAATTCCTGATGAGTTTGTTGTCGGTGTGGGTATCGATTACGCACAAAAATACCGCCATCTACCATACATCGGTAAAGTTGTGCCTCAAGAGTAAATCAGTTCAGTAAGACAGATGCAAAAACGCCCGTGATATGTTCACGGGCGTTCTTTTTCAGGCTTGGTAGTTATCGGCAAAGAAGCTGCTGATCTGGATTGAGAATAGACTCCATCGCTTTTTGATATGAGGTTTCGACACTTTCCCTTGAGCTAGAACGCACCCCCAAGTACTGCAACTTACCATCGCCAATGCCGTAGACAACGCCATGAATTTCGACGTCTTGGCCGCGCTCCCAAGCATTTTGCATAATCGTTGAGTTCCCCAAGTTATACACTTGCTCCGCGACGTTTATCTCTCCGAGCTTATCAGCTTTATCCTCCGGTGCCATGCGATCTAGGTAGTCCCTATGTTTGAAGTACAAATCGCGAATGTGCAGCAGCCAGTTATTGATCAGCCCCAGTTGTGGGTTATCGATGGCCGCATTGACCCCGCCGCAGCCATAGTGTCCGCAGACGATGATGTGTTTGACCTTGAGTACGTCAACCGCGTATTGAACAACGGATAAACAGTTAAGGTCGGTATGGATTACCTGATTCGCAACGTTGCGGTGGACGAACAATTCACCAGAATAAAGCCCCGTTAAACGTTCAGCAGGTACTCGGCTATCAGAACAACCAATCCAGAGGAATCCGGGGTTTTGACCTTCTTCAAGTTTCGTGAAGTATTCTGGTCGCTCAGCTTTAATTGACTCAGACCATTTCGAGTTATTTTCAAATAGCTGTTTAATTTCCGGCATCTCGTTCGCAATCCTTAAAAAATTCTTGCACCACTATACACAATGTTACAATTTCGTTCCTATGATAATTGCTCGAAAAGGCACTCATCTGACGTGTTTGAGCGCTAAAAATCATAAACTTAGCACTCATCCTAACCAAAGGTTATAAAGTATGAGTTATGAGATGTAATTAACACTTATCTCTACTAGATAACATTTGGTAAAGTGATGAAAATAGCGACATTTCGCAGCAAATCGCTAATATTTCTCGTTATGTTTCGCTACAAAAAGAGTGGTTATTGGACTCAATTTTTGAGCCTGTATAGGGTAACCCAGAAAGTAAGGTGTCGTAGCCAAATTTTAAGCATGGAGCTGAGTTGTGTTTGGAAGTCGTTTTGAAGATATCAATCTCAAAGGAGATTTGTTTGGTGGTGTGACTACCGCCATCATCTCCTTACCATTAGCACTGGCATTTGGTGTCGCCTCAGGAGCTGGCGCTGAAGCCGGGCTTTGGGGAGCCATAATGGTGGGGCTGTTTGCCTCACTTTTTGGTGGCTCGAATACGTTAATATCCGAGCCTACTGGCCCTATGACGGTGATCATGACTGCCGTTTTAACCAGTATGATGGCGAAGTACCCTGAGACGGGGATGGCAATGACGTTCACTGTCGTGATGATGGCAGGTGCGTTTCAGATCTTGCTGGGTACGCTAAAGTTAGGAAAGTACGTAACTTTGATGCCATATAGCGTCATCTCCGGTTTTATGTCGGGAATTGGCGTGATTCTGATTATTCTCCAATTATCCCCCCTCCTTGGTCACGCTGCCCCTGCTGGCGGTGTAATTGGCACCTTGTCTGCGTTACCTGATACGGTCGCCAATATGAAATTCAGTGAGCTATTTCTTGGCTTGCTGACTCTCGGGATCTTGTTTTTCTTTCCTAAGCGTTATCGTAAGTACGTTCCAGCTCAACTGGTCGCGCTTGTCGCTGTCACACTGCTTTCCGTCATTCTATTTGATACAGACTCGATTCGTCGTATTGGTGAAATCCCGGCGGGCTTACCTTCACTTGTTGTGCCGCATATTGATGCATCTATGTTCACCGAGATGGTTATTGATGCGCTAGTGCTAGGTACACTTGGTTGTATTGATACCCTGTTGACGGCAGTTATTGGTGATTCCTTGACGCGTAAAGAGCATGATTCAGACAAAGAGCTTCGTGGCCAAGGCTTAGCGAACATGATTTCAGGCTTGTTTGGTGCTCTGCCTGGTGCTGGTGCAACTATGGGGACGGTAACAAATATTCAGGTCGGAGCCCGTTCGCCACTTTCTGGTGTTATTCGTGCGTTAATGCTCGCGTTAGTCGTACTGGTGGCTGGTGGCCTAACAGAGCCTATTCCGATGGCGGTTCTGGCGGGTATTGCGGTTTATGTTGGCTTCAATATTCTTGATTGGAGCTTTATTCAGCGTGCTCACCGAGTCAGTTTTGCCGGTATGGCGATCATGTACGGCGTGATGCTGCTGACTGTGTTTGTCGATTTGATTGTGGCCGTTGGTTTGGGGGTATTTATCTCAAACATCATCATCATCGAGCGCTTGAGTCGTGAACAAGCTCGCCAAGTGAAGGCGATCAGTGATGCGGATGAAGATGACGTACCGCTGTCTGACAGTGAACGCGGCTTGTTAGACATGGCCAATGGTAAAGTACTGTTCTTCTATCTTTCTGGCCCCATGATATTTAGCGTGTCGAAAGCGATTTCACGTCAGCACACCAGTATTTCTGATTACGAGGTGATGATCCTCGATTTGACCGATGTGCCGATGATCGATGTCACCGTAGGACTCGCCCTAGAAAACGCCATTAAAGACGCGCAAGATGCTAATTGTGAAGTGTATTTGCTGTGTCCAAATGAGAAAACGCGCCAGCAACTGGAGAAGTTCCATGTGCTTGATTTGGTACCTGCTGCCAACACTTATAAATTCCGCTATGAAGCGCTTAAAGCGGCTATTCGTCATGTAGATACAGGTGAAGGTCAGACAGAGCTAGTTTAGCCGCTACTTTTTAGAGAATGTCACTCCACGCCGCAGATGCTTCTGCGGCGTTTTTTTTTGAATAATTTTTATATTTCTAAAATATTCGAAAGGTTTAATTGTAATCATCGTTACTCAACGATAAACTAATTTGGTTAATTCAAAGAAACGATAGTTTGTTATGTATGCATTAGAGATTGAACAGCTGCGTAAGACCTACGCAGGTGGGTTTGAAGCACTGAAAGGCGTCAGCCTAAATGTGGAAAAAGGGGACTTTTACGCACTGCTTGGTCCCAATGGCGCGGGTAAATCGACCACTATTGGCGTCATCTCCTCTTTGGTCAACAAGACATCAGGTAACGTTAAGGTATTCGGTTTTGATATCGATAGCGATTTAGAACTTGCAAAGCAAAACCTAGGCTTGGTACCGCAAGAATTTAATTTCAACCAATTTGAAACGGTGAAACAGATCGTCATGCAGCAAGCGGGCTACTACGGGGTGTCTAAATCACTGGCGGAAGAAAGGGCTGAAAAGTACTTAACTAAACTCGATTTGTGGGAAAAGCGTAACGAACGTGCAAGAAATTTATCTGGAGGAATGAAGCGCCGTTTGATGATTGCTCGAGCGCTGATGCATGAGCCGCAACTACTGATTTTGGATGAGCCGACCGCAGGGGTGGATATCGAGCTGCGTCGTTCAATGTGGGAGTTCCTTAAAGAAATTAACTCTGAGCAAGGGATTACCATCATACTCACCACTCACTATTTAGAAGAGGCGGAGATGTTGTGTCGCAACATCGGCATCATCAGCAAGGGTGAGCTGATCGAAAACACCACCATGAAAAGTCTGCTTAACAAACTGCAGGTGGAGACCTTTATTCTTGATTTGGAAGATGGTGCCCCTGAACCAAGACTCGAGGGTGTCAACAAGCAGCAGTTTAGTGCGGGCTCGTTAGAGATTGAAATTGATAAAAAACAAGGGCTTAACGGTATTTTTGCTCAGTTGACCGAACAAGGGGTGAAGGTGTTATCAATGCGCAATAAGGCCAACCGATTGGAAGAGCTGTTCGTTAGCATTGTGAGAGAGGGGAGCGAATAACATGTATCAGTTGTATTGGACCGCTTTTCGCAGTTTATTAGCCAAAGAGATCAATCGCTTTACCCGCATTTGGGTGCAAACCTTGGTTCCACCGGCGATCACGATGACGCTATATTTTATCATTTTTGGCAGCTTGATCGGCTCTAGAATTGGCGAGATGAACGGTTTTAGCTACATGGAGTACATTGTTCCTGGCTTGATTATGATGTCGGTGATTACTAACTCATACTCGAATGTAGCATCATCGTTTTTCAGTGCTAAGTTCCAAAAAAACATTGAAGAGTTGTTGGTTGCGCCTGTACCCAACTATGTGATCATTTTAGGATTTGTGATGGGTGGTGTAGTGCGAGGTTTGCTCGTCGGCACCATCGTTACTGTTGTCTCACTACTGTTTGTTGATCTTCAAGTTGAGCACTGGGGCATAATCATCGCGACTGTATTTATGACCTCTGTCGTGTTTGCTTTGGGGGGCTTGATCAATGCGGTGTTCGCGAAGACGTTTGATGATATCTCGATCATCCCGACTTTTGTCTTAACGCCTTTGACCTATCTTGGTGGCGTGTTTTACTCCATCAGCTTGTTACCTGAGTTTTGGCAGGGGGTGTCGAAAATCAATCCGATTGTCTACATGGTTAACGCATTCCGCTACGGCTTTTTGGGGGTATCTGATGTTGGTATTGTCACTTCATTTGGTGTGTTGAGTATTTTCGTTGTCGTGTTGTACGCGATCGCGCACTACTTAGTGACTAAGGGAATCGGCTTAAGAAGCTAGTTGACGAATTCATTTGAATCAAAAAAGGCTTGGTGCGCAGCACCAAGCCTTTTTAAACGATAGTAGGCGATTACTCGCTCTTTTCATCAGAGGTTGACGCTTCTTCCTCTTCTTTAGTTTCCACTGTCATCTCAACCACTTGGTTATCGATAAGACGTGCCTTGCCTAAGAATGCAGACATCAGAATCACGGCTTGAGTGGTTTCGGCTGTAATCGCTTGGAGCGTGCGAGCATCGCGGATAAAGATTTCATCAGGCTGGAGACCTGCGGCACGCAGCTGATCGCTGGCATCTTCAATCACAGAGGCGTAGTCATCACGACCACCGCGGATTGCACTGCTGATCCAACGCATGGTACGAGCCAATACTGGTGCACGCTGACGCTCATCTAGAGTCAACAGACCGTTGCGAGAGCTCATTGCAAGGCCATCCATTTCACGAACTGTTGGCACACCAATGATCTCGATATCGAGCGCTAAGTCTTCAGTCATCTTTCGGATGACTGCTAACTGTTGAAAATCTTTTTCGCCAAAGCAAGCCACATCGGGCTGAACAATGTTGAACAGCTTGGTGACTATTGTTGAGACGCCACGGAAATGACCAGGGCGTGATGCACCTTCTAGAATGGTCGATAAACCTGGAACATCAACCGATGTTTGTTTATCGAGCCCTTCAGGGTAGATGATTTCAGGCGTTGGGGTGAAGACCAATTCTACTGCCTCACCGCTTAGCTTGGTGAGGTCGTCTTCCAATGTGCGAGGGTAGTTATTGAGATCGTCAGCACGCTCAAACTGCATTGGGTTAACGAAAATACTCACCACAACCACATCAGCGTGCTCGCGAGCTTTGCGTACTAACGTTAAGTGACCTTCGTGTAGGTTGCCCATCGTTGGTACAAACGCGATTGTTCGGCCATCTCTTTTATACTGTTTAATTTGCTCACGAAGAGCAGCAATTTCAGCAAAAGTTTGCATGAACATTATCCTCAGGCAATAGTGTGTGCGTCGTCAGGGAACGCACCGCTCTCAACGTCTTGTTTGTATTTGGCAACAGCTTTGCGCATGTCTCCGGTTTCAGCAAGGAAGTTTTTCGAGAACTTTGGCATGTAGTTAGCGGCAATACCAAACATGTCGTGCATCACTAAGATTTGACCGTCTGTCACGTTACCCGCACCAATACCAATCACCGGCACATCACACACTTCTGTGATGCGAGCTGCCAGCTCTTTAGGTACACATTCCAGTAGGATGATTTGCGCGCCTGCCTCTTGGAGCGCTAGGGCATCGCGAACCATGCGATCCGCTTTTTCTTGGTCGCGGCCTTGTACCTTAAAGCCACCAAAAATGTTGACTGACTGAGGCGTTAAGCCAAGATGAGCACAAACTGGTACGGCACGCTCTGTCAGCATTTTTACGGTCTCGACTAACCAGTCGCCACCTTCGATTTTCACCATATTTGCACCCGCACGCATTAGCTTTCCTGCGTTCTCACATGCTTGCTCAGGCGTTGCGTAACTCATAAATGGCATATCGGCCATTAGAAGGCAGTTTGGGCTTCCTGCGCGTACACAGCGTGTGTGGTAGGCTAACTCTTCTACTGTGACTGGCAGCGTTGACGATTCTCCTTGAAGAACCATGCCAAGTGAATCACCGACGAGTAGCACGGGCATTTCTTGGCTTTCAAATAGCTGCGCAAAACTTGCGTCATAAGCGGTAGAAGTGGCAAATTTACGACCTTCCTGCTTCCATTTCATCAGATCGCTAATGGTTATTTTTTTCATGATTTTTCCTTATAGGAGTTGGCTATGATTGCCAAATACGCAGACCGTTTTGCTCAACGACTTTAAGTAAGTCTTCCAGTCTGGTCCCACATGGGAGGGTTAAATTTGGTGCGATTTCGGCAAGCGGGTAGAGCACAAACTCGCGCTCTTTCATTCCATAATGTGGAACAACGAGACGCTCCGAATCAATCACCTCATTGCCGTAAAGAATGATGTCGAGATCTAAGGTTCTTGGGCCCCAGCGCTCTTCTTTACGGACGCGCCCTTGTTCTAGTTCAATAGCTTGTGTGCAATCGAGTAGCTCAAGTGGCGTTAATTCTGTTTTTACTTCAACAACGGCATTAATGTAGTCAGGCTGATCCTGCGGCCCCATGGGCGTACTGCTGTATAAGCTAGAGGTTCGCACAAACTCTGAGCGAGGCAGGCTTTTGAGCGCATGAATGGCTTCATTCGCTTGAGTAACAGGATCGGCAAGATTGCTACCAACCGCAATAAAGACGGTGTTCATCATGATGCTTTCGACTTTTTCTTGCGATACGTTTTACGGCGACGCTGTCTTGGCTTTTCATCGCTGCTGGCATCTAAATCAGCCACCATGGCTTGACGCATGTTACGACCCGCATTTTGGAAGGTTTCCCACCATTTGGCGAGTTGCTGGGTTTCGCCTTGCTCAATTTCACCGCGCATTTCTAAGAAATCGAAGCCTGCACGGAACTTATTGAGCTCCATTAGGCGGAACGCTCGTTTACCATTGCGGCGAGGCATGCGAAGTTGCAGTTGCCAAATTTCGCGGATGGTCGCGGTGTGGCGACGTGGAATGGCGATGGAACGAACTTGATCATCGAGAACCTGGTTGCTCGCTTCCATGATTGCATCGTAGTAAGCGAGTTTGCGTTTCTCCATCAACTGCTGCGCTTTTGCTTGTAGCGGATACCACAGCATGGCGGCGAACATAAACGCAGGGTTGATACGTTTACCTTCTTCGATACGTTGATCGGTCGAATCGAGAACCAAATCTAGCATTTGCTCAGTTGGTGAGTCGTACTCTTCAGTGAAGAACTCGGCGATGGTTGGGAACAGTTGCTGAAACAAGTTGTATTCACGCATCAGGTGGTAGGTTTCTAGACCGTGGCCTGATTGCAGCATCTTGAGTGATTCTTCGTAGAGTCGTGCTGGTGGAATATCGCGCAGTAAGACTGCCATCTCTTCGATTGGCGCTGCGGTATCTTCCTCGATGTCGAAGTCTAATTTTACCGCGAATCGAATTGCGCGCAGCATACGGACTGGATCTTCGCGATAACGCGTTTCAGGATCGCCAATCAGACGAACCAATTTGTCTTCAAGATCTTCGACGCCGCCTGCATAATCGTGAATTGAGTAGTCGGCAATGCTGTAGTACATCGCATTGATGGTAAAGTCGCGACGCTCGGCGTCTTCATCAATCGTGCCGTACACATTGTCACGGAGCAGCATCCCTTCTTTGGATTGCTGAGAAACGTTCTTGCTCGGTTCTTGGTGGTGACCGCGGAATGTGGCGACTTCAATGATATCGCGACCAAACATAATGTGCGCGAGACGGAATCGGCGTCCGATTAGGCGACAGTTTTTAAATAACTGGCGAATTTGCTCTGGCGTTGCGTTGGTCGCAATGTCAAAGTCTTTTGGTTGTTGGCCGAGTAGAAGGTCTCGAACTCCGCCCCCAACAAGATATGCGTCAAAGCCTGCTCCATGAAGTCTGTACAGCACTTTCAGTGCATTATCACTGATCTTCTTACGAGAGACGTTGTGCTCTTGGCGAGTGATGATATTCAGAGAAAGCTCTGGGTATATGTTCTTTTCGCTTGGTGTATCGTCGTTTTTGTTCATGTGCATCTGGCAATAATATGGTGAAAACCAACCTTGCTACAGGCTTAATTTGTGCCTAATAAGGCGAATTTGCGGCTAATAATAGCTTACGGCGAGCGGTTTGAGAATCTTGGTGTGATCTCGATCGATGCTGGCAACTGCTGCAAGTGCCAATTTTTAACGCCCCAATCAATGATCTCACTCACGCTCAGCTGTTTGATATCTTGTGGCATTTCAAAGCCTAAAAAGCGCATTGCGTCTAACAGAGCGGGCTTTGGATTGCGATTATCAATGGCTGGCGCATGATTCTGCTTGGACAACTTCTGACCATTGTCCCCTAGCGCCAGTGGAAGATGAAGATAGCTCACAGGCGCTTTACCTAGCATATGATACAAGCTAATTTGGCGTCCTGTAGGTTCAATCAGGTCGGCGCCACGAACCACTTCTGTGATGCCTTGGTCAATGTCATCCAATACTACCGCAAGGTTGTAAGCAAATAACCCATCGCGGCGTTTTATAATGAAATCTTCATCTGCTAAGGCGGTTGGAATCGTCAGTTGACCGTGCTTCTCATCTTCAAATTGATAGATAGGATGTGTCATTTTTAGGCGAATGGCACAGTTATCTGGCTGATTGAGCGTTAAATCACGGCAAGTGCCTTGATAAAAGCCACCCATTGCTTTGATTTGTTTGCGTGTACATTGGCAGTAGTAGGCTTGACCTGATTGCAGCCAGTGTTCGATTTGGTGCTGGTATAAGTCATGGCGTTGACTTTGATAAACGACTTCGCCATCCCAATGCAGTTGGTACGCTTCCAGTGTCTCAAGGATCAAGCTAGCCGCCCCGGGCATCTCTCTCGGAGGGTCAAGATCTTCAATTCGAACCAACCATTGACCTTGCTGTGACTTGGCTTGGAAGTAACTGCCTAACGCGGCAACTAAGGAGCCAAAGTGCAAAGGTCCAGACGGTGATGGGGCAAAACGGCCAATGTAACTCATAGCAATTCACTAAACCAAAAAGGGAGCGAATGCTCCCTTTATAATTAACAGAATGGAGGTGATTAACCTTGCATTTGTTTCTCTTTGATCTCTGCAAGTGTTTTACAGTCGATACAAAGGTCTGCAGTTGGACGGGCTTCCAAACGACGGATGCCAATCTCAATGCCACAAGAATCACAGAAACCAAACTCATCTTCTTCGATTTTGTTTAGTGTCTTTTCAATCTTCTTGATTAGACGGCGCTCACGGTCACGGTTTCGAAGTTCAAGGCTGAACTCTTCTTCTTGAGACGCGCGGTCAACTGGATCTGGGAAATTCGCTGCTTCATCCTGCATGTGGTGAACAGTGCGATCAACTTCTTCCCTGAGCTGGTTGCGCCAAGCTGTCAAAATTTTTGTAAAATGAGCCATTTGCTCTGGTGACATGTACTCTTCACCAGCCTTCTCTTGATATGGCTCAACCCCTGCAATGGCTAGGATGCCTAGCGCTTTTTTCTTTGATTCTGGCATGCAGCATCTCCTACTAACACCTAGTCAACTGCGCTCGCAGTTAATTTAAGGCGGGTATCTATAGCAAAAAGAACTTATCGAGGCAAACTCTGAATCGTAAAGTTGTTGTCAATGTGAAGGTGACACCACTTTTTCTGTCAATTGATAAATTCAATTGCGTTGACCAGTTTCATCTCTGAGTTGGAAAGCTCGGCCTTGTAGCACAGGACTTCCACCCCTTGTTCTTGCGCAGTTTTCAGTAATTGTGAATATTTGGCGTCTATATGGTGTGCGGCAGACACTTTTTCAATACCCGAATGTAAAACAGTGAACAAAAGTACCGCTCTATGTCCACTTTGTGCCATTTCTGAGAGTTCTCTCAGATGCTTTTGGCCTCTTGTCGTGACAGCATCGGGGAAATAACCTTGCCCAGCAAGTTTTTCGTCCAGTAAGGTGACACTCTTAACTTCTATATAGCATTTTGGTTTATTTTCTGAATTGAGCAAGATATCGATTCGACTATTTTCATTGCCATATTTTACTTCTGTTTGAAGTTGATCATACCCTTGCAGCTCAGCGATGGTACCTGATTGGATAGCTTCTACTGCCAATTGGTTAGCGCGTGCGGTGTTTATACAAATGCGATGCCCTTGTGCTGTTTCGGTCAACTCCCAGCTGTTGGGGTACTTACGTTTAGGGTTGTCGGAAGTGGAATACCACACGGCATTGCCGGGCGTAGCACAACCCGTCATCGCTCCGGTGTTGGCGCAATGAATGGTGCGCTCACTGCCATCAGGCAAGGTAATGTCAGCGAGAAAGCGCTTGTATCGTTGAATAAGTGTGGCAGGTTCTAATGCGGGCTCGAACTTCATTTGGCACTGTTTTTATGTACAATAGTTGCCAACATTACACCACAAGGCTTTCCCATTGTCACAACTGCCTATTGAAGGCGTGATGCCTGAGTTACTCTCGGGTGTTCGCGACTGCGCTCAACTGATCCTCAAAGCGGCCCCCGGCGCGGGTAAATCGACCCATTTCCCCTTACAGCTCGTCAAGCAAGGGGGGATCGCGGGCAAAATCATCATGCTAGAACCCAGAAGGCTGGCGGCGCGTAATATTGCGCGTTATTTGGCTCAGCAGTTGGGCGAGAGTGTTGGCCAGCGAATAGGATATCGAGTTCGTGGCGAAACTAAAGTGAGTGCCACAACCCAACTCGAGATAGTGACAGAAGGGATCCTGACTCGCATGATTCAGTCGGATCCTGAGTTGAACGGAGTGGATCTCATTCTGTTTGATGAGTTTCATGAACGCAGCATCCATACCGATACGGCACTTGCGTTTTGTATAGAGATTCAAGAAGCGCTGCGTGATGATCTTAAGTTAGTGGTGATGTCGGCAACGCTCGATCAAGCGGCGCTGTGTCGATTGCTTCCTGAGGCGCGTTATATCGAATCTCAAGGTCGAAGCTATCCAGTTGAGTTTCGCTATCAGCCTGGGAAAGCCAATGATCGCCTTGAAGAGCTAATGAGCAAGCAAATCGCTAGCTTAATGAATCAAGAGAGCGGCTCTCTGCTTGCATTTTTGCCTGGTGTGGCTGCCATTAAACGCGTGGAAGAAAGGCTGGCGGGCTTGCCTAAAGACATTCAAATTTGCCCCCTTTATGGCCAGTTAAACTTTGCTCAGCAGCAGATGGCGATTCAACCCGCGGAGCCCGGCAAGAGAAAAGTGGTGTTGGCAACCAATATTGCGGAGACCTCGTTGACCATTGAAGGCATACGTTTGGTGGTGGATTCGGGGCTTGAGCGGGTGGCCAAGTTCGACCTAAAAAGTGGCGTAACACGCCTAGAGCAAGTTCGTATTGCCAAATCTTCAGCCGAGCAACGAGCCGGTCGAGCAGGGCGTTTGGAAGCGGGCATTTGTGTGCGCTTATATAGTGAGAGCCAACTCAATCAGCAGCCGGATGTGCCCCCTGCGGAAATTCTTCATTCTGATTTGGCAAACCTAGCGCTTGAGCTCACCCAGTGGGGAGCGCAGGATGTGAATGATTTGCTCTGGCTCGACACTCCGCCAAAAAGTGCCATAGGGCAGGCGCGCTCCCTGTTGAGATCGTTGCATCTGCTCGATGAGAAGGGGCAACTGACCCAAGCAGGATCGCTTGCGGTGACGCTTGGGGTAGAGCCGCGTATTGCCGCGATGCTCTCGACGGCGAAAGCTCACCAATGTATTGATACTGGAGTGATGGTTGCGGCGCTGCTTGAAGAGCCCGAGCGTAATCAAGTCGATTTTTCTCACAGCGTCCATCGCTTTAAGCAAGGGAAACACGCCAAGCAACCTCTGGTTGAGCAGCGCGCGCGCGCTTTGGCGAAAAAATTATCGGCAGACTTTTCGTTGTCGCGCTGTGATGAATCCTTGGTCGCAATGTTGTTATCCAGTGCTTTTCCTGATCGCATTGCCAAGGCTCGAGACAATCAAGTCGGACGCTTTCTACTTGCCAATGGCCACGGCGGAGAAATGCGCATGGAAGAAGGGCTATCAAGTTGTGATTATATTGTGGCGATTGAACTGATGCGCAGCCACTCTGATTCTTCAACTATTTTCTCGGCGATCGAACTCGACATTCATCAACTTGAACAGATGTGCCCAGATGCGTTTATCGATCTGGATGTCGTTGATTGGGATGAACAAAAGGGACGCTTAGTCGCTGAGCGCCAGCAAAAGTTTGGTAAGCTCATTGTTTCAAAAGTGGCGCTTCCAGAACCATCAAACGAAAAAATGACGCAAGCTTTACTCAATTTTATTCGTCGTAAAGGCTTATCAGTATTAAATTGGACGCCAAAAAGTATCGCGGAGCTGGAGCGATTTCGTTGTGCGGCGGACTGGCTGCCTGAACACAATTGGCCTCAATTGTCGGATGCCGCTTTGCTTGAGCAACTCGATGTTTGGCTAGAGCCTTATTTGACGGGTGTGAGCTCGGTCAAAGCTCTTGGGAAAGTGGACGTTCTAGCAGCGTTGACGGCGTTTCTCGGTTGGCCGCTTAATCAAGAGATCGAAGAGTGGCTACCCACACATTACACATTACCGACAGGCACGAAGAAAGCGATTCGCTATCAACAAGGCCAAGAGCCTGTGCTCTCGGTAAGGATGCAAGAAGTCTTTGGTGAGCAAACTTCACCTCAAATTGCTCTTGGTCGAAAGACCATTGTGTTAGAGCTGCTGTCTCCAGCTCAGCGTCCTTTGCAAGTGACGCGGGATCTCGCCAGTTTTTGGCAAGGTGCCTATAAAGAGGTGCAAAAAGAGATGAAAGGGCGTTACCCGAAGCATGTCTGGCCTGACGACCCAGCAACTCATATCGCGACAACTAAGACCAAAAGACAGTTAAATCAGTAACCATGACCAAGAAAAACACCACTATGAGCAGCAAAGCGAAAACGACCAAAAAGCCTGCTCGCAAGCGTGCCAGTACGACAAAAAAACGCGCGCCAAAAGCCAAAGCTCAGCGAACATGGTTGAAAACCTTGTGGGGAATCAGTTGGAAGTTGGGGCTAGCAGGATTGGCCGTTTTACTGTTTGTCGGCATCTATTTAGATAGTGTGGTCAAACAGCGTTTTGAGGGGCAATTGTTTGACTTACCGACAGTGGTTTACGCGCGTATTTTACACTTAACACCCGGAGACGCGATTTCCATTCAAGAAGTGCGTAATGAGTTGGATGTGCTGAATTATCGAAAAGTGCGTCAACCTCGTTATCCCGGTGAGTACTCGTCCTCTTCGACCAAAATAGAGTTAATCCGTCGTCCGTTCGAGTTTACGGATGGACCAGAGCCAGATCGTCATGTGATGCTGCATTTCAATCAAGGCGAGTTAACGCGTATTGAGTCCCTCGAGCAAAAAGGTGACATGGGTTACCTTCGTATTGAGCCGAAAATGCTCGGTATGCTAGAAAAAAATCATGATGAGCAACGACTGTTTTTGCGTCGTGACCAGTTCCCTGAAGTGATGGTCGATGCGCTTCTTGTGACAGAAGATCGAAACTTCTACCAACATGATGGCGTGTCACCCTTAGCGATTGCGCGGGCATTGGTGGCCAACGTAAAAGCGGGTCGTACAGTACAAGGCGGCTCGACGTTAACTCAACAGTTAGCGAAAAACATCTTCCTTTCTAGCGACCGAACCTTGTGGCGTAAAGTTCGTGAAGCCTACATTGCGCTGATTCTCGATTATCGATACAGCAAAGATCGTATTCTTGAAGCTTATTTGAACGAAGTGTATTTAGGTCAGAGCCGTGGTGAGGCCATCCACGGGTTTGGTTTGGCATCGCGTCTGTATTTTGGTCAGCCCATCCAAGAGCTTCGTATTGACCAGCTTGCGCTGCTAGTCGGTATGGTTAAAGGACCGTCGTATTACAATCCAGTGCGCTTTCCTGAACGAGCGAAAGAACGACGCGATCTCGTCCTGCGCTTGATGATGCAGCAAGGTATCTTGAGTGCCAATCAGTTTGAAATGGCTGCGGATAGACCGCTTGATATCCAAGACAATCCACGTATCGCGAGCCGGCAGCCTGCGTATTTCCAGCAACTTAAAATCGAACTCAACCAAAAAGTCGGTGATGCGTTTCAATCGGATGTCGGTCTGAGAGTGTTTACGTCGCTCGACCCTGTGTCGCAACAAGAGTTAGAAGCCGCCATTGCCAAGAAAGTCCCCGAGCTAGGTAAAGTTGCGGGTAAATCACTGGAGGGCGCGGCGGTTGCAGTGGATCGTCATACCGGTGAAATCCGTGCGATGGTAGGTGGTAAACGAACCGGTTATGATGGATTTAACCGAGCGCTAAATGCCAGTCGACAAATCGGCTCACTGGCCAAACCGGCGGTCTACTTAACGGCCTTAGAGCAACCGGATAAGTATAATCTCGCGACCACTTTGAATGATAAACCGCTGAGCTTAAAAGGCAGCAAAGGCTCCGTTTGGTCCCCTCGCAACTACGATCGAAAATTCCGTGGCGATGTTCCACTCTACATGGCGTTGGCGAAGTCACTCAATGTGCCGACGGTTCAGTTGGGTATGCAGCTTGGCATTCCGAGCGTCGTCGATACGCTAGAAAAACTCGGTGTGGACAGAAACGAAGTACGTCCGGTGCCCTCGATGTTTTTGGGCTCGTTTACTCTGACGCCGTTCCAGGTGGCGCAGATGTATCAAACGCTGACTAACTCAGGGCGTCGCGCTGAGCTTTCGGCACTTCGCTCTGTGGTTGATCTTGATGGTCAGGTGCTATTCCAATCTCTACCGCGATCGTCACAAACGGTCGATCAACAAGCCGCTTGGCTCACCACCTACGCGATGAAGCGTGGAGTTTTGGAAGGCACGGGGCGTTATCTCAATAGTCAATTTGGCTGGGCGGCTCTTGCTGGCAAAACTGGGACCAGTAACGATACTCGCGACAGTTGGTTTGTCGGTGTTGATGGTCGCGAAGTGACGACGATTTGGCTTGGTCGAGACGATAACAAACCAACCAAACTGACAGGCTCAAGTGGCGCGTTGCGAGTGTATGCCGAATACCTGAAGCACCGCATTCCTGAGAAGCTAACACTACCTTGGCCGCAGAATGTTAGCACGGTAGGGTTCGCCAAATCTGCCCAAGGGAACTTGCAACTCGATTGTCAAAACTCGTTTAAATTGCCTATCTGGGATGCAAACGGAAAATTCAAACAACAGTGTGATGATCAACCTGCGCAATGGATAAAAAAACTATTCACATGGTAATCAGTGGGTTATAAGAATAGACTCGATTAACGCTCCATCACTTCATTAGCAAAAGGATTTTAGTGTGAAAAAACTGGCTATGTTGTTATTGGCTGGCTTGTGGTCAGTGTCTGCTTTGGCGCAGTCCGAATATCAAGAAAGCGAACACTCAGAACCGCGCACAAAAGTCGCAGTGGTGTTGGCGGGTGGTGGAGCAAAAGGTGCTGCGCATATTGGTGTCTTAAAGGCTCTGGAAGAGATGCGAGTGCCGGTTGATTTTATTACTGGTACCAGTATGGGCGCATATGTGGGTGGTTTGTACGCCACGGGGATGAGCGCTGATGAAATTGAAAGTTTCATCGATACGGTTGACTGGAACACTGGTTATCGCGACCGCGTGAATCGCAGTGAACGACGGGTGCGTGATAAAGAGTATGAAGACCGCTACCAACTGACCACCGATCTTGGTTTGCGTTGGGGAGAAATGCGGGCTCCGCGTGGTATTGTGCAAGGCCAGGGGATGCTCAAGATTTTGCGCGAAACAACGGGAAACTTACCGCCTTTCGTCTCTTTTGATGATTTAGCCATTCCTTATCGCTCTGTCGCAACCGATATTATCGAGCTGGAACCGGTCATTATCGGCAATGGCTATTTGGTTGATGCCATGATGGCGAGTATGTCGGTCCCAGGAGCACTCCCTCCGTATGAAGTGAATGGTCGCATGTTGGTCGATGGCGGAGTGACTAACAATATGCCCGTAGACGTTGCACGTGAACTTGGTGCAGACGTTGTGATCGCGGTGGATATCAGCACCGACTACAAAGAAGAAGATGACTTCACTACTTTTCTGACTGTGGCGGATCAATTGTCCAACTATCTGGTTCGTAGCACGACCAACCGTCAAGCCGAAACCCTCACTGACGACGACGTGTTCTTACGACCGGATGTGGGTGACATGGAGACCACCGAGTTCGATAAGATGCCTGAAGCCTTTCGCAAAGGCTACCAAGCCGCCATGCAAAATCGTGACTTGATTAAGCGCTACAGTTTATCTTCAGCAGACTACCAAAAATATGTGGATGACAAAGAAGATGCGCGCAGAAATCTTCGTTATGGCGATGAAATAGCCGTCGAAGATATCGTCATTAATAACAACAGTCACTACAGCAAAAAGTTATTGGAAAACCGCTTGGCATTGGAGCCTGGCAACACTTATTCAACGAAAGAGATTGAGCAAAGTGTGCAGGATTTGTATGCGCTCGATCGCTTTGAACTTGTCTCGTATCGTTATGATGAGGTAGACGGTAACGACACTCTGGTCATTGATGTGGATGAAAAATCCTGGGGACCAAACTACGTCAACTTCCGCTTTTTCCTTGAAGATGATTTTAGTACCGACAGTCAGTACTCAATTGGTATGTCGACTAATTTTACCGATTTGAATGTGCATGGGGCCGAGCTTCGAACCAACCTTGAAATGGGTACTGACAAGATGATCGAGGGAGAGCTGTACAGCCCGTTTCTCTCTGGACAGAAGACGTTTACCACATTTAAGTTGGCCTACACCAAAGAAAAGCGCAATGCCCCTTTCACAGGGTTTGAGGACACCTCGTTAGAAGCAACTGAAAACTATTTGCCCGTTTCTTACACCGAATGGGTAGCGGAAGCGGCCATCGGCTATCAGCAAACGCTATGGCGAGAACTAAAGTTTGGTGTCCGATACACCGATGGTGACGGTGAGCTGTCCAGTTTGCCTTTATTAGGAGATGTAAAATTTAAGCGGTTGGGGGCATTTGCCAATTATCGAATTGACACCTTAGACAGCTTTAGTTTGCCCACAGAAGGGATCTATTTAGATCTCAATTATCTGATATCTCGCGATAAAAGTGTTGGAACAACAGAGTTGGTGACCGATCAAAGGGTCGAAGACACATCGTATGAGATGAGTGGTGTGTTGAAGGCGGCGCACAGCTTTTCAAGACATACTTTGGTCGCAAATTTGGACATCGGTGTTGTCACCAGTAAAAACTCATCAGTACCGATTGATCCGCGAGAAATCGGCGGTTTCCTGCATTTGTCTGGTATTCCTCGTAATAGTTTGATCGGCCAAAACAAAGCCTTTGGTAGCGTGGTCTATCGATATCGATGGTTTGACAACGATTTTGGCTTGTTTACCTCACCGTTTTATATTGGCGCTTCCGCCGAATACGGTGGTGTCTGGTCTGATCCAGACTTGGACTACAATGATCTGCCTTTGTATATGGCAGGCTCTGTCTTTGCTGGTGTTGACTCACCCGTAGGACCCATTATGTTTGGTTATGGTCGAACCGAAAGAAACTATGATTCTTTCTACCTAATAATTGGCACAACATTTAAGTAAAAACGGGCTAAAGAGATGCACAATTGCGATTCTTAACTTGTGAGAATCAAAGGATTTAGTGCATAAAAATCATAAAACTTTAGTCTTAAGTTGCTATGTTGGTCAAAATGATGAGATTTTAATTTAACGTTAAATTTGCTATTCTACCGCCCACAGTTTGGCCTCTCTGGCGCTGTTTCTCACTCAGAACTGAATGAAAAATATGGCAAGGAGAGCCAAGTTTCCAAGGATGTTCACTCCCTTATATTTTTGAATAAATAGTAATAAGAGGGAGGAACCGCAATGAGAGGAAAAAGTCGTGCTTGAAGCCTACCGTAAACACGTCGCAGAGCGTGCTGCCGAAGGAGTTGTTCCTAAACCACTAGATGCCGAGCAAGTTGCAGGCCTTGTGGAACTTCTTAAAAATCCCCCACAAGGTGAAGAAGCGTTCATTCTTGACCTACTTGAGAATCGCATCCCACCAGGTGTTGACGAAGCGGCTTACGTAAAAGCCGGCTTTCTGACTGCAATCACAAAAGGTAAGGTATCGTCACCACTTGTGAGCAAAGAGAAAGCAGCTGAGCTATTAGGCACAATGCAAGGTGGTTACAACATTGAGCCACTCATCGCTCTGTTGGACGATGCAGCCCTAGCGCCTATCGCTGTGAAAGCACTATCTCACACGCTACTGATGTTTGATGCCTTCTATGACGTAGAAGAAAAAGCCAAAGCAGGTAATGAATTTGCTCAGCAAGTCCTACAATCTTGGGCAGACGCTGAGTGGTTTACCACGAAAGAGAAAGTTGCTGAAAAGATCACGGTTAAAGTATTCAAGGTGACCGGTGAAACGAACACCGATGACCTATCGCCTGCACCAGATGCGTGGTCTCGCCCAGATATTCCAGTACACGCGAAAGCAATGCTGAAGATGGAGCGTGAGGGTATTAACCCAGACCAGCCAGGCAGTGTTGGCCCAATTAAACAAATTGAAGAACTACAAAAAGACGGTATTCCACTGGCTTACGTTGGTGACGTTGTAGGTACAGGTTCTTCTCGTAAATCTGCGACTAACTCAGTGCTTTGGTTTATGGGTGAAGATATCCCATTCGTACCAAACAAGCGCACTGGTGGTATCTGTCTCGGCGGTAAAATTGCTCCTATCTTCTACAACACAATGGAAGATTCAGGTGCGTTACCTATTGAACTGAACGTTCAAGAGATGAACATGGGTGACGTGATCGACATCTACCCATATGAAGGTGTTGTCCGTAAAAATGGCGAAGAAATCTCTAGCTTTGAACTGAGCAAAGTACTGCTTGATGAAGTTCGTGCTGGTGGCCGTATTCCACTGATCATCGGTCGTGGTCTAACAAGCCGTGCTCGTGCATCTCTTGGTCTAGGTGAAACAGACCTATTTGCTAAGCCGATTGATCCTACTGCATCTGACAAAGGGTACACGCTTGCTCAGAAAATGGTGGGTAAAGCATGTGGCGTTGAAGGCGTGCGTGCAGGTCAGTACTGTGAGCCTAAGATGACCACAGTAGGTTCTCAAGATACAACCGGTCCTATGACTCGTGATGAGCTTAAAGACCTTGCGTGTCTGGGCTTCTCTGCTGATCTTGTGATGCAGTCTTTCTGTCACACGTCTGCGTATCCAAAGCCAGTCGATGTAAACACGCACCACACACTACCTGATTTCATTATGAACCGTGGCGGTGTATCGCTTCGCCCAGGTGATGGTGTAATCCACTCATGGCTAAACCGTATGCTTCTACCGGATACGGTAGGTACGGGTGGTGACTCGCATACTCGTTTCCCTCTCGGTATCTCATTCCCAGCAGGCTCTGGCTTGGTTGCGTTCGCAGCGGCGACTGGGGTAATGCCATTGGATATGCCAGAGTCAATTTTGGTGCGCTTTAAAGGTGAAATGCAGCCGGGTATCACGCTACGTGACCTTGTGCATGCGATTCCTTATTACGCAATCCAACAAGGTCTATTGACGGTTGAGAAAGCAGGTAAGATCAACGAATTCTCTGGTCGCGTACTAGAAATCGAAGGTGTTGAGCACCTAACCGTTGAGCAAGCATTCGAGCTGTCTGATGCTTCAGCAGAGCGTTCTGCGGCAGGCTGTACAGTGAAACTGTCTCAAGAGTCTATCGAAGAATACCTAAACTCAAACATCACTATGCTTAAGTGGATGATCTCGGAAGGTTACGGTGACCGTCGTACTATCGAGCGTCGTATCACGGCGATGGAAGAGTGGTTGGCAAACCCAGAGTTGATGGAAGCGGATGCGGATGCAGAATATGCACACATCATTGAAATCGACTTGGCTGAGATTGATCAACCTATCCTATGTGCACCAAACGATCCAGATGATGCTCGTCTTCTGTCTGAGGTTCAAGGCACACAAATTGATGAAGTCTTCATCGGTTCTTGTATGACTAACATTGGTCACTTCCGTGCGGCGGGTAAGCTGCTAGAGCAGTGGGGTGGTTCACTCGATACACGTCTATGGGTCGCGCCACCAACGAAGATGGACCGCGATCAATTGACAGAAGAAGGTTACTACGGGATTTACGGCCGCGCTGGTGTTCGTATCGAAACTCCTGGGTGTTCGCTATGTATGGGTAACCAAGCGCGCGTGGCAGACAAAGCAACTGTAATGTCGACATCAACGCGTAACTTCCCGAACCGCTTAGGTACCGGTGCTAATGTTTATCTAGCATCTGCTGAGCTGTCAGCAGTAGGTGCAATTCTAGGTAAGATTCCAACGAAGGAAGAGTACTTGGAATACGCGAAGCAAATCGATGCGACAGCAGCAGATACATACCGCTACTTAAACTTCCACAAAATGGAACAGTACACTAAGAAAGCGGCACAAGTGATCTTCCAAGAGCCAGCATAAATTGCGCTAGCCTTGTAAGTGATTGATAAAAAAGCGCTCACCTATCGGTGGGCGCTTTTTTATGTTGGGTTCGGTTGCGTCTCTATCGCGTCATCGTTCAGTAGTCTGTATACTGCCGCCCATTATGCAGGCTAGAAGGCAAAAGGCGTGTTATGGAGTTTGAATTCATTCGTAATACATTAATGGGAGAGTATTACGTCAAGTCGAGCATGGGGCATGAAATTGTCGGGCGTTGGTTGCAAGAAGAAGTTGGCAAGGATTGGGACAAGATAGCTCAAGTTGAACAGTTAACGGACCAAGCTCGGATGGAACCGCAAAAAGAACATCTACTTCTTGGTACTGAGATCAGCGTCAACATTCAGGGAGACGAGGTGATCGTTCAAGAGAATGTACTGACTCATGGTGATGAGATGGAGTCGGGGAGTGAGTTCGACTTTTATGACAGCGAAAGTACAGCAAGTTGTGGGTTGGAAGACTTTGAAGCACTCATCGAACAATGGAAAGAGTTTCTAACCACAAAGTAAATGCACAGCATTGGTGAGGTTTGACCACCTTGCTTTAATATTGGGAAAAGGGCGCACCATATCGGTGCGCCCTTTTTGCATTTCAGCAGCTGATTAAAGTTAAATTTCATAGTAATCAATAAGTTAAAAAGTTGGCACATACCTTGGATTGTATAAGACAAAAGGAAGACAGCTTCAGAGAGGATGCGATGAAACTTATAAATGCGATTATCAAACCGTTCAAATTAGACGATGTACGTGAGGCATTGGCCGATGTCGGCATCGAAGGGATGACAGTATCAGAGGTTAAAGGCTTTGGTCGTCAAAAAGGGCATACAGAGCTTTACCGAGGTGCAGAATATCAAGTGGATTTCTTACCAAAAGTAAAACTAGAGATAGCAACTCAAGCAGAGAATGTCGATCGCGTTATCGAAGCGATATCTAAAGCGGCGCACACTGGAAAAATCGGAGATGGAAAAATCTTTGTATACGACTTGAGCCAAGCGGTACGAATTCGTACTGGCGAAATGGATGCAGAAGCGCTTTAACAGCGATAAGAATTCGAAGGACTGGAGACAATAAGATGGAATTAACGACAACAGTAACGGAACTGCGTTACGCACTAGACACTTTTTTCTTCCTCATTTCAGGTGCGTTGGTCATGTGGATGGCCGCTGGCTTTGCCATGTTAGAAGCAGGTTTAGTTCGTTCAAAAAACACCACAGAAATTTTAACTAAGAACATCTGCTTATACGCGATTGCTTGTACCATGTTCTTGCTCGTTGGCTACAACATCATGTACGTTGACAATGGTGAAGGCGGCTGGTTGCCATCATTTGGTGCATTAATTGGCACTCAAGGCGAAGGAGCGGATCACTCACTAGAATCTGACTTCTTCTTCCAAGTGGTATTCGTTGCGACAGCCATGTCAGTTGTGTCAGGTGCGGTTGCCGAGCGCATGAAGCTTTGGTCATTCCTTATCTTTTCGGCAGTGTTAACGGCATTTATTTACCCAATGGAAGGTTACTGGACTTGGGGCGGTGGTTTCCTATCAGAAGCTGGCTTTAGTGACTTTGCCGGTTCAGGTATTGTTCATATGGCAGGTGCAGCAGCAGCGCTAGCCGGTGTTCTGCTGCTGGGTGCTCGTAAAGGTAAATACGGTAAAAATGGCGAAATCTACCCAATTCCAGGTTCAAACATGCCGCTTGCAACTTTGGGTACCTTCATCCTTTGGTTCGGTTGGTTTGGTTTCAACGGCGGCTCTCAACTGATGGTGTCAGACTTCGAGAACGCAACAGCAGTCGGTCAAATCTTCTTGAACACTAACGCAGCCGCGGCAGCCGGTGCCATTGCAGCACTACTTGTTTGTAAAACAACTTGGGGTAAAGCTGACCTAACCATGATTCTCAACGGTGCGTTGGCAGGTCTTGTGGCTATCACAGCAGACCCTCTATCGCCTTCGCCGCTGTACGCTGTGGCAATTGGTGCGGTATCTGGTGCACTCGTGGTGTTTAGCATCATCGCCCTTGATAAGCTCAAGATTGACGATCCAGTAGGTGCGATCTCTGTGCACGGTGTCTGCGGTTTCTTCGGCTTAATGGTTGTTCCACTAAGCAACAGCGATGCGACTTTCGGTGCTCAACTATTCGGTGCGGCAGTTATCTTTGCTTGGGTGTTCGGTGCGAGCCTAGCGGTTTGGGCGGTACTAAAAGCGACCATCGGTATTCGTGTTTCGGAAGATGAAGAGATGGAAGGTATGGATATGCATGACTGTGGTGTTGGTGCTTACCCAGAATTTGTCACGGTTAAGTAAGAACTCTAAATGTGACGTAACAAATACTTACAAATAAAACTATCAAAAACCTGCTCTGATGAGCAGGTTTTTTTGTTTCGCATCATTGTTTTCTAAACTATGATGAATATAATAACGCAACTGATAAACGTTATCATTACGAATACTAAAGGATTGAACCAATGAAAAAACTGCTAACTCTTTCAGCATTAGCATGTGCAACAATTGCACCTTCAGCAGCAATGGCAGCAGAAGAAGTGAACGTATACTCTTACCGCCAGCCGTTCCTAGTTGAGCCAATGTTCAACGAGTTCACGAAAGAGACTGGTATCAAAGTAAACGTGAAGTTTGCTAAGAAAGGTCTAGCAGAGAAGTTGGCTCAAGAGGGCGAGTACAGCCCTGCTGACGTGATTCTTACGGTTGATATCAGCCGCCTAGCAGAGCTAACTAACAAAGATCTTGTTCAAGCAGTACAAAGTGACGTTCTAGAAAAGAACATTCCTGCACAATACCAAGACACTGAAAACGAGTGGTTTGCTCTAACAACTCGTACGCGCAGCGTCTACTCTTCACGTGACCGTGTTGGTCGTCTAGGTGAAGAGTTCAACTACGCAGATCTAGCTAAGCCTGAATTCAAAGGTAAAATCTGTACTCGTAGCGGTAAGCACCCATACAACGTATCTCTAGTGTCTTCAATGATTGCTCACAAAGGTGAAGCGGAGACAAAAGAGTGGCTAGAAGGCGTTAAAGCAAACCTAGCACGCAAGCCTCAAGGTAATGACCGTGCACAAGTTAAAGCAATCAAAGAAGGTCTATGTGACGTTTCTCTTGGTAACAGCTACTACCTAGGTAAGATGGTGAATGACGCTGAGCAGAAAGCGTGGGCAGATGCAGTTTACATCAACTTCCCGAACCAGAAGACAACAGGCACTCACGTAAACATCTCCGGTATGGCGATGGCTAAGTACTCTCCAAATAAAGAGAACGCAGTGAAGCTGATGGAATTCCTATCTGGTGACAAAGCGCAAAGCATGTACGCAGAAGTAAACTACGAGTACCCAGTTAAAGAAGGTGTTAAGCGCTCTGAGCTAGTAGCATCTTGGGGTGACTTCAAAGCAGATACAATTTCTCTAGACGAGATCGCTGATCATCACGAAGCAGCAATCAAACTTCTAGACGAAGTTAAATTCGACCTTTAATAGTCATTTAGCGGGTCAATAAACCTCGCTAGAATACAGCCTCAAGTCGCTCTTTTATCAGGGTTACTTGAGGTTGTTTGTTTTTATGGGTATAACTACCCCTAAACTATTAAAGGGATATGAGATGTATTTGCAACTGCATTTATGTTTCATACGGCCTCGTTGTAATTAGGCGATGAAAGAAAAAAATTACCTATGGAAAACCAGTAGTGGAGTGCTTGCTTTGCTACTGGTTTTGCCGATCTTGGCAATATTCACAACCGCAGTCGGTGAGACAAACGAACTGTTTTCTCACTTGATGTCGACGGTGATGCCCACTTATGCCTTTAACACGATCGTATTAGTGTTAGGGACGATGACATTGTCTTTGTTACTTGGCATTCCTTCTGCTTGGTTTATGGCAATGTGTCGCCTACCGAGCGAACGAGTTCTCCAGTGGGCACTGGTACTACCGCTCGCGATGCCTGGCTATATCGTTGGTTATATATTTACCGATTGGTTTGATTTTGCTGGCCCAGTCCAGATCCTATTGCGTGACTTAACAGGATGGGGGCCAGGAGAATATTGGTTTCCAGATATTCGAACTCTCACTGGCGCCATTATCGTCCTTTCATTAGTTCTTTATCCTTACGTATATTTGCTGTGCCGAGCGGCATTTATGGAACAAAACGTGTCACTACTCCAATCAGCACGTCTATTGAAATGTTCACCTTGGGAGAGCTTTCGTCGTATATCGCTGCCACTTGTTAGACCATCAATTGCGGTCGGTCTCTCTTTGGTCGCCATGGAAACGATTGGTGACTTTGGCACTGTAAGCTATTTTGCGGTAAATACCCTGACTACGGCGGTGTATGATACTTGGCTTGGCTACTCTAGCTTGACCGCGGCAGCGAAAATCTCTGCCATTATGCTGGTGGTTGTCATTTTACTTCTTAGTGCAGAGCGCTACAGTCGTCGTAAGCAAAAGCTATTTCAAAATCAATTTAGTAGTCGAGAAGATTTCCGTTACCAGCTCTCTGGTTGGAAAAAGTGGTTTGCGTTGGCATGGTGCTGGGGCTTGGTCTCTATCGCGTTTATATTCCCGCTCGGTCAGTTGATTATCTATGCCTACAAATACTTCGCTCAAAGTTGGACCGCTGAGTTTCGTGAGTATGCGTTGAACAGCTTATATGTCTCTTTGACCGCTGCATTTTTTGGTGTTCTCGTCGCATTGATTGTGAATTTCTGTCAGCGTGTAAGCCCAGGAAGAAAAAGTCTTGCTTTCATGCGTTTGTCCTCGATGGGCTACGCTGTGCCGGGTACGGTGCTAGCCATTGGGGTAATGGTTCCTGTGCTATTTATGGATCATTTTGTCAACGATGTGGCTAAAATGATGGATTGGGGACGTCCTGGGCTCATATTCTCAGGCTCTATGTTTGCGATTATCTTTGCTATGGTGGTGCGCTTTTCTGCGGTGGCGATTGGTAGCGTCGAAAGTAGCTTGAGTAAAGTATCCCCGTCGCTGGATATGGCATCGAGAACCATGGGGTGCAACTCTAACACCATGTTATGGCGCGTGCATTTCCCACTCGTGCGCCGTGGCGCCTTGATTGCGGCATTACTGGTGTTTATTGAGTCCATGAAAGAGCTAAACGCTGCACTGTTGTTGCGTCCCTTCAATTTTGAAACACTCGCCACCTATGTTTATAACTTTGCCTCTGATGAGCATTTAGAGCTAGCGGCGTTGCCGGCTGTGCTGCTCGTTTTGGTGGGTTTAGTCCCGTTAGTTATAGTTAACCGTTCACTGGAGCATTCACACTGATGAGCTGCGCATTATCGATTCGAAACCTCACGTGCAAATATGACGAGCAAACTACAGTGTTAGAGTCATTGTCGCTGGAAGTGGAACAAGGCGAAATCGTCTGTTTGCTGGGTGCCAGTGGTTGCGGGAAGACAACATTATTGAAAGCCATCGCGGGTTTGTTGCCATTAAGCTCAGGAACCATGAGCTTAAACTGCATGCTGATTGATGATGGCAAAAACTGGCTTCCACCAGAGCAGCGTAACATTGGCATGATCTTTCAAGATTACGCGTTGTTTCCTCATTTAACGGTATCGCAAAATGTTGCCTTTGGTCTGCGTGATTTGCCGCACGATCAGCAACAGTCAAAAGTGAATGAGATGCTAGAGCTGGTTCATCTTGATGGTTATGCTGAACGCTACCCACATCAACTTTCCGGCGGCCAGCAACAGCGTGTGGCTATCGCTCGTTCGCTAGCGTACAAACCCGATCTGCTCTTACTCGATGAGCCATTTTCAAACATTGATACTCAAGTTCGTCATGAGCTGATTGGCGAGATCCGCAAAATCTTCAAAAAGCAGGGCGTGACGGCCATTTTTGTGACTCACAGTCGTGAGGAGGCGTTTGCCTTTGCTGACAAGATGGCGGTGATGAATCACGGTGTGATTGAGCAATATGGCACAGCGAGTGAGCTCTACTATCAACCCTCTAGCAAGTTCGTTGCTGATTTCTTGGGTGGTGGAAGCTACCTATCTGCGACTCGTGCATCAGAGTCTGAGTACGAAACGCAGTTGGGTTTGGTAGAAGCGATGGCGCAACAAGACATCTCTATCGGTGAGCATTGCGAACTATTACTTCGTCCGCAACATGTACAAATCAGTGCAGCAGAAGAGAGCAGTGTCACAGTGCTTGAGCAGCAATTTATGGGTGATCATTGTCGTTATGTGATTGATGCAAGCGGCCAGAAGTTGATCGCCAGCTCTGCAGAACCACTCACAATCGGTCAACAGGTCTCAGTGAAGGTTGAAACGCAGGGGGTCCTTGCTTTTTAGTTAACCAGATAAAAAAGCCCAGCTCGAAAGCTGGGCAAGTGTTCTTCACCTATAGGGACGGAGTTGACACTCCGTTAAAGTTGCAAGAAGTTTTTCACTTGCTGAAGAACACATTCTGCAGTTTCTTTATCTTCCATTTCGGCAAAGATACGCAGTAAAGGCTCTGTGCCTGAGAAGCGAGCAATGACCCAACCGCCATTCTTGAAGTAGACTTTTGCACCGTCTTCATAGCTGACTTTATCGATCTCAAAGTCAAACTCAGGCAGCTGTTTCTCAACGTAGATTTTGTTGTACAGTGCCTCTTTCTCCGCTGGTTTGAATTTACAGTCTCCCTCTGCTGTATAGGCATAGCCGTACTTGCCGTAAATTTCGTCAAGCAACTCAGATAGTTTCTTGCCTGTAACAGAAATCATTTCGACCAATAAGCTCGATGCAAATACGCCATCTTTGCCCTTGATATGCCCACGAATGGTTAAACCGCCCGAGCTTTCGCCACCAATCAGTGAATCGTCAGCTTCCATTTGTGAACTGATGTGTTTAAACCCAACGGGAACTTCGAACGATTTTTCACCGTGATCTGCAGCGATTTTATCTAAAATATGCGTCGTAGCGATGTTACGAACCACCGAGCCCGTCCAGCCTTTGTACTCTAACAAGTAGTAGTACAACAGAATGAGCACTTCATTTGGGTGAATAAAGTTGCCTTTTTCATCAATGATTCCGAGTCGGTCAGCATCACCATCGGTGCCGATACCAATATCGTAGCCTTCGGCGGCGACAAGATGTTTGAGACGATAAAGCGTTGCTGCACTTGGTGACGGCATTAAGCCACCGAAGTCTGGGTTTTTGCCGTCATTGATTACGTCAACATCACAGCGGCCATTGATCAGTACCGTCTGCAGCGCGTTTTTCGCAACGCCGAACATAGGATCGATAAGAACGCGTAAGTTGGCCTTCTTGATCGCTTCAATGTCGATAAAGTCGATGATCGAGTCTACAAACTCGTTCATTGGGTTGATGATTTGAATCAGTTTGTCTTCAACTGCCTGTTCAAAATCAACGCTTTTTACCTCTTGCGCAGTTAGCGTAGCGATTTGTGACTCGATTTTTTGGGTGATGATTTCATCTGCGTCACGACCGCCTTCAATGAAGACTTTAATGCCGTTGTAATCGGCAGGGTTGTGCGATGCGGTAATACATGCCGAGTACGCGCAGCCCATTTCCTTCGCTTTAAACATTACGATAGGCGTTGGGACAAATTTGTCGATAAAGCTAACGACAATGCCGTTTGCTGCTAGAACTTCAGCAAACCAACGACCAGCTTTATCAGAAAGAAAGCGTCGGTCATAGCCAATCACAAAGCCGCGATCAGCAACCGATTCGTTATTCGTGATGTTTGCGACTGCTTGAGCCACCAAACGTACATTATCTTTGGTGAACTCCTCACCAATAAATGCACGCCAGCCGCCTGTACCAAATTTGATCATGATTCGATCCTCGATAAGAGCGGCATCCCGCCGCTTCTTAAATCTTTGCTAGCGAACCGATGCACTTATTAAACTCAGTGCATCGGATAAATCAAAAGGGGAGAAGCTCTCCCCTAAAAGATGATTAACCTAGAGTAACGATAACTTCGTTTACTGAACCTTCCGCTTGAACTGGCACAGATACACCATTTACTGCTTCACCGTTCACGGTAATCGACTTAACGCCTTTGCTTACTGAATCAGGGTTAACCACTTTGATGTTGTACGTTGCACCTAGCCATTGACGAGTCACTTCGAAACCAGGCCAGCTCGTTGGAATACAAGGATCGATAGTCAGACCATCGAAGCCTGTACGCACACCAAGGATAAAGTTAGTTACCGCGAAGTAAGCCCAGCCAGATGTGCCTGTTAACCATGGGTGGTTTGCACGACCGTGGTCTTGGTGGTCACGACCCATGATGAACTGAACATATGAGTATGGTTCTGCAATACGTTTTTCGATGATGTCGTTCTGGTTGTATGGGTTTAGTGCATCATAGAACTTCATTGCACGGTCACCACGGCCTAACTTCGCTTCTGCTACCCATGCCCATGGGTTTGGATGCGAGAAGATAGCGCCGTTCTCTTTTACGCCTTGGTAAACGCGAGTTACGAATCCGATATCATCGTTTGGCGTTGCGAATGATGGTGAGTTTAGGTGTAGGCCGTACTCAGAGAATAGGTTCTCGTCTACTGCGTCCATCGCTTTCTCACCGCGCTCTTGAGATACCGCACCAGAAAGTACCGCAAGTGTGTTTGACTCTAGGTGTACACGGCCTTCTGCTTGTTGCGCTGTACCGATCTTGTCACCATTTTTCGTCAGACCACGGATGTACCAACCGCCTTCGTCGTCCCAAAGATGTGTTTCACACGCTTCACGAACGTTTGCTGCCATTTCCGTGTATTTCTCAACGTCTGCATCTTTACCCAAGTATTGCGCTAGGTCGATGAACTCTTGCAGTGCCCAGAAGTGTAGGAACGACACCATTGAAGATTCACCACCACCTAGGTTTAGACAGTCGTTCCAGTCTGCGCGCAGACCTTTACAAATACCGGTTTGACCGACGTATTCAGCTGAGAAGTCTAGCGCGGCTTTCATGTGGTCATAAACCGTTGCATCGCCACCGTCAGCGTAAGGGATCACTTCGTCAAAGAAGCTGTGCTCACCCGTTTCCATCACGTACTTACAGATGGTTGGAACTAGCCATAGATGATCATCAGAACAGGTGTCTTCGATACCGTGGATCTTGTCTTCATCAGAAGGTGTTGGAACTACGGTTGGTGATTTCGATGGTTTAACGTCAGCTTTCTCTGGATCGAACCAATCTGGATCGAATAGGTGTAGACCGTAACCCGCTTTCACCTGACCGCGTAGCAGGTCAACGATACGTTTACGCGTCATTGCAGGGTTAGCATGAGGAACTGAGATTGCATCTTGCGCTGTATCGCGGTAACCAAGACCAGTACGACCGCCCACCTCGATGAATGAAGCAAAACGAGACCACACCACACAAGTTTCTGCTTGGTATAAGGTCCAAGCGTTGATCATGGTATCTAGACCTTCGTTTGGTGATTTTACTTGGAACTTGCCACAACGCTCATCCCAGTGTGCTTTGATACCCGCAAACGCATTATCAACTTCAGCAAGGTCTTGGTATTTAGCACGTAGACGCTTACCGTTGCCTTTACCGATACCTAGAATGTAAGCAAAGCGAACTTCTTCACCCGGTTGGATAGTAAATTGCTTATGTAGAGAGCCACAGTGGTTGTAACACGTTTGTGCTGTGTTGAAACACTTACCTTGTTCTACCGCTAACGGGTTTGCTTCGTCACGGTACAGACCAAGGAAGCTGTCACGTTGACCGTCGTATGAATCTGGGTCAAATGTTGATGCTAGGTAGTAGAAGCCTTCGAAATCGTTGGTGTTGTAGTACAGGTCGTACTCAATCACGCCTTCGTTGTATGAGGTGCCCGCAGAGTAGAGAGACATCTGATGGTTTTGGTTATCAGATTGAATGTGGCTGAATGAGAATTCAACAAATGAGAATGCGCTGATCGTACGTGGTTTATCTGAGGTGTTTTTAATCACCACATCCCAGATTTCTGCGTCTTCGCCTTTTGGTACGAACAGCGTTTTTTCAGCTTCAATACCGTTGTATTCACACTTAAATTTAGAGTAAGACAAGCCATGGCGAACTTCGTAGTTTGCTTCGTCTAGGCTTTTCGCTACTGGTTGCCAAGAGATTGACCAGTAGTCACCTGTCTCATCATCACGCAGGTAAACGTAGTGTCCTGGGCGATCGAATGTCGCGTTAGGACGGAATTTAGTAACACGGTTATATTCAGGTGAATTGTAGAAAGAGTATCCCCCAGCATTGTGAGAGATGACTGTACAGAACTTCTCTGTGCCCAAGTAGTTTGTCCATGGCGCAGGTACGTCTGGTCGAGTGATGACGTATTCACGATTGTCGTTATCGAAATAGCCGTATTTCATGTTAATTTCCTTTTTACCAAGCTACCACTTTGGTAGCCAAAACTTTAAAGCTAGTGAAAACTGTTAATGACGAGTCATTAATCCAGATGTTATTTCCAAGGTTGGCGATACTGGACGCCTTGCCGCTCAAGAAGTGGCAAGTGTCCTTTTAGCCGGGATAAATAATCTTCCCAATTACGTTGAGGCTTGTTTGTCCAACAGGCTTCTGCCATGGCCGTCAAACGAGGGAAGACCATGTAGTCCATGCGTTGTTGTGTGTTAATGATTTCGCACCAAAGCGCACATTGAATACCGAGAATGCGTTTTCTTACAGGATCGCTATCAGGGATTTCTGCGAGAGGTTCATATCGATACGCATTTTCTAGAGGGATGACGGCAGCCCAATCGACGCCAGGCTCTTCAGGAGAGTAATCTTGGGTCATATCGAGGTACGTTGACTGACCTGGTTGGAGAATCACATCGAAGCCCTGTTTCGCACAATTCAGTGCGGCTTCTTCGCTCAACCACGAGTAAATGACGGTATCCTTGCTCACCTTGTTGCCATGTTGAGCTTCTTCCCAACCCACCATTCGTTTACCAAGAGTGCGCAGTTTTTTCTCTGCATAACGCAGGAGATGACCTTGCAACTCTTTTGCGCTCTGATAGTCGCGATCAGCCATGAGCTTTTGACATGCAGGGCTTTCAAGCCACACGCCATCAGGTACCTCATCGGCACCGATATGGATCCATTGAGAAGGGAATAGCTCCGCGACCTCTTCCAGAACGGTATCTAAAAACTCATAGGTACCCGGTAAACCTGGGTTTAGCACATTGTCTGTGTAGTGCTGTATGCTGCGAAACTGAGAGCGGTCCTCGTTATCTTGCAGTAGATGAGGTAAAGACTTAATCGCGGCTCGACAGTGGCCAGGAATATCTATCTCAGGGATCACCGTGATGCCGCGCTCCGCAGCGTAAGCAATCACTTCTTTCACTTGTTGTTGTGAATAGTACCCGCCATACACACTGTTTAAGTGGCTGTATTGAGGGACGATTGGTGTACCAGTCCCACGGTAAGCACCAATTTCGGTTAATTGAGGGTAGGCTTTGATTTCTAGTCGCCAACCTTCATCGTCCGTTAGGTGCCAATGGAAAGTGTTGAACTTGTAATGTGCAAGATGATTGATGAGACGCTTCACTCGCTCTATCGGATGAAAATGGCGAGCGCAATCGAGCATCATACCGCGGTACTTAAAGCGCGGGGTGTCGCAAATCTTGATATAAGGAATCGATAAAGTTTGGTCTTGATTAACTTGAGTCAGCTGCAGCAAGGTCGCGCTTGCGTGGACAAAACCGATACTTGAGCCTGCTTCTAGGCGAACACCAGATCCTGAGACAGTCAGCTGATATTCTCCCTCATCCAGCGTTGGGTTATTACGATATAAAATGTCACTCTGACCAATGGTTTGAACCTCAAAGTTAAACAGCTGGAAGAGTTCTTGTTGTAGCCAAGTCGCCGCCGTTTCGGCTAAAGAGGCTTGCAGTGTGATTTGGCTTGAGGCCGATAAATGGAAATGGCCATCATGCTGCTCTATATGATTTGGTTTTGGGATCAAGGCTAGATCGGAGGCAATGGTCTCCGGCAGTTCACTACGCTCTCGGTACGGAGAGGCCAATACGATAGGCGTTAGAGTCGCCGGGTAGGTAACTGTGCCTTCATCTGTAGTAATGAGCGCGTCTTTAAGTCCATCAGTGTAAAAACGCAGTGGCGCAGTCCCAATGCTAAACTCGCAGTAGTAGTGCTGGTTAGCCGTCAAGATAGGCGTGTCGGGAGTAACGCGACAGAAACTGCCGACTTGTTCAACCGAACCATGAGTAAAGCTATCTGGCTGGATATAGCGATCGATGATGAACTGGAGCTGCCAGTTTGTCAGATCTTGATCGGTTAAATTGTGTACCGTTAAGCCAAAGCGGCAGAATTGTTTCTGCTCAGATAAAACGGCGAGTTCGACACGAAAGCTCATAGTTTCGCCCTTAATACAGGTTATGTTCGGGTTTCCCCGCAAACATGAGAGCACCCTCAATCGCATCAAACTGAGGTTCGACAATCCAGCTTTGAACAGGAGGGGAGAGCCACGCTTTAATTCGCTGCGCAATACTTCCCATTAGACAGATTCGCGTTGCACCCTTGCGATTAAGCGCAATGAGAAACATCTCTACATCGGCGGCTGTCTGCTTCAATATGCTGATTCCTAGCGAATCGCCTTGGTAGGCGTGTTCAAAAATTGCAGGTGAGAATTGACCGTAATCTCTAGGTAGAGCGCCTTTTGACCATTCAACGATTTGATCGATATCTTGATTGAAGTGATTCAGGACATGCTCTGCTAGCGGTGTTTTTTCGACGATGCCATCGGTTGCAAGCAGGACTTGTTGAATAAGACGTAAGCCCATGACAGCGCCACCGCCTTGATCGGAAATCGGAAATTCTCGGCCGCCCACAACATGTTGCTCGCCTTGTGCGAGGTAGATACCACATGATCCCGTGCCAGCGATCATAATGGCACCTTCATCGCCGTTGTGTGCACCAACACATGCACCGTAAGCATCGGTATTTAATACTAATGAAGCGAATGGATGATTGAGGGCCATAAAGGCTTGCCAAGCTGATTTTTGTTCTGCGCCTGCTAAGGCTAAACCCACGTGCATACGACCAAAGTGAGATTCATCTAACCCGCCTTGTTTTGCCGCTTGAGTAATTGCATCGACAATAGATGTCATTGCAACGTCAATCCCCAGTAGAATATTGGCGCTGCCACTTTTGGCTTCACCAATACAGTTTCCTTTTTCATCTCGAATTCGAGCTCGGCAAGAGGTGCCTCCGCCATCAATACCAACATAGTAAAGTGTCATCTATTTTTTCTCCTGTTGGCTGAAATGGTTGTACTGGGCGATGATGGCCAACAAGTACCAAGCGCCATGAGGAATCCACTGTTCGCCCCAGCGCCAGTTTTGCAGCATGTCGTCTTTCTGTCCTGGAGGGTTGAATGCGATATCTTCTTCATCCTCAAAGCCGCTAGTAATACCGTTGCAAACTCCACCCTTGGCGTTAAAGAAACCATATTGTGGTAAGTAGTCTGGGTTATTGTGGCCGTGTCCATCCAGCATGCACATGTGATAAGGGTTTAGACCGAGCACCCAGTTGATAGAATCTTGTGAGAAACGAAGCAATTGTTGGCGTGTCTGGATGTCATCGATGTAAGGTAATGCAAACAGGGCCATGGTAGAGAGTGAACCTAAACGAGCGTTTTCGCCTTGCCACCAATAGCCCGTCTCGTTGTTGTGAGCGACAAAGAAAGCGTCTCGTTTCGACTCGTTGACCCCTTTGACATATTGGCGCGGATAGCCAAATGGATTTGCCGTTAAATGAGTAATGTTTAGTTCAAATTGAATACTTTGCGAGATGGTTGTTTGAACCTGTTGTTTAAGCGCACTATCGGTTTCAACTGCGAGGTAAGCGCAAAGAGCAATAACAGGCAGTCCTGCTTCTGCCGCATGGTAGTAAGGTCGAGATCCATCTTGATTGGCAGACCAGTAGTGGGCGAAGTTTTCATCTGACTGTTGACGCAGCTGAAGTTTCGCTGCCCAGTCTCGACATTCAGTTAGGTACTCTGACTTGTTCGTTGTTTTGTAAAGTTCTACAGCGGCGAGCAGCGCGCAGTATTCATCGATGATGTTTTCTTCACCATCGTTGAGGTATTGAAGGTTAAACTCACGTAAGTGCCAGTAGCCTTTTTCGGCTGCTGTAAGGTAGTCTTGTGTCGCAAACTCGCCACTTTCTTCTAAACGAGCGGCAGCCGCCAGCGCTGCGATAGATGCACCACCACCTTGTCTAAATGCCGCTTGGTAATCTTCAGATTTGTGTCCTTCCTGAGTGGCATACGCGCAAATCTCGCGTTGTTTGATGTCTTTTGACCATTTATCAAACACCGTCATGTAGAAGAAACCTTGTTCATTTTGCATTCGTACAAGAAAGTCAGCGCCAAATAGGGCTTCTTCCATCATTCGTACTTTGGTGAATAGGGCTACGTTCTCATCATGAGCAACCAATTCGAGGCCTTTGAGTAAATTCCAAACAACGATAGGAGTCTGCTGAGGGTTCAGGTAATTGGCATAAGATAAATGGCTCAGGTATTTACTGACATCGCCTGATGCGTCGTACCAACCTCCGTGGACGTCTACATGGGTGTCGCTACCAAGAAGTGGAATGGTGTGATCTTGCTTGTCAAAACGCCCACCACAACGTTGGGACTTAAAGTAGTGCAGAACATCCGATAGCGTGGTGTCGAAAAGAACGCCTGTCTCAATTTTAAAGATCTCAGAACGGAGATTATCGACACGCAGGTAGTAGCGTCCTGCCTGAGTAAACTGGGAGAAATCAATGCGAAAAAAATTCCCTTGGTGCCAACGAGCAACCTGCGTTCCGTTCTCAATGCTAAAGTTAGCAACTGTTTGATGGCTGTCAGCACACACCAATAGCGCAGTGGTAGTCGATAGGCGCGGCTTTCTGGTCATCAGTACAGCTTGCTTTGGACCAAGGGCTTCATAACCAATATGGTTAGTAAGTAGCAGCATTAAAATCTCCGAGTGGTGAATGAGTTATTATGATGTTATCGAGCCAAGACCTTTCGGGCTTGGCTCGTGGTCTTTAGTTTTCGTATAAGTAACAGCGAACAAAGTGGTTGTCTGATAGCTGAGTGACTTCAGGTAATTTCTCTTTACACTTGTCTGTCGCATGTTGGCATCGACCAGCAAATGGACAACCAAGGGATTGCGGAGTCCAGAGTGGAATCTCGCCTTTGTTGCCTTTCAATTTCTCGTGAATTGATTTGCTTGGATCGGGTACCGCAGAAACCAATAGCTGTGTATAAGGATGCTGTGGATCGTGGATGATCTCTTCGGTGTCACCCCATTCCACCATATGTCCAACATACATAACCGCTAGGTCTTCGGCGATGTAGCGTGCCGTCGCAATATCATGAGTGATGTAGAGTAGAGACATCTCTTTCTCAAACTTCATCTCTTCCATTAGGTTAAGTACACCCGCACGAATCGACACATCAAGCATTGAGGTAGGCTCATCGGCCAACACAACTTCTGCACCTACCGCAATGTTGCGAGCTAAGTTGACGCGCTGACGTTGACCACCAGAAAGCTGATGAGGGAACTTTTGCGCTGTCTCTTTTGGCGGAATAAGACCCACTTGCTCGAGTAAGTCATAGACACGCTCTTCCTGCTCCTTTTTGTTGCGAGGATCGACTTTTTTGTGGATCAGCAACGGACGCAAGATATGGTGGAAGATGTTATGTGTTGGGTTTAATGAGCCAAACGGGTCTTGCCATACCATCTGGACACCTTCGCGGTACGCCATTAGGTCTGAGCGAGAGTCAATCGTTTGGATGTCACGACCCTTGTACTCAATAATGCCGTCAGTGGGTGCGTACATTTTCGCGATCATTTTGGCTGTCGTGGATTTGCCAGAGCCTGACTCGCCAACGACGGATAGACCGCGGCTTTTGTACATTTTGAATGACACATCGTTAATCGCACGCATCATTGGTTGGTTTAAGGAGTTACTGTTGATAGGAAAATCCTTAACTAGGTTTTTTCCTTCCACTAGTAGCTGGCCAAATTCTTTGCTCATAATTGTCTCCAGTAATCTTTTTAATTATTTCTCAGTGAGTTGCTAGAGCTTAGTCTGAGCAATAGGGTCACCGTAAAGATGACAATTAGAGAAACGATTTGGCTCAATCTGTCTAAGTTGAGTAGGAACGCGTGTACATGCTTCATGGACGCGGTCACAACGTGCTTGGAATCGGCAACCTTGAGGGACTTCTAATAAGTTCAAAGGGTTACCTGGGATACCGGTCAACTTCGTTTTAGGGCCAGTTAATGGAGGGAAAGAACTACCCAACCCTTTCGTGTAAGGGTGGTAAGGGCTTTCCAATATCTCTTTTGATGGGGCAACTTCAATCAGTTCGCCTGAGTACATGATGCCGATACGATCAGAGAACTCGACCATCAAAGAAATATCGTGCGTAATAAACAAGATAGAGAAACCAAACTCTTCTTTAAGCGCATAGATTTTTTGCAGGATTTCGCGTTGAACAACCACATCCAGAGCCGTGGTTGGTTCATCCATAATGATCATCTTAGGGTTCAGTGCGAGCGCAATTGCGATCACTAAACGCTGGCGCATACCACCAGAGAACTGGTGTGGGTAATCATTTAGACGGCTCGGATGAATGTCTACGATCTCCAGCAGACCTTCTGCACGTTTTAGTGCTTGTTCGCGGGTCATGTTCGTGTGACGCATGATTACGTCACAGAACTGATCTGCCATTGTAAGTACTGGGTTTAATGCATTCATGGCACTTTGGAATACCATCGACATTTCACTCCAGCGGAACGCTTGCATGCGTTCATCGCTGTATTTGAGGATATCTTCACCATTGAAGATAACCTCACCACCAGTGATAAACGCGGGCGGCTTATGAAGACGCATCAGTGAGAAGGCAACGGTTGATTTACCACAGCCAGACTCACCAGCTAGGCCAAACACTTCACCAGGGGCGATATCAAAGCTGACATTGTTACAAGCTCGTACATCGCCAGCATCAGTAATGTAATCCACGCAAAGGTTGCGGATAGAAATAAGTGGTGCAGTCATAATTATTTATCTCCGCTCCAAAGTGCATTTTGAGGTGGTAGGTCTGGCGTACGTTCTTTCTTGTCTTGTGCAGCTAGCTTCTTCCAACGCTTCATACCTTTGTGTGAACGAAGTTGCGGGTTAGCAATTTCATCAACTGCGAAGTTAAGCAGAGCTAGACCAGTTACAAGAACAGTAAGAGCCAAACATGGAGCAAGTACTTCCCACCAAGCGCCGATTAGCATTGCTGACGATGTTTGTACGTTGTACAGCATGATGCCCCAGCTGATGGTACTTGGGTCACCAAGACCTAAGAATGAGATAATGGATTCCATACCAATTGCGTACATAACAGAGCCGATGAAGCTTGCACCAACGATAGGGATAAGGTTTGGCAGAATCTCAACAAAGATGATACGGAAAGACGATTCGCCCAACACTTCTGCTGCTTTAACAAACTCTTTCTCTCGTAAGGCGAGAGTTTGCGAGCGTATTACCCTCGCTCCCCATGCCCAGGAGGTACAGCCGATGATAATGGCAATGGTCAGTGGCCCTGCCTCACCGATAAAGGCTGCGAGAACAAATAGGAGTGGGTACTGAGGGATAACCAGCATGATGTTCATTGCTGCAGTGAGCACATCGTCAACACGGCCGCCGAAATAACCTGCTGAAATACCGATTACCGTGGCTAGGAAACAAACCGTAATACCTGCGCCGAAGCCAACACCTAGAGAAATACGCGCGCCGTGAACAAGTTGCGACCAAATATCGCGACCCATACGGCTAGTACCCAAAACATGGTCTGCTTTTTTAGACATGATCATGGTACGACGGTCTGTCGCTAGATTTTGTGCGACCCAACCATCAGGGTTCGCTTGTGTTGATTTGACAACAAAGCCTGGGTATTCATGTGGATTACCTGTTCTCTTATCTGGAGCATGCTTTGAAAGCACTGGCGCAAAAATGGCCATCAGTAAGAAAAGAGAAACAATTATTAGACCGATACGAGCGTAGGCATTGCTTAGAATTAGCTGAAATAGTTGTTTCATAATTATTTACCTCCCTTGCGCAGGCGAGGGTCTAGAACGACATAAGCCATATCTGCAATTAAGTTAAATGACAGCATGAACAGCGTCATAATGATTAATTGGCCTTGAAGCACCTGGTAGTCACGAGCATGTATCGCGTTCAGTAGTACGGTACCTAAACCTGGGTAGTTGAAGATAATTTCAACGATAAGTTGACCACCAATTGCCATACCTAGCGACATAGAAAGTGCAGTGACACTTGGAAGCAGTGCGTTGCGTGCTGCGTAGTTGAAGACTACGCGGTTTTCACTAAGGCCCTTACCTTTTGCCATCGTGATGTAGTCTTCAGCGAGAAGGTTGATCATGTTGTTACGCATGTTAACCAAGAAGCCACCAATCTGAACGATAGACGCACAGAACAAAGGAAGAACGGCGTGGTAAGCGACATCTTTAATAAATGCCCAACTTGTCCAATCTGGCACTGTACCTGCGGTGTATGCATAACCGGTCGGGAACCATTTCAAGCCAATTGCAAAAATGAATAGCGCTAGCATTGCAATAACAACTTGAGGAACTGCCTGAATAATCAGCATGCCCGGTGTAACAAATGCATCGTATTTGCTACCACGTTTCCATGCAGCGAAGATACCTAGGATAGAGCCTAACGAGAATGAAAGAATTACCGCTGTACCAGCTAGGAATAGTGACCAACCAAAGGCACCACCAAGCAGTTTGTTTACTGAAAGCGGGTAAAACTGAATTGACGTACCTAGCTCCCAGCTAAGCACATTTTTCATGTAGGCAATGTACTGAACGAAAAGGCCGCCATCGACAAAACCTAGAAGTTCTTTCATTGCAGCAATACGTTCTGGTGTTACTTGAACTGAAGCGTTCGCAAACATCATGGTGACTGGGTCACCTGGCATTGCTCGAGGAATAATAAAGTTTAATGTCGCAGCAACTAATAATGCGACCAAATAGAACGACAAACGTCTTAAAAAATAACCCATAACTCACACCTTACTCACCCAGATTTTCCCTGTTTCTGGTTTCAGGTCGCTCTAGCGAAAACAAATTTTAGAGCGAACAATCCCCTGACGACTGGCGCCATTTGACAAACTTATGAAAGAGTGGGGGATTTTGCGGCATACGGAATGTATGCCGCATAGTTAGAACAACTACTTATTTAACTGGTTTTAGGTCCAGTACGTGTAGTAGACGCTCTGGGATACCAGCCCAAATGTTTGGACGGCCTTTTGGATTTTCTTCGTTCCACCAACCAGTGAATCGAGTTGTATTGTATTGGTACATGTAAGCACCAGACATTACAGGGATTGTCACTTGGTCAGAAGCAATGATTTGCTGGATGCCGTGAGCGATATCTAGCTGCTCTTGCTTGTCAGCTGTCTTGTAGAAGCTGTTTAGAAGACCATCTAGCTTATCGTTCTTGTAGAAGTGCATCGCGAAACGAGGCATACCATCACCAGACTGAAGTGCTGAGTTGTATGCACTGTTCCAGTAAGTGTGTGGATCTGCACCGTGGAAGTAGTTTGTGTAAGCTACGTCGTACGTACCTTCAAGCATTGCTTGGTTGTACACAGAGAAGTCTGGAGTACGAGCTTTTGCTTTGATGCCTACTTCTGCAAGTTGCTCAACTGCAAGTTGAACCGTGTTGTTGAAGTCTGTCCAGCCGTTTGGCGATTGGATTAGAAGCTCGAATGACTTACCTGATGGAGTGTCAACGAAGCCGTCTTTGTTGACGTCTTTGAAGCCAGCTTTCTTAAGTAGCTCTTTAGCACCCTCAGCGTTGTATGTGTTGAAGCCTTTGTACTTGTTGTGAGTTTTTTCATCAGACCAAGTTTCGAATGCGTAACCTAGACCTGAAGCGAAGTCATTCACTGTACCGCCACCGTAGAACGCGATGTCGATGATAGTTTGACGGTCAAGAGCCATAGAGAACGCGCGACGGAAGTCTACGTTAGTTAGCGCTTCGTTCTTCGCTGCATCTGGGTTCTTAAAGTTAACAACGAACGCTTGAGTACCTGCTGGCGGGTACCAGTACTGGTGGTTAGGGCTAGCTGCTGCGTAAGTACGGTCGATGTCAGGAATGAATGATGAAGTCCAGTCCATTTCACCGTTAACAACTTTACCTAGGAATTGGTCGTTGTTCGCGATTTGTGGAACGCGTAGACAGTCAACATCTAGGTTGTCTGCATCCCAGTAGTTCGGGTTTGCACACTGGATGTAAAGTTGTGCTGTAAATGTGTCGATCTCTGTGAAAGGACCAGAACCTACAGGGTTTTCGTTAGTGAATGATGCAGGATCTTTGATGTCTTTCCATACGTGCTCAGGTACTACAGGTACTTTTGCAATTTCGTAAGGAACATTAGAGTTCGCTTCAGTCAGACGGAATTTAACTTGGTAGTCGTTTACTTTTTCTACGCCAGTTACCCAAGAGTTGATACCACTTTGGTCAAGTTCCGGTTTTTCCTTAACAAGGTTGAAAGAGAATACTACGTCATTTGCATCAAACGTTTGACCATCAGACCATTTCACGCCTTTACGAATATCGAAAGTTACGCTCATTAGGTCATCAGACATCTTGAAGTTTTCAGCAAGACGGAATACAGGCGTGTTACCGTGCATTTCGTTGAAAACAACAAGCGGCTCGTAGATGAAGTCCGTTGTAGTGTGTAGGTTCGTTGCACCCAAGAATGGGTTAAAGTTACGAACGAAGGTTGTAAACTCTTTAGGGTGTACAGTCAGTTCGCTGCGCTCAGCTGCAGTCGCTACTGAAGCGAATCCAGTTGTTGCTGTTGCAATAATTGCTGTTGCTAGTGCTGTTTTTTTAATGTTGGCAAGCATAGCTGTTCCTTACTATTTGCTTTCATTTCACTTATGGAATGGAATGTCATCAATTGATAAACACTCTCTAAGGCCTACCTCTACTTTGGATTGCAATCCGGAGGAGACGCACAATCTTTAGAGTGGCCTGTAGGCCTTAGGCACAGTAAGAAAACACTTTAACGTCAATTTTCGCAATTGGATTTCCCGTTAAAAACGTAAAAAGTGCCATGTTTCTCGTCAATAACGTTAATAGCGCTCAAACTAGAAGCATCTTGTGCAAATTTTGTTGCGTGATCTGACTCGCAGTGACTTTCCGTATAGCATTTGTATGTTAGTGCTTACTTAGGTTTTGGTCTTTGTAATTTATGGCTGTTCTACGAAGTGTGGCGATGTGAGATCTTAATCACTTATGGTTTGTAGTGTTAATTAATTGGATTAAATAAAATCTGCCGTATTGTTGTGACTGGCTTCTCAATATAGATTGTTTTTACGTCAATTGGGCTTTGAACGCGATAATTTTTATAGGAAACATAAAATAATCAGCATCAAAATCGCAGAGAACCTGGCTTGTTTTACGGGGCGTAAAAAGAGAGTCTGTGTGTAGAGGTAACGGCTACTAGCAACAAAAAAGCCTGCTAAGTGCAGGCTTTAATCTTATGTGTATCGCTAGGTTAACTTGTCAGTAAGTGTTGTAGCTTATTGCGCAGCCCTTCAATATGAGCGCGTTGTGGGCTTTGTTCGTTGCAGTGCTCCAGAATGTAATCTAGAGAGCTCAATACCGTTCTCCATCGAGGGGTTTTAGGTAGGGTTTCGATACGCAAGTATTTATCAAGCGTTCGGGTTTGAAGCGTGCTCCGGTCAAGATAAACGCGCCACAAACCGCTCTTCTCTGCAAAGGCAAACTTGGTTTCTCCTGTAACGCTTTCCCAGTACTCCAGTGCGTTAGTCATTGCATCGACCAATATTTCACGCATCACCTCTTGTTTGGGTTTGCTGTCTGAAGATACTTTATCCGCAAGACGAGTGAACTCGCCACCGAGCTCTTTGAGCTCTTGCAGCTTGGCTTTGTCCCCATCGAAAGCATAGCTTGATAGGGCTTCAATCGCCGTTTCAAGATTATTGATTCGACTGGCATTGATGCTTCCACCGACATTGAATATATAAATGGAGCGCAGCCCAGAGCCTTCTGGCAGTTTGAGAATGTCTGTAGAAAGGTGCTGTCTAACATCTTCAACATACACGTCTATGGTTCCACAGTAGTGATCCTGAGTGATATTGAGGAATTTCGGTGCGATAAGCTCTTCGGCCGATGAACGCTTAAGTTGCTCCGTCGAACGCTTGAACAGTTTTGAAGCTGCCTCGTTGGCAAAACGTATTTTGTTGTCCTCTCGAACACAAATAATGGCTTCAGGCGCGGTTTCAAGCTGTTCGAGAAGTCGTCCTTGCGTTTCAAGCAGACTCGCTTCGACTAAAGCACGCTGCTTGAGTTCTAGTTGTAACTGTTGATTCTCAATCCTGCGCTGTTCGGCTTTACTCGCGGTTAGGTGCGCGCGAATACGAGCGGCTAGCTCCTGTTTATTGAACGGCTTAGACAAATAGTCGTTCGCGCCCGCCTCGAAGCCACGTAGACGGTCGTCGGCTTGATTTAGCGCGGTTAGCATAATGACAGGCAGCTGTGCGTGATCGTAATCTTGGCGGAGTTTCTCACATACTTGATAGCCACTCATGCCTGGCATCATAATATCGAGTAATACCAGCTCCGGCTTCTCTGCTTCCAGTTTTTCGAAGGCTTCTAAACCATCTTTGGCTGTTTGAACACGGTAACCTTCTAATCTGAGGAAACTATCCAAGACCCGTAAGTTGACAGGTTCATCGTCGACAACCAGTAATAGTGGTCCATCAGGGTTCACTGGCACGTTGGTTACCTCGGCAAGTTCAATATCTGTGCTTTCTGGTGCTTGGAAATGTGGGCTGTCGAATTGACTCGCTGAAGCAATTTGTTCTTCTGTTGCTATCGGAAGCGTAAAGCTAAACGTGGTTCCAACCATTGGTTGACTGCTGACATACAAAGAGCCTTTCATTAGCTCAATGAGTTGTCGGCTAATCGACAATCCTAGGCCAGCTCCTTGTCTGTAGCGACTGGCATCGTTGCCTGCTTGAATCAGCGGTTCAAAGATGTGGTCGAGTTGGTCTGCAGGAATACCCTGGCCAGTATCGACGACTTGAACGCGAATGTTGTTGTCAACCACAGTTGCAGAAATAACAATTTTCCCTTCTGTAGTGTATTTGATCGCGTTGCCAATCAGGTTGTATAGGACTTGCTCAAGACGCTGAGGGTCTGCACTCACCCAAACCGGTTCTTCTGGCACTTGATTGATAATGCGCAGTGGCTTGTTGCCCAGCAGATGAGAAGAGAGCTCAAGTACCAAGTGGGTTGAGCCAGATAAATCGACCGCGCTGGTTTCGATATCTAAGTTGCCATAACGCATTTTATGGTAGTCGAGTAAGTCATCGACGAGGGTCGCCAAGCGTTGTCCGCTGCTGATGATGATATCGAGTTGGTACTTGTGATCGGCGGTAATAGGGCCATTAGCGCCTGAAATGAGTGCTTCAGCGATCCCCACCATACCGTGCAGTGGTGTACGCAGCTCATGAGAGGTCGTCGCGAGAAACTCATCTTTCAGTTTGTTGGCTAACTGCAACTCATCATTCTGTTTTTGGATAAGCTGTAAGTTGCTCTCTAGTTCTTCATTTTGCTGTTTGATCAATTGAATTTTTTCACGAATAGAACGTTGCATCCGTTCAAAGCTTACAGCCAAACGTCCAATTTCATCCTTTCTTTCCATGTTGATCATGTCTGCATCCATGTCTCCAGCTGAGACTTTTTCTGCAGCCCACGTCAATTTTAACAATGGGGAAGTAATAAAGTTGGATAGGTAGTGAGACGCCATGACCACGAGTACAATCGCAATCAGCATGGCGGCAACAAACAGTTTTTCGAGTTGGTGAACGCGCGCGAAGGCGACACTTTCTGGTACTTCAACAACCAACGCCCAATCAATGCCTTTTAGCGATACTGGGCTGTATGCCGCGATGGTTTCTTCGCCGGCAGTGTTGGTATAAGTCCCGACGTTGGTCAAACCGTTCAGCGCGAGAGTGACAACTTCGTTACTTAATTCGATATCTTCTTTTTGATAAGCCAATGTTCGTGACTGGTAATCAGGTCCCACCAATAACGTCTTCATTGAGGCAATATTGTTGGTGTCTGAAATCAGTTTGGTGATGCCATTGTTAGGCAAGCGGAACATCGCGTAGCTGTGCAAATATCCTTGCTGAATAATCGGTGCTCCCAACCAAGCAACCGACTTTCCTTGTTCTTGAGTGAAGTCGGAAATCAATACTGGGGTGAAGTCTTCATTCGCTTTGCGTTTTTCTGTAACCAAATCACGCAACTTCTTAAATGATTGACCTAAGTTGGCATCCTTGTAGCGCCCAGTAAGTAGGTTAGTACCGAAATTGTCATATTTGAAGATTGAATAGGTGACATTACCATCTCTATCGACCAACAGAATATCGTCAAAATCGGAGCGCTTCAAAAGCTCTAGATACGCCCAGTGGTAGCGTTTGTGCAGTAGACGATAACGTTCTGTTCCGTTGAAAATGTTTGATTGAGGCAGGATAGACGTTTTGATTTGATCGCCAGATCCTTGAATGTAACGCTTTTGTGCATATTCGCGCGCACTTTCAATATCTAGCCCCAAGCTTTGGAAGGCATTGACTAAGCCGTAAAAACGTCCGCCACTGGCATACGCGAGCTCGGAGCGGACAAAGCCCATCACCTCGGATTCTTTAGCATACAGGTAATCCACCACTTGTTGCTGCTTGCTATCGCGCACAGAGACAAGGTGCGACGTGCTCTGCTCTTGTAGGTCGGTGGTGTGAGATTGTAAGAAAAAGATAGCTGTAATAGTCAGCGGCGTAATGCTTAGCGCAAGAAACGCGAACATCAGCGTATTCTGAAGACGCTTGAATCTTTGTTTGCGATACAACTTAAACATGATGAAAATAGACTTTCCGTGGCAATGCGGCTCTCAAGCAGAGAAGGGTCTAGGTGTGCAGGGACCATGCTGCCTGAAGAGCAAAGTGAAAAACGTTGATTCCTAATCTGACAAAATTAACGAGTTTTTTTACTTTGACAAGTAAGTCGCATTTAAAGCGTGGAGAAAGGCGCAAATTTATCGGTAATTATTTATAAAAGCCCCAGTTATGGTCGAGTAACTGGGGCTTAGAGACTATTTTTGGGCGTGGTAAATGGTGAACTTGTTGGTCTTATTTAGCGTCTCGCAATTACCATACGCTTGTTCAATAATGGGCGGGTATTTCAAGAAACTGTTGGCAACGATAAAGAGCTCACCTTGTTTCGTTTGTTGTTTAGGCGCTGTGGCGAGTAAGGTTTCGGTTGCACTGTAGCTAGTGTCCAGACCTGCATGAAAGGGCGGATTACTAACGATAAACTGATAGTCATCGCTGGTATCTGAATACACGTCCGAGGCAAACACCTTACCTGATAGTTGGTTTGCCGCTAAGGTCGCTTTACTCGACTCAACCGCGAGCGCGCTGATGTCACACATTTCGAGCTCGATCTCTGGGTTAAGTGTCGCCATTACTGATCCAATCACACCGGCGCCACAACCGAAATCTAGCACTTTTCCTGTCAATGCTGGCAAAGTATCCAAGAGCAACTGACTGCCCACATCAAACTGGCCATGACTGAATACACCAGGTAGGCTTTTTATGGTTAAGTTGTGCGCTTTGTAGCTGACTTGGTAGCTCTTGAACCAGTCAGACATCGCAAAGGGTTTGACCTGTTCAGTGCATTTTCCCCAATAGAATGAGCATCGACGCGCGGAATCAAACTTGGTTATCGGCCCATAAGGCTTAAACATCTTTTCAATGCTTTTTATTCCAGAGCGGTTTTCTCCGACTACGACGATTTCTGTATCAGTGCCAAGTTTAGCCATCAGCATTGCGAGTAGGTAATCTGCTTCTGCTTTTGCTTTTGGCCAATAAAGCAGCACCATGTCGGCTTGAGTCTCTTGAGTAAACTCTGCACCAAATACACGAGTAATATGATCGTATGATTTGAGCTGGCGGTAGTAACCATAGTTGGTGGTGAACACACTCACGGATTCACAATGTTTGGCCAGTTCGACAGGAAACAGATCTTCGGCTTCGCCAGCGACAAGCACGTGCTTTCCTGCAAAGTAAGCAAGTTGGCGCTCTGCGATTTGACTCGGTGCGATATAAGCAGACATAGAGGGACTCTACCAAGAATTAAAGACGGGGGATTTTCGCATAATCCCCCGTTGATACCAACTGGTAGCGGTTAGTTTTGATCTTGTCGGTCGAGGAAGTCTTTGAACTCTTCCTCGTAGATATTGAACAGAACCATGGTGACAGCGAAGATCAAAGGGCCATAGATAAGTCCGATTAAGCCAAATAAATGTAAGCCGCCCAACAGTGAGAAGAAGATCATTAGAGTGCTCATGCCGGCATTACCGCTGCCCTGCATCAGTAGCGGGCGAAGTAGATTATCGATTGAGCCTACGATGGCAATGCTCCAAATGGCAAGGAAGATTGCCCAAGTGCTATCACCGGTCAAATAGAGGTAGACAGTTGCAGGGATCCAAATTAGAGCGGTCCCGACCACAGGGATGAAAGACGCAAAGCCCATCATGGTGCCCCAGAACAGTCCAGGGAAACCGGCTAGCCACATCCCAATTCCCCCCGCAATACCCTGCGCGATAGCGGTTAAAAATGAGCCCATCACAGCAGACTTTGATACTTGCTCTACTTCATCAAGCAGCTTGTCTTCTTGGCTTCGAGAGAGTGGCAAGATATGACGAATGGCGCTGATGATCTTATCGTGGTCGCGGAGCAAGAAGAAAAGAACGAACAACATCAGGAAAAAATCCATCAAGAAGTTGGTTGCATCGCCCAAAATCTTTGCACTGATACCGACGAGATTACTGCCGAATGTCGTGGCGAATTGGCCAACTTTTTGGGCAATTTCTTGTGGTTCAACGGTATCAAATGGCAAGTAGGTGTTGACCAACGATAGACCTTTCACCACCCAAGGGTGTTCAAAGAGGGTTTGGATCCCACCATGCGTAACCCATTGGTACACATTTTGCGAAAAAGCCGAGCCTTGCTGCACGATTGCGGCAAACACAAACAAAAGTGGCACAACAATAATGAAGGTTAAAACCACACATGAAAGTAAGGACGAGATATTAGGATGGTTTGGTAGCTTCTTTTCGATCCACTCATGAATAGGAAACATGAGTAGAGAGATAATGAATGCCATTACGATAGAGTTGATATACGGTTCGACCAATAGAAAACAGGCAAAACCAGCAGCCAAAAGAGCGGTAATGAGGACCCAATGGCTGGAGGTGATTTTCACTTTATCTGACACGATTTTGTCCAAAGGTTTGACGTTGTATCAGTATAATGGCTTTAAAACAGGCAGTTATCAACGAAGAATCAAATGAGTATCAGAGGTGAGTCAAACTATGGGGTGCTGTAATAATGATAAAGGTTGTGAAAAGCAGCAAAAAGCGAGGCGCGTGATTCCTTGGTTTCGTATCGTTTTACTTGGCTTAATTGTGTTGGTTGTTATTCATTGGCAATAAAAAAGGCTGCAAAAGGCAGCCTTCATAATTTGCTTATTGCGATTACGCTTCTTTCGCTAGGATGGCAAAACAGCGATCTGCGGCTTCCAATGTCGCTTCAATCTCTTTGCTGCCATGAGCAAGAGACGTAAAACTTGCTTCGAAAGCAGAAGGTGCCAGATAAACACCGTGGTCTAGCATCAGGTGGAAGAAGCGCTTGAAGCGTTCGATATCACACTTAGTCACGTCTTCGTAACTGGTAATGGTTTCTTGGTCGGTAAAGAAGAAACCGAACATGCCACCAACTTGGTTAACCACCAGTGGGATACCATGGTTATCGGCTAGCTCTTTAAAGCCATCAGCCAGCTGTTTCGTTTTAGAAGCAAGACGTTTTTCGTTGCCTTCTTCTTTTAGAAGGTTCAGACAAGCAAAACCAGCAGCCATAGCGACCGGGTTACCTGATAGTGTACCTGCTTGGTACACTGGACCAGTTGGTGCAATGTACTGCATCACTTCTTTACGTCCGCCAAACGCACCCACTGGCATACCGCCACCAATGACCTTACCGAGTGTTGTTAGGTCTGGCTTGATGTTGTAGTAACCTTGAGCACCACCTAATGCAACGCGAAAGCCCGTCATGACCTCATCAAAGATCAGCAGTGCACCTTCTTCATCACAGATTTGACGTAAGCCTTCATGGAAACCTTCTACAGGAGGGATACAGTTCATGTTGCCTGCAACCGGTTCAACGATGATACATGCGATCTCGCCTTTGTTAGCCGCAAACAGCTCACGCACCGAATCTAGGTCGTTGAAAGTAGCGGTAAGTGTGTGTTTAGCAAAATCTGCAGGTACACCCGGAGAGCTTGGTTGACCTAGTGTTAGGGCTCCAGACCCCGCTTTTACTAGCAAGCTGTCGGCATGGCCGTGGTAACAGCCTTCGAATTTCATGATTTTGTCACGACCAGTGAAGCCACGAGCAAGACGAATCGCACTCATGGTCGCTTCTGTACCAGAGCTCACCATGCGGATTTGCTCCATTGACGGTACTAGCTCAGACACAAGCTCAGCCATCGCAATTTCCATTTCAGTCGGTGCGCCAAAGCTAAGGCCACGCTGAGCGGCATCAATCACGGCTTCACGGATGACCGCATGGTTATGACCGAGAATCATTGGTCCCCAAGAACCAACGTAGTCGATATACGCTTTACCATCAGCATCAAAAATAAGAGGGCCATCTGCGCGCTCGACAAAAATTGGAGCGCCGCCAACGCCGTTAAAAGCACGCACTGGAGAGTTGACACCGCCAGGAATGGTTTGCTGTGCTTTCTCGAATAAGTCTGCTGATTTGGTCATGGGATATCCTCTTTTGATTGCTCGGACCAATTTGGCTCGCATTGTACCTGTCGATTCCCGTTCAATAAAACGCTTTGCAGCACATTCTGAGTACTTTGGCACCAAATAGCAGGTAATTTGGCTAAAAAAACGCTTCCCATGTGGCGAATACTTGAACGCTTCACTCAGGTATTAGATAATCCCGGTATTAATACTAAAGATGATGTTCCAGATAGTGGCAGAAGATGCGCTCTGGAAATTCACCACTGAGAGAGGTCATCGTGAGCGAAGTAAACATACCACTAACATTTTCAGATGCCGCCGCTAAGCGTGTGGGGGCGTTGATTGCTGAAGAAGAAAACCCAAACTTAAAACTGCGAGTTTATATTACTGGTGGCGGCTGTAGTGGTTTTCAGTACGGTTTTACATTTGATGAGAGTGTCAATGAAGGTGACACCACGATCGTTAATAGCGGCGTTACCCTAGTGGTTGATCCGATGAGCCTGCAATACTTAGTTGGCGGTCAAGTTGATTACACCGAAGGGCTAGAGGGTTCCCGCTTCTTTGTTAATAATCCAAATGCGACAACCACTTGTGGTTGTGGAGCTTCATTCAGCGTTTAAGCTGTTATTGACTAGCGTTTTCTAAAGGCTGCATCTGCAGCCTTTTTTAATTGAGTTATTAATCCAGAAACTGAGATCTAAGCTAAATTACTGTCCAAGTGTAATTTATTTTTAACTGGTTACTTTATATCCTGATTTGAACGCCCCTGATGGTGAAAATAAAAACAAAGGATTGTTATGGCTAGTTTCTCATTTACCCGCTTTATTGCTGCTCGTCCCTACATCGTCTCAATAATCATCGTTCTGATCCTTTCGTTTTGGCTTGGCTTAGGCGCGATAAAGGCCGAAGAATCAGGTCCAGAGAAATCATCACAAGAAGTGCCGCTTGCCAAAGTCGCTTTTCAAACCTTCAATGCTCAAAAAACGTATAAATCTATCGAATTGTATGGGCGCACTGCACCGAATAAAGAGGCTAAGTTGGGGGCTGAAATTGCCGGTAAAATCATCCAGCTAAAAGTGGAAAAAGGGCAAAGTGTCGAACAAGGCCAAGTGATAGCGTTGATAGACAAAGGCGATCTTGATATTCAACTAGAGCGCGCTAGAGCAATGCTCAAAGTGCGCGAGAAAGAGTTTAACGCAGCCAAATCTTTAAAAGACAGAGGGTTACAAGGTGAGGTTGCCTATACCAATGCTCAAGCGGCACTCGTAGAAGCCAAAGCAATGGTAAGTAATGCAAAAATTGCGTTGCGAAATACCTCAGTAACCGCTCCTTTTTCCGGAATTGTCGAACACTTATTTATTGAGCGTGGTGACTTTGTTGGCGTGGGTGATCCTGTTGCATCGTTGATCGACTTGAGTCAAATCATCATTGAAGCGGATGTCAGTGAGCGACATATTCAAGATTTAACGCTTGGGCAAAGCGCTCGGGTTCGGTTTATTGCGGGTGAGAATACGGCAGGTCAAGTGCGTTACATTTCTCGAGTCTCTTCACCATCGACTAATACGTTTCCGATTGAAATTGTGCTCGCCAATCCTGACCAGCGTATCCCTGCCGGGATCAGTGCGGAAGTAGAACTGAATCTCAAAGAAAAGCTAGCGATTAAACTCACGCCTGCCATGTTAGCGCTGGACGATTCTGGCAATCTAGGCGTGAAAACTCTTGTTGAAGAAACCGTCCATTTTGTCCCAATCCAACTCGTGAAGGCAGAACAGGATGGGGTTTGGCTCACTGGACTCGGTGAGCAGGTGAAGATCATCACCACAGGACAAGGTTTTGTTCGCGAAGGTGATCGCGTCATTGCCGTCGAACAATCGTTGTAACTAGGAGGTCGTTATGTTTGCATTAATTGATGCGGCCTTGTCGCGCACGCGGACTATGTTGGTGTTACTCGTCTTTGTTCTGATCGCCGGCGTGTTAACCTATATCACGATTCCCAAAGAATCGAGCCCAGACATTACCATTCCGATTATCTACGTATCGGTTGGTCACCAAGGTATTTCCCCAACGGATGCTGAGAGATTACTGGTTCGCCCCATTGAACAAGAGCTAAGATCGATTGAAGGTGTCAAAGAGATGACCTCAACGGCATCTGAAGGACACGCGTCTGTGATGCTTGAGTTTAGTGTTGGTGTTGATCTTAACAAAGCGATGGCCGATGTCCGTGAGGCGGTTGATCTCGCTAAACCTAAACTGCCTGCGGATAGTGATGAACCTACCGTTAATGAAGTCACTCTTGCATCGGAAGAGCCCGCGTTAACCGTTGTTCTATACGGTACGGTCCCAGAGCGAACCATAGTTCAAATTGCCCGAGAACTGCGTGATAAGCTTGAGGGCTATCGTCAAGTCTTAGAAGTGGATATCGCTGGGGATAGAGAAGATATTGTAGAGATCATTGTCGATCCATTACTTATGGAGAGCTACGGTCTTGATCAAGCTGATATCTATAACTTAATTGCCCTTAATAACCGTGTTGTCGCAGCGGGTTTTGTGGATACCGGTTATGGACGTTTTTCTGTTAAAGTCCCATCTGTCTTCGATTCGTTAAAAGATGTCTTAGAGTTGCCCGTCAAAGTGGACGGCAAACAAGTCATTACTTTTGGCGATGTGGCCACGGTGCGCCGAGCGTTTCGAGACCCAGAGAGCTTTGCCCGTTTAGATGGTAAGTCGGCGGTAGTTCTGGATGTTAAAAAGCGGTCCGGTGAAAATATCATCGAGACGGTGGAGCTTATTAAAGCTGTTATGCAGGGCGCTCAGGAGCGAGAAGATTGGCCAAGTAACTTATTGGTTAAATACACGTGGGATCAATCTGATGACGTTAAGATGATGCTTAACGATCTGCAAAACAATATCCTGTCTGCGATCATTTTGGTTGTGATCGTCATTATCGCGATATTGGGTGTCCGCACGGCGCTTTTGGTGGGTATCTCCATTCCGGGCTCATTCTTGACTGGGCTTTTAGTGCTGTCCGTGTTTGGTTTGACTGTCAATATTATCGTGCTTTTCTCGCTGATTATGGCTGTTGGTATGCTGGTGGATGGTGCGATTGTTGTGACGGAGTTTGCCGATAGGCGAATGCAAGAAGGCACGTCAAGGCGAGAGGCGTACCGAGACGCGGCGAAACGAATGGCTTGGCCGATCACCGCTTCCACTGCGACAACACTAGCGGCTTTTGCGCCCTTGCTCTTTTGGCCGGACATCACGGGCGAATTTATGAAGTATTTGCCGCTGACGCTGATTGCTACATTGGCCGCATCCCTTGCGATGGCGTTGTTGTTTGTCCCTGTTCTAGGCAGCTTGATTGGCAAACCGCAAAATGTCACGCGTCAACAGCGCGAAAAAATGCTCGCACTGCATGATGGTGACTACACCAAAGCGACTGGGATAACGAAACTTTACTTCCATACCCTAGATATCGCGATACGACATCCGTTCAAGATTTTGTTGAGTGCAATATTGCTCGCCATCGCGGTTGGCTTTACTTATGCGAAAGCGGGGTTAGGCGCGGAGTTTTTCCCAGAGGTAGATCCGCCATTCTTCACGGTAAAAGTTCGTTCTTATGGCGATCTCTCTATCCATGAGAAAGACGTCATTATGCGTGATATTGAGTCGGTAATGCTTGGTCATGATGAGTTTGAAAGTGTCTACACTCGCACCGGAGGGGATGATCAAATTGGTCAAATACAGATTACTCCTGTGGATTGGCAATATCGACGTAAAGTCAAAACCATCATTGACGAATTGAAGCTGACAACCGACCAATATGCAGGTGTCGAAATAGAATACAAGTTCCCAGATGCAGGGCCGCCAGTTGAACATGATCTCGTGATTGAAATGTCTACGCGCGTTCCTGGTGAGCTAGATAGTGCCGCGAAACTGGTGCGTCACTGGGCAGACTCTTATGCCGCATTTACCAATATCAGTGATAACTCGAGTAAAGCGGGGATAGATTGGCAAATCGACATTCGTCGTGATGATGCTGCTCGTTTTGCTGCGGACGCGACGTTAGTGGGCAACACGGTCCAGTTTGTCACCAATGGTTTGAAGTTAGGGGATTACTTGCCAGATGATTCAACCGAAGAGGTAGATATCTTGGTGCGTTACCCAGAAGACAAGCGTGATATTGGCCGTTTTGATCAGCTTAAAGTCAAAACAGCCGCAGGCATGGTACCCATCACCAACTTTGCCAGTATTGTGCCTGACCATAAGCAAGATACAATTCGCCGTATTGATGGTCATCGTGTGCTCAACATTTTTGCTGATATCAAAGAAGGATATAACTTGGCACTTGAGCTGCCGAAGGTTGAGCAAGAGCTTACCAAGTTAGATCTGCCTGATGGCGTCGAGTTTAAGATTCGAGGTCAGAATGAAGAGCAAGAAAACTCGTCGGCGTTTCTGCAAAATGCGTTCTTGGTTGCTTTAGTGGTTATGGCGCTTATTCTGATTACTCAGTTTAATAGCTTCTACCAAGCGTTTCTTATTCTTTCTGCCGTTCTGTTTTCGACAGTTGGGGTGTTTGTTGGTTTATTGGTATTCCAAAAACCGTTTGGCATTATAATGTCGGGTATCGGTGTGATTGCTCTTGCGGGGATTGTGGTTAACAACAACATCGTCTTAATTGATACCTACAACCAATTGCGTCGCCGAGGGCTAGACAAGCGAGATGCGATTTTGAGAACTGGCGTGCAGCGTTTACGACCTGTGATGCTAACCACGGTGACGACCATTCTTGGCCTGTTGCCTATGGTACTTGAGATGAATATTGACCTGGTTAACCAAAAGATAGAATTTGGTGCGCCAAGTACCCAATGGTGGTCTCAACTCGCGACGGCTGTGGCGGGAGGCTTGGCATTTGCGACGGTATTAACCCTAGTTTTAACGCCATGTCTATTGATGTTAGGGCGTGAGCACAAGGTGGAAGATGAGGCCAATACGGTAATTGAAGCGAAATAAGCAAGATAAAAACAAAGCCCCGCGAGTATGCGGGGCTTTGTTATTTTTACTCAGTTGCCAGTAGCTTACTGTAACGCTCTAGTTTCGCTAACCTTAACTCGGCATTGGCGATGAAGGTTGTTTTTGCTTTACCCGTCAATGATTTGGATTGCGGTAGCTTCACCGTTCTAGGATTTTTATGCACCCCATTGACCAAGAACTCATAGTGTAGGTGCGGACCGGTTACACGACCTGTGCCACCCAAGGTACCTATGGTTTGCCCTTGCTTGACCCTTTGACCTGTTTTTACCGTTCGTTTGGTCAAATGAAGGTACTTGGTAATGTACGTATTACTGTGTTTGATAAACACATAATTACCGTTGAACTGATTGTAGCTAGATTTTAAAACGGTACCATCGCCAGCGGCCCAAATAGGCGTACCAACAGGCGCTGCATAATCGGTGCCTCTATGAGCACGAACCTTGCCTGTCACTGGATGACGACGCGTTGGGTTAAAGTTGGATGTTACGCGGCGAAAATCGAGTGGTGAGCGCAAAAAGGCCTTCTTCATTGCTCGACCATTTTCGTCGTAGTAGTTCCCCGTTTTGTCATCTAAGATGGCTTTAAATGTATCGCCTTGGTTGGTAAAAATAGCGGCCATGATCTTGCCTCGGCCAACCACTTCACCCTCGACCACTTTCTCTTGATAAAGGATTTCAAACGAATCATTTTTACGAATATCTAACGCAAAATCGATATCCCAGCCAAAAATCCCCGCCAGTTCCATGATTTGGTTTGCCGTTAGCCCTGCACCAACCCCAGCGTTCCAAAAGTTAGAAGTAATGATGTTGCTCGCGTAGTTATATTGGTAGTGAACTTCCTTCTTATCAAGGCTTGAGGTGAATCCATCATTTGACTTGGTTATTAGGAAAGTTTCGTATGCGCTAAGTTGGCGTTTGATTTGAACAAGTTCACTATCACCGTCAAACCCAAACAAAAATGAATCTCCAGGACGAACCTTAGTTAGCTGATTGGCGATTTCTTTGCTGGTTGATGTGAGTTGGTACAGTAGGCGAGATGACAAACCTGCGCGTTGGAATAGCAGCGCCATACTGTCTCCTGACCCGACAGTATGTTTATCCCAACGTAGCACTGCGAGATTGGAGCGTCGCGTTTCTAACGTGAGTGCCGTTGGGTCGATTGAGAGTGGGTACGCTTTGCCAATTTGATATTGGCGCTCATCTTGGCGTAAGTCTTCAGGCTCGGGCAAAAACAAGGCGATGACGATAATAGCGCTAAAAAGAGCGATAAGGGCACGGTGCATCCATGGAAGCCGAGCGAAAATAGACAACATTTTATTGTTCGTTCTAAAAAATTAAGTAAAAAAGCCTAGCTGTTTAGTCTAACTGGTTTCAAAAAGCATCGCTATTCAAGTAATATGGCAAACTATTAAATTTTTGCCAAATCTGTGGGAGTGAACAAGAATGGCGAGCATTGAAGCTGCACTAGCCGAGATTAAGCGCGGTGTTGACGAACTAATTCCAGAAGAAGAACTGATTGCTAAATTGAAAGAGGGGCGTCCTCTTCGCATCAAATTAGGTGCCGATCCAACTGCACCGGACATCCATCTAGGCCACACAGTAATCCTAAACAAACTGCGTGCTTTCCAAGAGCTAGGTCATGATGTGACATTCTTAATCGGTGACTTCACTGGCATGGTTGGTGACCCAACGGGTAAAAACACAACTCGTCCACCATTGACTCGTGAAGACGTACTGCGTAACGCAGAAACGTATAAAGAGCAGGTGTTTAAGATTCTTGACCCAGCAAAGACTAAGATTCAATTCAATTCTGAGTGGCTTTCTGAGTTAGGTGCAGAGGGCATGATTCGTCTTGCTGCCAACCAGACTGTTGCTCGTATGCTTGAGCGTGATGACTTCAAAAAGCGTTACTCAGGCGGCCAGCCGATTGCTATCCACGAGTTTATGTATCCACTCCTACAAGGCTATGACTCGGTGGCAATGGAAACGGACGTTGAGCTTGGTGGTACGGACCAAAAGTTCAACCTGCTAATGGGTCGTGAATTGCAAAAAGCACACGGTCAGAAGCCACAAGTTGTCCTGACGATGCCACTTCTTGTTGGTCTAGATGGCGAGAAGAAAATGTCTAAGTCAGCGCACAACTACATTGGTATTAGTGAAGCGCCTAGCGAAATGTTCGGTAAGATCATGTCGATCTCTGATGACCTAATGTGGAATTACTATGAGTTGCTTTCATTCCGCCCACTAGAGGAAATTGCCGAGCTCAAAGCTGGTGTAGAATCTGGCAAGAACCCACGAGATGTGAAAGTCGCTTTAGCGAAAGAGATCATCGCGCGTTTCCATAGTGAAGCCGATGCTGATGCGGCAGAGCAAGAGTTCGTTAACCGTTTTGCTAAAAACCAGATCCCTGATGAAATGCCAGAATTTGCATTTGATGCGGGTCTTCCAGTCAGCAACCTACTGAAGGAAGCGGGCTTATGTGCCTCGACTTCAGAAGCGATGCGCATGGTTAAGCAAGGTGCTGCGAAGATTGATGGTGAAAAAGTGGCAGACTCTAAGTTTGCCCCAGAAGCGGGCACTTATGTGTTCCAAGTTGGTAAACGCAAGTTTGCACGTATTACCATCAACTAATTGATAATACTTTGAATTGAAGCGCCTTTTAGGCGCTTTTTTTTATATTTAAATGCAGAGTTATAACCATCTCAAATGTTAGGCTTTTTGACTTCAAATTGACTGTTTTTTTGCCTAGGTTTTGTTATTATGCTCGCGCTGTCAGTATGGCAGTTTATTTGGAGACTTTTATGAACAATATCGACCATCCTCCTAGTAGCAAGGGAGAAAAATAAACCACGCCGGTATTGTCGTTTCCGCCTCTACCTGTTTGGTAGAGCAATCCTCTTTTCTTTGATTCCTCATGTTTTTCTCCTCGAAAACTAGAAACTAAATACAGAACATATTTACCTTTCAATACGTTTAGGTTGCTTTTCGTGTCTAAACGTCACCGTTTGTTTACCATTCTGTATTTGATGGTCGTTACCTATTGCCAATCGGGAGATTCGCCATGACGGTAATGAGCAATACGTATATCGAAAACAACACACACTTTTCTCAAGAAGAGATTGGTGCGGCTCGTAATGCATTTTTGCAGTACGAACAAAATCAACAAGTGCATCTGCTAACCGTGATGCCAATAGAAGAGGCGGTGGCGATACTGCATCACTGCTCTGTTGGCTATGTTCAGCAATTACTATCTCTGTTGGAAAATGAAGGGCATGACAAGCGCGCTCGCCATTACGCTCATCAACTCGGGTTTATTCATTCAGAAGTTGAGACGGCTAACGGTTATTTGAGTACCTCGGTCGTAGAGCATGTGAAGCAACGAATTGGTTGGATCATCGCTCTAGCGCTGTTGGGGATTGTCTCAGGACTTATCATTGCTCAATATGAAGATACACTTAGTCAGCTTGTTTTATTGGCGATCTATATGCCCGTGATCGCCGCAGCTGGTGGTAACACTGGAACGCAAGCGGCAACCTTGGTGATTCGCGCGCTAGCGACGGGAGAGCTCAAGAAACGGCAGTGGGTCAAGGTTTTTTGGAAAGAGAGCCGAGTGGCGCTGTGCTTGGCGTTTGCCATCTCTTTGGTAATGGTTGGTCGCATTCTAATGTTTAGCGATGGATCCACTGCGGGAGGCTTTGAGCTCAACACCATTGCAATCGCGATTGCAGTCGCGCTGTTTATTCAAGTGACCATGTCGACAACGTTAGGAGGGCTATTACCTATCCTTGCGAGAGCGTTCAAACTGGACCCTGCGGTGCTTGTGAGTCCAGTGTTGGCGTCTATCGTCGATATTTCGGGTATGTGGATCTACTTCACCGTGGTGAACTATTTCTTGGGTATTGCCTGACTAAATGAGATCACATCCTTGTAAAACAAGGTCTCGAACTGAGTTATTGGAGCGACGGTAGGTTTACCCTCGCTCTTTTCTTTTGCTTGATGGTAATCCGTAATGAATTGGACAAATAGCGTCTTGGGCTCTCCACTGGCATCGGTACCAAAGCCTGCCATATTATAGCTACCATAGAGTGAGCCACTTTTACCGACAATCGCTCCTTTTACAGGACTTTTTCGCATACTTCGACGATATTTCAACGTTCCGCTTTCACCAGACTTAGGCAGCAATGCAATCAAATTGAGCTGCTCATCATTTTGCCAAATGTAGCGCAGTATTTTCGCCATGTCCTCGCTGCTAAAACGGTTATTGCGTGATAATCCCGAGCCGTCTGCGAGCGGAGTGTCAGATAAGTCGACTCCGGTATGAGCGAAGATGATCTGTTTGATCGCTTTCGTTCCGTTGGAAAAGCTCCCGGGCTGAATAAAGAACTGGCTGCCTATCGTTTTGGTTAGGTTGTCTGCAATCAAGTTGTCGGATCGTTTTAGCATCTCATCCAACATAGGGAGCAGCGACACTGAATGGTGTTCAGCGAGGATTTGGTTATCAAGTTTTGGCTTGCCAACACGAATATTACCCTCAATCTCGAGATTGAGCTGAGTGAGCAAGGTGTGAAGCATTCGCTGAGTATACAATTCAGGATTTTGTACCGCGAACTTAAGTGGTAGAGGTTTGCTCCGTTCGACCAAGCAGCCTTGTAATTGGTAGTGATTATCTGGCGATGAAATAAGACCTAAATCGCATTGGGTTGCCTCTTGCTCAGTTTTAGTGACGCTGATGGCAGAGGTTGAGGCATAAATAGGAAAATGCTCAGGTACGTAAACGCGAGTCTTTTGATTTGCCTCTGTGTAAATAGAGGCTTGAACGCAGTTTTCATCCAAGGTTATAGCACTCGCTGGCGCACTGTAGCAAACCCCCAGTATGTCCCAAGGCCAGCCCACAGCGCGGTCGTAACCAGTAAACGCACTATTGTCGAGCCATAGATCGCCTTCGATCTTTTTAAGTCCTTGCTGCTGAGCTGAGATCAATAGTTGTTTGAGATCGTCGGTGGTCAAGGTTGGATCGCCAGAAAAACGAATCACGACATCTTTATCCGCTTTACCTATTGTGGTCGTGAAGCGAAAGTTGTCGCCCAGCTCGAGTTTCGCCGCGAGCGCCGTGACGATTTTTAACGTGCTCGCAGGAGGAAAGTACTGAGTTTTGTTGTTTGTGGTCAATAGCACTTGTGGTTTGTCTAACCGCTCGACCAGTAAGCCTGCCCTATGTCCTTTCGGTAGTGACTCTAGTGGAGAGTAGGCTAGGCAGGAAAAAGTCGTACAGACGGAAAGTAGAGTGGTAATACACAAGGTTTTCATGATTCAGTTGTCGGCTATTGGATGGGCATGAGTCAGTATAACCAGTAAAAAAAACGCCCGCTATAGAGCGGGCGTCTTAGATTCATGACTGTTAGTCACAAATTAGAAGTCGTAACGTAGACCGATTGCTAGTTCGTCTTCTGCATCCATAGAAGATGCTGTACCGTTGCTACCAACTTTACCTAGCTTGTCGCCTTTGTCGATAAGGTTGAAGTTGTAAGATACATAGCCACGGAAGTTAGGCTTGAAGTAGTAAGTCGCGTCAATTGCAACGTTGTCAGCTGATGTTTCGCCATTAGTTTCAGCGTTGTTGTACGTAGTGCTGAACACAGTTTGGTTTAGCGTGTACGCAGCTGCGAATTCGTAACCAGTGTAGTCCGCGTCTTTCTTGTCTAGCTCACCGTTAGTGTATACCGTTGCAAGGTACAGATCTTGGATTGAGTAAGACGCTGCAAGCATGTATTCATTTTGGTCAGCTTGGTCTGCGTAACCTGCACCTAGATTTAGGCCAGTATCAGCAACAGCGTAGATAGCAGATAGAGAGTAACCATCCGCACCGTTATCACCGTATGCACCTGGGTTAGATGTTGTACCCTCTGTGCGGTCAGCGAAGCGGTAGCTTGCTTTTAGGCTTAGGTCGTTGAATTGGCCTTTGTAAGAAATCATGTTGTCTACACGGTCAGCAGCAGCGATTTTGTGCGCTGCAGAGTTACCGTGGTAAGCCATGATATCTGTGAAATCTGTAATCACGCCCAGAGCACCGTCGTTTTTACCGTAAGTTACTTCACCAAATTTGCCGCCTAGACCTGCGTAGATGTATCGGTGATCGATATCATCTTCGTCTTTGTTGTCTGCAGTGGTGAATTCACCTTCGTAGAAACCAACGCCGTATAGACCGTCAGTGATTTGAGTTGTACCTAGGAAGTTTAGACGTACGCGAGAGTTGTCTTGCGCTTTACCGTCTTTTAGTGAAAGACGTGCTTCAGCACGGCCGCCCATTTCCAGAGTAGTGCCGTCTTGGTTGTAGATTTCTGCCGCGTTTGCGCCAGTAGCCACTGCTGCAGCTGAAACTGCAAGAGCAATCAGAGTTTTGTTCATCTTATAAGTCCTAATTTACTGTCCATAAATAGTTATATGCGAGCGATAACACAGTTTGCATGAGTTATCCTCTAATTATTGCTCCTGTGAATCAATACTCATATTCAAGATTCATGTTAGAAATCTGAAGAAAGTCTTCACTCGATGAGAGCAATCGGTGAGCAATGTTTTAACGTGTAAGTTCCCTGATGGGTTAGTAAAATGATATAAATTCGAATTATGAACACTGTTTTATTTGGTGTTAAAAAACATCAAGTTTATGATTTGTATGGTTTTTCATGCATGTTTGACATTGCTCTGACACGGCTGTTTTTTACGTTTTTTTAGTTGAATAAGGACGTTTTTACATTTCACTGAAGGTGCTGATTTAAAAATAATCAGTACCAATGTGAGCAACCTTTTGATGTGTGGGATTTATGGTGATTTAGTTGCCGAGTTTGTTTACACTAGAATAAATTGATTAGTTAACTCACTACCTAATCCCTGCGGTTAGGTAGTTTTGTTTTGTCCAAAGATAGCTTTGGAATGAGGTAAACAATGGAAAAAGTCCCTATGACGGTACGTGGCGAAAAGCAGCTACGTGAAGAACTCGACCGCCTATTAAAACTTCGCCCACAAATTTCTGAAGCAATTGCTGAAGCTCGTGAGCTAGGTGATCTGAAAGAAAACGCGGAATATCATGCTGCACGTGAAGAGCAAGGTATTTGTGAAGCTCAAATCCGTGATATTGAGTACAAGCTTTCAGTGGCGCAAGTTATCGACGTAACCAAAATGGATAATTCAGGAAAAGTTATCTTTGGCTCGACGGTAACATTGATTGACGTCGATACAGATGAAGAGAAGAGATACCAAATCGTTGGTGATGACGAAGCGGATATCAAATCAGGTCGAATCTCGGTAAGTTCGCCAATTGCGCGTGGTCTTATCGGTAAGATGGAAGGTGATGAGGTTGCAATCTCTACACCTGGTGGCGATCGCGACTTTGAGATCGACCGCGTAGAGTACATCTAAGCGTTAGCGTAAACACCAATACTAAAAAAGGTCGCATAGGCGACCTTTTTTGTTGCTAACGTAACTAGAGTTATTTACGTGGTAGCTCGATTTTGCGCTCATCCGTTTGACGGAAAAGAACTAGCGTTTTACCGATTACTTGTACTTTTTCCGCTTCAGTTTCGCGGATAATTGCATCGATAATCAGGTTTTTAGTCTCACGGTCTTCCGATGCGACTTTTACTTTGATTAGCTCGTGGTGGTTTAGAGCAATTTCAATTTCCGCTAGAACAGCTTCAGTGAGTCCGTTTGCGCCCATAAGCACAACAGGTTTTAGACTGTGCGCTAGGCCTTTTAGATGCTGCTTTTGTTTAGTGCTTAGGTTCATTTCGCGGCCAATTTTCTTTAAAATAAGGGTTGAAAAAAGCTATTTTAACGCCATCTATTGCTGAAGACTATAATTTATTGAGTAATAGGTTCAGCCTATTAAAACAATAGCTCCTATTTGTGCCTTATTGGGATTAAAATGAGTAAACAGAAACATTCAGCTAGCTCAGGCCGCTGGTTGAAAGAACACTTTGATGATAAATACGCGAATGAAGCTCGTAAAAAAGGCTACCGTTCTCGTGCTTATTTCAAGATGGAAGAGATCCAAACTAAAGACAAACTACTAAAACCTGGTATGACGGTTGTCGACTTAGGTGCTGCTCCCGGTGGTTGGTCTCAATATGCTGCTAAGATAATAGGAGACAGTGGTCAGATCATTGCCTGTGACTTACTTCCAATGGATCCGATTGCAGGAGTTAGTTTCCTTCAAGGTGACTTTCGTGACGATGCTGTCTTAGAAGCGCTGCTTGACCGAATCCAACCTTCAATGGTGGATGTGGTCATGTCAGATATGGCACCTAACATCGCGGGTAATAATTCGGTCGATCAGCCGAGAGCGATGTATTTGGTTGAATTGGCTCTAGATATGTGTCGACAAGTTCTAGCCCCTAATGGTAGCTTTGTTGTAAAGGTTTTCCAGGGGGAAGGCTTCGATCAGTTTGTGAAAGAAGTCCGAGACATGTTTAAAGTCGTAAAAATTAGAAAACCTGACTCTTCGCGAGCTCGCTCCCGAGAAGTCTTCGTTGTAGCCACTGGTTACAAAGGTTAACTATTTTGCCTTCTGGGAGGCAAGTTAACACTATAGCTACAGGTTATAAACTGTAGTACCCTACCTTTAATTACAATTAGTTATCGAGAGGCTTACACCTTGAGTGACATGGCAAAAAATTTAATTCTGTGGCTTGTTATCGCTGTCGTATTGATGTCGGTATTCCAGAGCTTTGGCCCTGGAGAGAGCAATGGCAGAGCGGTGGATTACACCACGTTTGTACAGGAAGTTGGCCAAGGCCAGATTCAGGAAGCAACTTTTAAAGACGGTGAGATTACTTTCACTCGTCGTGGCGGCGGCGCGCGTTATGTTACTTACATGCCAGTCTACGACCAGAAGCTCCTTGATGACCTAATTAATCAAAATGTAAAAGTACAAGGCACGCCTCCTGAAGAGCAAAGCTTGCTAGGTACTATCTTCATCTCTTGGTTCCCGATGATTTTGCTAATTGGTGTGTGGATTTTCTTCATGCGTCAAATGCAAGGCGGCGGCGGTAAAGGCGCTATGTCTTTCGGTAAGAGCAAAGCTCGTATGATGAGCGAAGAGCAAATCAAAACAACGTTTGCTGATGTTGCGGGCTGTGATGAAGCAAAAGAAGACGTAAAAGAATTGGTGGACTACCTGCGTGATCCAAGCCGCTTCCAAAAACTGGGCGGTAAGATCCCTACGGGTGTTCTGATGGTTGGTCCTCCTGGTACTGGTAAAACGCTACTTGCGAAAGCGATTGCCGGTGAAGCGAAAGTACCATTCTTTACTATCTCTGGTTCTGATTTTGTAGAAATGTTCGTTGGTGTCGGTGCATCCCGTGTACGTGACATGTTTGAACAAGCGAAGAAAGCAGCACCTTGTATTATCTTTATCGATGAGATCGATGCAGTAGGTCGTCAGCGTGGTGCTGGTGTTGGTGGTGGCCACGATGAGCGTGAGCAAACACTGAACCAAATGCTCGTTGAAATGGATGGCTTTGAAGGTAACGAAGGTATCATTGTTATCGCTGCGACTAACCGTCCAGACGTACTTGACCCAGCGCTTCTGCGCCCTGGTCGTTTTGACCGTCAAGTGGTGGTTGGTCTACCAGATGTACGTGGTCGTGAGCAGATTCTTAAAGTACACATGCGTAAAGTGCCTCTAGCAGGTGACGTAGAGCCTTCTCTAATCGCACGTGGTACTCCAGGTTTCTCAGGTGCAGACCTTGCTAACCTAGTGAACGAAGCGGCATTGTTCGCGGCTCGCGGTAACAAGCGCAACGTATCTATGGTTGAGTTTGAACTGGCGAAAGACAAGATCATGATGGGTGCAGAGCGCCGCTCTATGGTGATGTCTGAAGAAACTAAAGAGTCAACAGCGTACCACGAAGCGGGTCACGCAATTGTTGGTCGTCTAGTGCCAGAACACGATCCAGTGTACAAGGTATCTATCATTCCACGTGGCCGTGCGCTAGGTGTGACGATGTATCTTCCTGAGCAAGATCGTGTGAGCATGTCTCGCCAACACCTAGAGTCTATGGTTTCAAGCCTTTACGGTGGTCGTTTAGCTGAAGAGCTTATCTATGGTGCAGATAAAGTCTCGACTGGTGCTTCGAACGATATCGAACGTGCAACTGACATTGCTCGTAAGATGGTGACGCAGTGGGGCTTCTCTGAAAAACTGGGTCCTCTGCTATACGCTGAAGAAGAAGGCGAAGTGTTCTTAGGCCGCAGCGTGACGCAGACTAAACATATGTCTGATGACACTGCGAAGCTTATCGATACTGAAATTCGTCAAATCATTGATCGCAACTACGCTCGTGCAAAACAGATCCTAGAAGACAACATGGATATCATGCACGCGATGAAAGACGCGTTGATGAAGTACGAGACGATTGATGCCGGTCAGATTGACGATCTAATGGCACGTAAATCTGAAATTCGCGAACCAGCGGGCTGGGGTGACAACCAAAACAACAAGCCGGAAGCGAAAGAAGAAAAAGTAGACGAAAAGCCTGAAGAGACAACTTCTGAAGCAAAAGCTGAAGAGCAACCAACGTCTCAGGAAAGTTCTTCTACAGAAGCGACAGAGAAAAAAGACTCTGAGTAATTGAGTTTGATTAGATAAACCCCGAGGCAACTCGGGGTTTTTGTATTTATTATGATAATCACTGCAAATAACAAAGTCTTAGACTTATCCACTCCTCAAGTCATGGGGATACTTAACGTCACACCAGATTCCTTCTCGGATGGCGGAAAATACAACTCCTTAGACAATGCGCTCCAACAAGCTCAACGTATGATTGATGCCGGCGTCACTATTATTGATATTGGTGGTGAATCTACACGTCCTGGCGCGCCAGACGTTGAACTGACTGAAGAACTCAATCGTGTTATCCCGGTTATTAAAGCGATTCGAGAAAAGCATGATGTTTGGATTTCTGTCGATACGAGCAAAGCTGAAGTGATGCGCCAAGCCGCGCAAGCTGGAGCAGACATCATTAATGATGTTAGAGCATTGCAAGAGCCCGGAGCGCTGCACGTTGCGGCAGAAACGGGCTTACCAGTGTGTTTGATGCACATGCAAGGTCAACCAAGAACGATGCAAGCAAATCCGCATTATGATGACTTGCTTATTGAAGTTGGCCAGTTTCTGGAAGAGCGAGTAGAGGCTTGTGAGGGCGTTGGGATCAAGCGTGAGCAGCTTATATTAGACCCTGGCTTTGGCTTTGGTAAAACGATAGAGCATAACTATCATATGCTGGCCCACTTAGAGCAGTTTCATCAGTTTGGTTTGCCGATTTTAGCGGGCATGTCCCGCAAGTCTATGGTGTTCAAACTCTTGGATAAGACGCCAGCAGAGTGTGTTGCTGCGAGTGTCAGTTGCGCTACAATCGCAGCGATGAAAGGCGCGCAAATCATACGCGTGCATGATTTTGAACAAACGCTTGATGCGATGAAAATAGTTTCAATGGTTAGGCAAAACCGTTAAACGCAAAAACGATTATAAAAAGGATTCATTATGTCTGACAAAAGACGTTATTTTGGTACAGATGGTGTTCGTGGCAAAGTTGGGCAATACCCAATTACACCGGATTTTGTACTAAAGCTTGGCTGGGCTGCTGGTCGTGTACTAGCAAAACAGGGAACAAAGAAAGTCATTATTGGTAAAGATACCCGTATTTCTGGCTACATGCTGGAATCGGCTCTCGAAGCTGGTCTTGCCGCTGCGGGTCTAAAAGCAACGTTTACCGGTCCAATGCCAACGCCTGCAGTGGCTTACTTGACGCAAACTTTCCGTGCCGAAGCGGGCATTGTTATCTCTGCTTCACACAACCCATACTATGACAACGGTATTAAGTTCTTCTCATCTGAGGGCACTAAACTTCCTGATGATATTGAGCTGGCGATTGAAGCGGAATTGGACAAAGAGATCGAGTGTGTCGAATCGGCGGAACTTGGTAAAGCGACGCGCTTAAATGATGCAGCAGGTCGTTACATTGAGTTTTGTAAGAGTACTTTCCCATCCGAGCTTAGCCTTGCCAATCTTAAGATTGTTGTCGATTGTGCTCATGGTGCGACCTACCACATTGCGCCTAACGTATTCAAAGAACTTGGCGCAGAAGTGGTCGCTATGGGCGTAGAGCCTAACGGCACAAACATTAACCACGAAGTGGGTGCGACTGATGTGCGTGCACTGCAAAAACGCGTGGTTGAAGAGCAGGCGCACCTAGGCCTTGCCTTTGATGGTGATGGTGACCGTATCATCATGGTTGACCATTTGGGCAACAAGATTGACGGTGACCAAATCGCTTACATCATCGCACGCGATGCGCTTCGCCGTGGTGAGCTAAAAGGTGGTGTCGTTGGTACGCTAATGACTAACCTTGGTATGGAAAATGGCCTTAAGCAACTTGGTATTCCTTTTGTTCGTGCAGCGGTAGGCGATCGCTATGTGATGGAACAACTGCTTGAAAAAGGCTGGAAGATCGGTGCTGAAAACTCGGGTCACGTGATCCTACTGGACAAAGTCACAACAGGTGATGCGATTGTTGCTGCGCTGCAAGTGATTGCTTCGGTTGTGGGCAGCGACATGACACTTCATGACCTATCACAAGGAATGAAGCTATACCCTCAAGTGCTTGAAAATGTCCGTTTCTCTGGCGACTCTAACCCACTTGAAGCGGCTGCGGTGATTACTGCAACCAAAGAAGTAGAAGCAGAGCTTGGTGAAAAGGGACGCGTGCTACTGCGTAAGTCTGGTACTGAGCCGTTGATTCGAGTGATGGTTGAGGGTGAAGATGCAGAGCTAGTTCAATCGTCGGCACTTAAGATTGCAGAAGCAGTGAAAGCTAGCTTCTAAGCCTCTCTTTCCGAGATCAAAGCGCTACCATCGAGTGGCGCTTTTGTTTTTCTGGAATGCTGAAAGTCGGACTGAAATGGTTGATTCTGTCCGCTTGATTTGTGGTAGCATGGGCGCGTTTTAAATGGTGGTGGGTCGGTATGACGCAACAAGAGCAACAGTATTTACATGAGATGGGCATTCAGAGTTATCAGATCGCGCATCCTGAACGATTACTTGGCTACTCGACTCCTGAATGGGTACTGCCCGAGTCATGCCAACTATTGCTAGTCTCTCCTCAGTTACCTCAAGGGGCGACAGCTGTGATGTTTGAGCGCGTTTTAAAAAGCATCAACTTGTCACTTGAGCAGGCATTGCACATCTATCCAGAGCAACTTGGCTTACTTAGCCAACATTCCTTAGAGTGGGTGTGGTTTGCAGGCTGCGATAAGAATGAGGAAGTGACAGCCAAAACGCTAACCTCTCCGCTGCTCGAAGAGATCGATGGTAATACCCAACACCGCCGTTCGTTGTGGCAGCAAATTTGTACCTACCAATAAACATTATGACTTTACACTGTATCCCACTCGCGCCTGAACACTTAGGCGATGTCTATCGTATCGAACGCTTGGCTCACACTCACCCTTGGCCGGAAACTTTAATCCGCGATATTGATAGTCGAGGTGCTTGCCATCACGTGATGCTCGATGGCGATAAACTTGTTGGCTATTTTTATGCACAGAATATTGTTGGAGAAGTGACTCTACTCAATATTGCTGTCGATCCCAGTTTGCAGGGGAAAGGGTACGGCAAAGCACTTATTGAGCATCTAATCTCGATATGCCAAGAAGGTGGTGCTGAGAGTATTTGGCTTGAAGTTCGAGAAAGCAATGCGCGCGCCTTTAACCTATATGAAGCCGTTGGATTTAACGAGGTAGATAGACGACTTAACTATTATCCGACAGACAAAGGCAAAGAAGATGCACTCATTATGAGTTATATCTTCTTTTAAGATGGGCTACTTTTGGATCGCTTTAATGGGCGAACCGTCTTCTATCGCGTAGTAGTTTCTCGCAAAGCGCTCCGTGAGCTCACTCGCGGGCAGAGGCTTGTCGAATAAGTAACCTTGGAACTGATCGCAGCCTAACTCTTTGAGGGTATTGAGCTCATTGCAGTCCTCTACGCCCTCGGCAATGACCTCCAAGTTAAGTCGTTTCGCGGTCATGATGATAGTATCAACAATGGCTTGGTCACTTTCATCGAGGTGCAGTTGGGTGACAAAAGAGCGGTCGATCTTCAACACATCGACCGCCAGATGTTTGAGGTATTTAAGTGAAGAGTAACCTGTACCGAAGTCATCGATCGATGTCTTCAAATTGTACTCTTTTAACTTCACCATCTTTTGGATGGCATTTTCTACATTTTCTAGCAGTAGATTCTCTGTAATTTCCAGCTCGATTTGGTCGCCACTGATGTTGGCTTGTGTCAAAGCGTCATGGATGTGTTCGACAAACGAATCCTGAGAGAATTGCAAAGGGCTAATGTTGATGGCTAAACGGCGGAAGGTCTCCGGCAGTACACCTTCTTTTTGCCAAGTGGCATATTGATAACACGCCTTCTCGATAATCCAATTACCGATCTGAAGAATCTGTCCTGTTTCCTCTGCGATAGGCATAAACACCCCAGGTGGCAACAACCCTTTTTCTGGGTGGTTCCAGCGAATGAGCGCTTCTACGCCAATGATTTGATGCTCACTGTTTACTTGAGGCTGGTAGTAAAGTTCAAGGTGACCTTTGTTCAGTGCTTCATGTAGCCCTTTTTCTATTTCAAGGAAGGACTCAACTTGAGCCTGCATTTCAGGTTCATAGAAGGTGTATTTATTGCGACCGCTCACCTTGGCTCTGTATAGCGCCGTATCCGCTTGGCGCAATACATCAATGTTGGTGTTACCCACAGAAGGGAACAGTGCAATCCCGACGCTCATAGAGCAATAGAGCTGATGATCGTCAATGGAATAGGGGTTCGATATCAATGCTAAAAGTTGCTGCGCCAGTTCATGCGCTTTTTCAGCATTTGTGTTGGGTAATAAGATCGCGAACTCATCACCACCAATGCGTGCGGCGGTGTAATCGTCTTTTAACCACGCCTCAATCCTCATCGAAATCGCTTTTAGTAAGTGATCGCCAATGGTGTGGCCGAGCGAGTCATTAATGGTTTTGAAGCGATCCAAGTCGAGGTAGAAGAGTGCACCAGTTTCACTTCTAACGTTGGAATCATCAATTGCTTTTCCCAATAACTGGAGTAGCAAACTGCGATTGGCGAGCCCAGTTAATGAATCGTAGTAGGCAAGCTGGTTCAACTTAACTTCAGCGGCTTCTCTGTCTTTCCAAAGGCTGTGAAAGGTTTTTGCAAGATGGCCAAGTTCGTCATCTCGATACAGCGTCGGTGGTGGAATGTCGCTTTTGTTGTTCTGCAGTGAACGCACCCAGTCGATAAGCGTGACCAAAGGCTTAGACAGTTTTTGATAGAAAAAGAACAGCAAAATAGACGTAAGAAGTATGTTCCTGAATAAATCAAACAGTAAAATTTTACTGGTTTTGGAAATAAACTCTTTGGCGATATTGGCGCCGTTGACTGAAAAGGCCAGCGTGCCCACCACGACATGTGAATTGGGCTGGTGTAACTCTGTGGTGTAGACTGGCGTTGTCGGCGTCAAGTAGTTGGAGAGGGCTTCTGTAAAGCCTCCTTGCAGGGATACGCTATTTTCCTTCCGGGTTAGAACATCACCGAAATCATCAATGATCTCCACTCGGTAGATGGCATTATCCATCATTAAACTGGACGCGACTTGTTCTGCAAGCAATTGATTTAAATGATACGCAGCTTGGCTAGCATTGGAGTAGTTTTGCAACAGCTTGAACTGATAGTGTTCTTCGATGCGCTTTTGCTCCTGATGAAGATCCACCAAAATATGATAGAAGCTGAAACAGATTCCTAGCAGCACAGAAACTAGAAAGACGGTTTTGGCTTGTCTGAAGGCTAATGAATTTATCTTTTGGCTTTTCGGCATAGTCGTATCAAGTTCCCTCTACTCCTTTAGTTATAGCCTATATTTATTGATATTTTAATTTGTCCCTTCAATGACTCTGATATTGAGCCATTTTCGTCCTTGAAGTTGCCCCTCAAGAGAATATGAGAGAGAATACCGCGCAAAATTGAATCTAACGGCCGGAACAGTCAGAGTAACTGATTTTTAGGCTTCTGGTAACCAGACAAAAGAAGATCTTTTGATGTCAAATACAGCTTTTCTTGGTGAAGTTTCTAAGCGCAGAACGTTCGCCATTATCTCGCACCCGGATGCGGGTAAAACCACCATTACTGAAAAAGTACTACTTTTCGGACGCGCTATTCAAACTGCTGGTACGGTAAAAGGTCGTGGCTCTGCTCAACACGCTAAGTCAGACTGGATGGAAATGGAAAAAGAGCGTGGTATTTCGGTAACGACGTCGGTCATGCAGTTTCCATACAACGATTGTCTGGTCAATCTACTTGATACTCCTGGACACGAAGACTTTTCGGAAGATACCTACCGTACTCTGACGGCCGTTGACTCTTGCTTGATGGTGATTGACGCGGCGAAAGGTGTCGAGGATCGTACCCGCAAGCTAATGGAAGTAACACGTCTACGTGACACGCCAATCGTCACCTTCATGAACAAATTGGACCGTGATGTACGTGACCCAATGGAAGTTCTTGATGAAGTTGAAAGCGAATTGGGTATGATGTGTGCACCCATCTCTTGGCCAATCGGTTGTGGTAAAGAGTTCAAGGGTGTCTACCATATCCACCGTGATGAAACGATCCTGTATGAATCTGGTCATGGTCATGAAATTCAAGAAGTACGCACAATTAAAGGGTTGGATAACCCAGAACTTGATGAAGCAGTAGGCGCTGATCTTGCTGAGAGCGTTCGTGAGGAACTTGAGCTGGTAATGGGTGCATGTCCTGAATTTGATTTGGAGCTGTTCCTGAAAGGTGAGTTGACCCCGGTTTACTTCGGTACGGCACTAGGTAACTTCGGTGTTGACCACATGCTAGACGGTCTAACCAAGTGGGCTCCTGCACCTCAAACACGTGAAGCGAATGAACGCTCTGTTGAAGCGACTGAAGAAAACTTCTCAGGATTCGTGTTTAAGATCCAAGCTAACATGGATCCGAAGCACCGCGACCGCATTGCTTTCATGCGCATTGTGTCGGGTACTTATAAGCAAGGCATGAAAATGAACCATGTGCGTATCGGTAAGCAAATCAACATTTCAGATGCGGTTACCTTTATGGCTGGCGATCGTTCGCGAGCTGAAAATGCGTATGCTGGTGACATCATTGGTCTTCACAACCACGGTACAATCCAAATTGGTGATACCTTCACTCAAGGTGAATCTCTGAAATTCTCAGGTATTCCTAACTTTGCACCTGAATTGTTCCGTCGTATTCGCTTGCGTGACCCACTGAAGCAGAAACAATTGCTTAAAGGCCTAGTTCAGCTTTCTGAAGAGGGCGCTGTACAGGTGTTCCGTCCACTACAAAACAATGATTTGATTGTTGGCGCTGTGGGTGTGCTGCAGTTTGATGTGGTTGTTGCGCGCCTTAAAGCCGAATACAACGTAGAAGCCATCTACGAGAGTGTTAACGTAGCAACGGCTCGTTGGGTTGAGTGCTCTGATGGTAAAAAACTGGATGAGTTCCAGCGTAAGAATCAAACCAACCTAGCATTGGATGGTGGTGATAACCTAACGTACATCGCACCAACGATGGTGAATCTAAATCTGGCAAAAGAGCGTTTCCCAGAAGTGGAGTTCCGCGCGACTCGCGAACATTAATCTTCGTCGTATTTGGGGTGATAACTGCGTTAACTTCGCAAATTCACCCCAGTCACATAGTGGACTATGCTCATGGGGCTGAATTTGCTTTTTGCCTTGTTCTAACCCCAACTACTTAGAATCATATTGAAAATCTAAGCTTAAAAGATACCGCTTTAGCAAGGCGGTATTTTTTTTGTGTGTCATTCCATGGAGCGACGAAGGATTGAGCAAGGAATCTTTCAACGCGCTCTGTAAACCAATTGTTCTGCGCATAAAAAAGGGTTGATGCTTTCACATCAACCCTTGCAGTATTATTGAATCAAGACGTTACTTTTTCTTCTTAGCGACTTTCTTCTTACCTTTCGCGGCTGTTTTCTTTTTGTCGTCTTTTTTCTTCTTCTTAAACACAGGCTTTTTGTGTTTAGGACGCATCTCTTTGATAAAGCGCTCTTTGATGTCTTCTTTTACGTAGCGAGCAACGCGATCTAGCATAGGTTGGTCGTGCGCTTCAACGAGGGATACCGCATTACCTTTCTTCCCTGCGCGAGCAGTACGACCAATACGGTGTAGGTACACATCCGCACTGCGTGGCATGTCATAGTTAATGACATGGCTTACATCAGGAAGATCGATACCACGAGCCGCAACGTCGGTTGCCAGAAGTACATTCACCGTACCGTCTCGAAAACGCGCGATGGCATTGTTACGACGATCTTGTGGCATTTCACCTTGAATCCATGCACAAGGGATTTGCGCTTTTTCGAGTTCAGTACGCAGCTCGCCAAGACGCTCACGAGTTTTTAAGAACACGATTGAACGCTCAGCTTGATCAGTGATGATCTTCTTCAGCAGCTCAAGTTTGTGGTTCATATCGTCAGCACGATGGTACCACTGGGCGATTTTTTTGCGCTCACGACGAGATGGTTCCGCATCAATATCTGCTGGATCTTTAAGTAGATCTGCAGTGAAGCCTTCAACGCCTTTACCTTCCAGTGTTGCCGAGAACAATAGTGTTTGTTTACGCCAACGACACTCGTTAGACAAACGATCCACTGTTGGGCCAAAGCCCATATCTAGCATGCGATCCGCTTCATCAAGGACCAGCCATTCAATCGCACGACAGTCAAAGCGCTCTGCGTTGATGTACTCCATCAAGCGTCCTGGTGTCGCTACTACGATATCTTGTGTTTTACCTAAGATGTCCGCGTGCTCTTGGTACTGAACACCGCCGGTAATGGTGAAGATATTCAGCTTAGTATGCTTAGCCAGTGCGCGAGCTTGGTCTGCGACCTGCATTGCTAACTCACGTGTCGGAGTCAGGATCAGAATACGAGCAGGCCCCGGTTTACGACGAGGAAAGTCTTGTAAATATTGCAGCGCAGGCAAAACAAAAGCGGCTGTTTTCCCCGTACCAGTAGGGGCTGAAGCCAAGATATCTCGGCCATCTAACGCTTGCGGAATGGCTTCAGCCTGAATTTGTGTTGGGCGGTCATAACCCATTTCTTCAATGGCGAGGAGTAGGTTAGGGTCTAGCTCCAATTCAGCGAAATTTCTGATCACTATAAGGTCTCCACAAGCGAGTTGATGTGAGCATTAAATTTAAGGGGTCGTATTATAGAGTGTTCGGTGACAAGGATCACACCTTATTTTCTACATCTTTAGATAAAACGCCTTTGTTAGTTGAATAAACGCGTCACTGTAGCCATCTGCGGTACGAATCGTGAGTTCGGATGTTTCACAACCTATAGGCTCTTTTCCTATTTGAATCAAAAGCCTACTTACTGCTTTCATTTCTGTGGTTTTGACTCGGCACAAGCGCTGCACATGCCAACCTTGATCGATGGCAAGTGAGATAAAGGCCTCTCCTTCAGTGACAGGGAAGACAAAACTGGCTTTGCCTTGAGCTGTGAGTCGTTCCCAACAGCGAGTAAGTAACGAAGAGTGATTGAGTGTGTCGGTGTGGCGAGCGATTGCTCGGCTAGTGTCTTGTGCCTTTTCTCCGCTATTGAAGTAAGGCGGGTTGCAAATGATGGCATCAAAGCGATGGCTAAACTCTGCGTTTAGTATGTCACCTTGATGAAGCGTGAGCCTGTCTTGCCAAGGGGAGTTGGAAAAATTACTTATCGCTGCGTCACATGCGTTCTGGTCGATATCAATCGCATCGATCGTTAGAGTGGGTTTTCTCTGCGCGCACATTAATGCCAGTAACCCCGTTCCTGTACCTATATCGAGTAAGAAATCTACCTGGCTGAGGTTAGCCCAGGCGCCAAGCAAAACGCCATCGGTACTGACTGGCATGCCAGAGAGGCCGCCGGTGATTTTGAACTGCTTAAAGTCAAAGCTTTTTGTCTTTTTCATGAAGTTTTATGTTTGTCGGTATTGGTGTTGTTTTTGAGTTATTTGATCTGTTGTTAATGGTTTGTTTGGTTTTTTGTTCTATTTGTGTGCTGATTGTTTTTGAAAATGATTGGTTAATCTTGCTGCGTTAGTTTTTTAATATAGTGATATGTGCTGCAAATTTGCTGTTGTTATAAATTTATATGGTGTTTTTGGCCTTTCGGTTGCGGATAGATGAGTATTTCGTCATTATGCGCGCCTTAATTTATCGATTGAAAGGCATATTCGACCTTTCAACAAACACAACATCATATTAATAGAAATGTAAGGGTTAGCTGTGAAGCAGACTTTAAAAATATCAGACATTATTGCGGTTGGCTTTATGCTTTTCGCATTCTTTTTAGGTGCAGGTAACATCATCTTTCCACCACTCGCCGGTCAATTAGCTGGTGAAAACTTAATTCCAGCCATGACTGGTTTCCTTTTGACAGCAGTAGGTCTACCTCTTATTACCATCGTTGCTATCGCTGTCGCTGGTGGCTCTTGGGATCACCTGACAAAAGATTTACCGAAGCGCGCTGCGATGACCATCGCTGTACTGATCTTCATTATCATCGGCCCTGCATTTGCAGCACCTCGTACTGGTCTTGTCGCCTATGAAATGGCGATTAAGCCGTTTTTTGCTGACGCAGCTCAGCTACACTTAACGATTTTCTCAATCTTGTTCTTTGTTGTAGCGATGTCGTTCGCTTGGTCTCAAGGTAAGTTGATTGATGTTATCGGTAAGGTATTAACGCCAGTCCTTTTCATTGGTTTGATTATTCTTGCTGCAGCCGTATTTATTGATCCGCAAGGTGAGATGATTGCCGCGCAAGGTGAATACCTAACGCACCCACTGCAAAAAGGTTTCCTTGAAGGTTACAACACCATGGATACCTTCGCGTCTTTGATGTTTGGTGGTCTTATCGTTGATGCCCTTCGTAAAAAAGGTATCCAAGATCAAAGTGCGACAGCCAAATATCTGATCAGCGCAGCACTTGTTGCCGCTGCGGGCTTGGCATTTGTTTACGTTTCACTGTTCTACCTTGGTGCGACCAGTGCAGCTGTTGCCGTAGGTGCTGATAACGGTGGTGCCATTCTTAGCATGTATGTGCAGTCTCTGTTTGGTCCATATGGCCAAATTGTACTGTCAGTGATTGTGCTTCTTGCGTGTTTAACAACGGCGATCGGTATCATTTCTGCGTGTTCTGACTACTTCAGCTCGATCACTCCAGTTGCTTACAAAGCGTGGGTTGTCATTATTGGTGTCGCGTGTGCCACGGTGGCAAATGTTGGTTTGTCGCAGCTTATTTCACTTTCTGTGCCAGTTCTGTTTGCTCTTTACCCTGTCGCGATTGCACTGGTTGCATTGACGTTTATTCGCAAAAAGCTACCAAACCCGAAAGTGGCGTACCGTGTGGTTATTCTTGTCTCTTTGATGTTCGCGCTGATTGATGCGGCAAAAGTCGCGGGTGTTGATGTTTCTGCACTAAGCATGCTGCCTCTCTTTGAGGTGGGCATGGGGTGGCTAATGCCGACTGTTGCTGCGATGGTTTGCATGTTGTTCATCGGTAAATCTGAGCAAGTCGAATTAGCGGAAGAAACCGCATAATCACGCAATAAATTTGAATCAAAGATCCCCTGTTACGTAAGGCGTAGCGGGGGATTTTTTATTGCATCGGATTTTTATTCGCTGATAAAAAATTCCTGTATCTTCGTCACACTTTTGAGTACAATTCTTCGGTTAAATTCTACTCATAAATGTTGAGCAAACATGTTTGAAATCAATCCTATTAAAAACCGCCTAAAGGACGTGTCTGAGCGCACCAATGTCCTGAGGGGGTATCTTTGACTATGACGCTAAGCAAGAGCGTCTAGAAGAAGTCAACGCAGAATTAGAACAGCCGGATGTGTGGAACGAACCAGAGCGAGCACAAGCTTTGGGTAAAGAGCGTTCTGCACTCGAAGCGGTTGTTGAAACCATTGATCAACTTGAGCAGGGTGTTGAAGACGTTGATGGTCTTTTAGAGCTTGCCGTTGAAGAAGAAGATCAAGAAACGTTTGACGAAATCGAACCGGAACTGGCAGAGCTAGAAGCGAAGCTAGAGAAGCTTGAATTCCGCCGTATGTTCTCAGGCGACCATGACGCATCAGACTGCTACATCGATTTGCAGTCAGGTTCAGGTGGTACTGAAGCGCAAGACTGGACTTCAATGATGCTACGTATGTACCTTCGTTGGGCTGAAGCGAAAGGCTTTAAGACCGAGGTTATCGAAGTATCAGAAGGTGAAGTGGCTGGTCTTAAAGGCGCAACGGTTAAGATTTCTGGCGAATACGCTTACGGTTGGCTACGCACTGAGACTGGTGTTCACCGTCTGGTTCGTAAATCGCCATTTGACTCGAGCGGTCGTCGCCATACTTCGTTTGCTTCTGCGTTTATCTACCCAGAGATTGATGACAACATCGACATCGACATTAACCCTTCTGACCTACGCATTGACGTATACCGTGCATCAGGTGCGGGTGGTCAGCACGTTAACACCACGGAATCGGCGGTACGTATTACCCACGTACCAACAAATACTGTGGTGCAATGTCAGAATGATCGTTCTCAGCATAAGAACAAAGACCAAGCGATGAAGCAGCTTCGTGCAAAACTGTTTGAATTAGAGATTCAAAAGCAGAATGCAGAGAAGCAAGCCAATGAAGATGCAAAATCTGACATCGGTTGGGGTAGCCAAATCCGCTCTTACGTACTTGATGACTCTCGCATCAAAGATCTACGTACAGGCGTTGAAAACCGCAATACTCAAGCGGTTCTTGATGGCGACTTAGACAAATTTATTGAAGCTAGCCTGAAGTCAGGCCTTTAAGCTTTTCACCGACACTTAAGAAACAGGATACATCGAAAATGACTGATGCTGTTCAAAACGAAAACACACAAGAAGAGAATAAGCTGATTGCTGAGCGTCGCGCTAAGCTGGACCATATCCGCCAGTCGTGCAAAGCAAATGGCCACCCAAATGATTTCCGTCGTGAGCACCTAGCAGGTGACTTGCAAGCGGAGTTCGGTGATAAGACTAAAGAAGAGCTTGAAGAGCTAAACCACGTAGTAGCAATCGCTGGTCGTGTAATGGCGAAACGTGGTCCATTCCTAGCGATTCAAGAAACATCTGGCCGCATCCAAGCATACGCTGCAAAAGATGTGCAAAAAGAGCTTAAAGAGAAATACCAAGGCCTAGATATCGGTGACATCATCGGTGTGAAAGGCGCGCTTCACAAGTCAGGTAAGGGCGACCTTTACGTGAACATGGAGTCTTACGAGCTGCTAACGAAAGCACTTCGTCCACTTCCAGAGAAGTTCCACGGTCTGACTGACCAAGAAATGCGTTACCGTCAGCGTTACGTTGACCTAATCGTCAACGAAGACTCTCGTCAAGCGTTTATCATCCGTTCTAAGCTTGTATCGGCTATCCGTAACTTCATGAGCTCAAAAGGCTACCTAGAAGTTGAAACGCCAATGATGCACGTGATCCCAGGTGGTGCAACGGCTCGTCCATTCATCACTCACCACAATGCACTAGACATCGACATGTACCTACGTGTTGCACCAGAGCTTTACCTGAAGCGTCTAGTGGTAGGTGGATTTGACCGTGTATTCGAGATCAACCGTAACTTCCGTAACGAAGGTCTTTCTCCACGTCACAACCCTGAATTCACCATGATGGAATTCTACCAAGCGTACGCTGACTACAGAGACCTAATGGATCTGACTGAAGAGATGCTAAGCACAGTAGCGATGGACGTTCTAGGTTCAACGTCTATGCCTTACGGTGAAGAGACGGTTGAGTTTGGTGGTAAGTACGCTCGCATGAGCATGTTTGAAGCGATCAAACACTACAACCCAGACCACGCTGAAATCCAAGCACTAACAGAAGCGGATCTTACTGACCGTGAAAAGATGGTTGCGATTGCGAAGTCTGTGCATATTGAAGTGGAGTCTTTCTGGACATGCGGTCAGCTTCTTGAAGAGATCTTTGGTGAAACGGCTGAGCCTCAGCTAATCCAACCAACGTTCATCACTGGCTACCCAGCGGATATCTCGCCACTAGCGCGTCGTAGCGATGACAACCCATTCTTCACTGACCGTTTTGAGTTCTTTATCGGTGGTCGTGAAGTAGCAAACGGCTTCTCAGAGCTAAACGATGCAGAAGACCAAGATGCACGCTTTAAAGCGCAGGTTGACGCGAAAGACGCCGGTGATGATGAAGCAATGTACTACGATGCAGATTACATCACAGCACTAGAGCACGGCCTACCGCCAACAGCGGGTCAAGGTATCGGTATCGACCGTCTAGCGATGTTGTTCACAAACACGCACACAATCCGTGACGTAATCCTATTCCCAGCGATGCGTCCACAAGCGTAATGTAAGCAAAACGTTTACCAAGAAAAGTCACCTTCGGGTGACTTTTTTATTGTCTTGTCTCCAAAATAAGACGGTTCATTGTGTTGCTGATTCAGCGAAAAACGAAAAAATGACCTCTTATTAATCGTTTAGAGTTAAATAAAAGCAAAGTCTGATTCATTTATATCGTACTTGTGTTGATATAAATAGATGCCGTTTCCCCATGTAACACGAATATATTCTTTGAAATCACTCCCACAACGGGTGGAAAAAACGCTAACCAACCTATAGTCTTATTAGTGAGACAGATTCTCTGCCTGAGTCTCTATAATGTAACCATCTAAATTGATGTGCCTTCTATGGCACTGCATTGGTGTTATCAATAATAAGGATTAAGCCGTATGGGTAGTCAGTTCCGAATGGATTCCGTTCCTGGGTCTCTTATTGTCGTTGGAGGTACCTACGAACCATGGCTTTCAGTATTAGAACAAGTTGGTTGGAGATGTACACAATGCGCAGACTTGCGTAAAGCAGATGCGTTGTTCGCTGAAACAGGGCCGTGTATTGGTATCGTAGACCTCAGTCACGATGAGTTTAGTCTCAATGGCATTGCCAACCTTGTAAGCAATCACAAACAGGTTCGTTGGTTAGCATTTATCCGTGAATCCCAGCTGAGCTCCGATACGATTTGCCAGTTTATCGTTAACTTCTGTATCGACTTCTTTACCGCTCCGATTCCTGATGCGCAGTTGCTAAGCACAATTGGCCACCAGTTGGGAATGCTCAAATTAGAGAAGAAAGTATGGCCACATTACGGCAACAACAGTGATATGGGGCTCATCGGTGACTCGATTCCGATGAAGCGATTAAGAGACCAAATTAAACGAATTGGTCCAACAGACGTCAGCATTCTTATTTACGGTGAAAGTGGTACTGGCAAGGAAACGGTGGCTCGCGCGGTTCACAAAACGTCTTCTCGAGTGAACAAAGAGTTTATCTCTGTGAACTGTCGTGCGATGTCAGAGCGTCGTATTGAAAGTGATCTGTTTGGTATCAACCGTGAAGACCCTGCGGAGCCCTCTATTTTAGAAAAAGCAGACGGTGGCACCATCCTACTCAATGATATTTTGACGCTTCCTAAGTCTCAGCAGGTCAATTTGCTTCGCTTTTTACAAGAAGGCACCGTTGATACGGTGAATGGTCGCCAAGAGGTGGATGTTCGTATTCTTGCTGCTAACTCAGCGGATATCGAAAAAGCCCTCATTGATGGTGACTTCAATGAAGAGCTGTACCACTATATCAATGTGCTGCGTATTAATGTTCCGAGCTTGAAAGAGCGAGCAGGAGACATCGCTATTTTGGCACGTCACTTCCTGCAGGAGTACTCAAAAGAGTACAACGCGCAAGCACGCAGTTTTACTGAAGATGCAGCACGCGCTTTAACTCGTTACCATTGGCCAGGTAATGTTCGTGAACTGATGAACCAGATCAAACGTGTTGTGTTGATGTCTGATACGGTAATGCTTGACGATCAGCACCTCGATTTGCCTAAACGTAGTGATGGCAAACGCAGCCTGAAGAGTATCCGTGAGCGCAGTGAGCGGGATGCATTATTGCTGGTGTTAGAATCTCATTCAGGCCAAGTCTCGATGGCTGCTAAAGAGCTAGGTGTATCGCGTGCAACGATGTACCGTTTGTTAAACAAACACAACCTGATCAGTGATGCCACTGTATAACTGATTGTTTTGTAAATTAAAGCCGCGCGTTTACGTGCGGCTTTTTTGTTAAAGCAGTAAAATTATCCACCGTAATTATGTTATCGACACGATTAATATTTCAAATGATGGCTGTTCACATAGTGTTTATAGCTGAAAAGTTTTAATTAAAACTTTTAGTTATAAATTAGTTGAATTAATAATCATGATGTTTAGAATTTAACCATGAGCTAGAGCTCATACCCACTTCACTTTATCGGATTAATACATAGCTAGGAGGCGCACCATGAAGCATTTCAATGTTACCCAAATGAATTGTGCGTCTTTCGAACTCGGTGCATTTGCATCTGCGGCTGATCATGCTCGAAAAGCCTCAAACGATCGCAAAGATACACCCAAAATGTAATTAGTCCGTATCCAAATTATCTTTAATTGGCTGCGGGAAAGCAGCGAATTAGAGTACATCCAACATTTTTTTGGATTCGTTGACTTTTCCCCAGCTACAACTCAACTGGAGAAAACTCATGAGTCATTCTGTATACCTAAAATTAGCCACAGTGTTGGTAAAAGCTGATCTACGTCGTGAAGAGCGAGAGTGGAAGCGTCGAGTTAGACGCAGTAGCTTTGATATTCCGTGGGAAAATGCACACTTGTTGCGAGACATTGGTTTAGAGAAAGATGGTCGTCCTGTTGGCCTTCGTGAACCTGAAAGTGTTACAGCAGAACGCCGCGTTCGTCACCTTCGTCGTGTTCTAAGTGCGCGAATACCTACGTAATCTATTGGGCTGGCTTGCTTCGCCAGCCCAAAGATATCTTAGCCAGCTACCTAAGTGGCTGGCAATTATGGGCAAGGATTGGAGTATGTCGTCCCAATCTCTTGCAGCCCCAGAAGCAACTCATCTGTCAGTACGACATCAAGACTGTTTATATTCGATTCTAGCTGCTCGATGGTTGTTGCTCCGATAATGTTGGATGCGACAAAAGGACGTTGATTCACAAAGGCGAGTGCCATTTGAGCGGGATCTAATCCATGTTCTCGAGCCAAGTTAACATAAGCGGCCGTAGCTTCAATTCCTTGTGGCGTGAAGTAGCGGACAAAGCGTTCGAATAGCGAGCATCGAGCGCCTTCAGGGCGTTGACCATCCAAGTACTTGCCACTCAATGTACCAAAGGCAAGCGGTGAATATGCGAGTAGCTGAACGCCTTCATAGTGACTAATCTCCGATAGTCCCACTTCAAAGCTACGATTGAGTAAGTTGTATGGGTTCTGAATCGAGACAATTCTTGGCAGTTCATGCTTTTCGGCTAATCTCAGTAACGTCATCACGCCCCAAGGTGTTTCGTTAGACACGCCGATATAGCGAACTTTGCCCGCTTTAATCAGCTCTGCCAACGCTTCTAGTGTCTCAACTAATGTGACTTCTTCCTGCTCTGTTGGATAAGGGTAGTTTAGTTGACCAAAGCAGTTCGTTTGGCGTTGGGGCCAATGAATTTGATAAAGATCGACATAGTCAGTTTGTAGTCTGCGTAAGCTATCATCGATTGCGAGGTGAATGTTGCGCCTGTCTAGCTTCATATTGTCGCGAATGTGCGGCATGTTTCTTGGCCCTGCTACTTTGGTCGCCAAGACAACTTTTTCTCTTTTGCCTGAGTGCTTTAGCCAATTTCCGATATGTTGTTCAGTCGCCCCTTGAGTCTGTGGGCTTGGAGGTACTGGGTACATCTCTGCGGTGTCGATAAAGTTCACACCTCTTTCAAGTGCAAAATCGAGCTGACGAAATGCGTCTTGCTCAGAGTTCTGCACCCCAAACGTCATTGTGCCAAGGCATATTTGACTCACTTCTAACGTTGAGTGAGGTAACTTGTTGTATTGCATGGGCCTTCCTCAGTTTCATTATTTTTATCCATCCAATATAGGGGATTCCGTTGTGGGAAGGAATTGGCGTTGTTAACAATTTCGCAAAATTATTGACTTTGGCTAATATGAATAATGGAGGTGAATTATGAACATGACTCAGTTAGATAAGTGGATACATGGTTACCACAAAGATTCTTATCAGCCGCCAAAAGTGTTTGTGATCAGTTGCTCGGACCTTTCTCAATATTTGTTAGCAGTAGAGTATAAGCACAAGTTGGAGCCACTAAAGGTCAATGACGAGCCGATTCACTTTGAATCGTTAGAGCGAGTCAAAGAGGAACTAACTCGTCTGGGGGTTGAGCGTGCCTACTTGCGCTTGCACAATGCTTACGATGAGTGTGGATCGACTGATGGTCCGTTGTATCAGGATATAGAGTTGTCGCTAGTCACACACTAAGCGTAGTTGCTATCTAGAAGCGCAGCCGTGAACTGGGTTCGCAGATAGAACCCTCTTGGGCGTGTCTTGATGATTCTTCCGCTGGCGCCATACGCTTCGGTCAGTGCTCGGCCATTGGCCGCTTTTGGCCGCAGTTGTAGGACTTCACCATGCCTTGCGGTGATTTGTTCAACATGGCCTGTGACGATGAGGTCCATCAGCTCTTCCCAATCAGTTTTCAGTTGAAGTTCTTCTTCTTGAGTCGGTGACCAGATAAGAGGGGAGCCGACACGTCTTTCTGCCAGTGGGATTTCTCGCTCACCTTCAACGGGTACCCACAGGACTCGAGACAGTTTATTCCGGACATGGCTGTTTTCCCAACTCAGCCCATGTATGCCAACAAGTGGAGCGACACAAACAAAGGTGGTCTCTAGCGGTTTTCCTGTGTAGCTAATGGGGATGGTTTTAAGCTCAATCCCCAGCTTTTCAAAGTCCTGCTGAGGTTTACTACCTGCCGTAGCGCCTAGGTGCCATTCGAGTAGTTGTCCAACCCATCCTTTATCTCGACGTAAATCAGGTGGAACCGTCATTTCGGCTTCTTGGGCAAGCTCTGCAAATGAAAGTCCGGCAACACTCCATGCGCGCTCTAACAGTTCAGATTCGGATTGTGGTTCTGGTTTCATACTATTCGCTGTTCAATAATTCTGTCTTTATTGTAACGGAAGCGCACCGGGTTGGCTGTGCGAAGTTTGATCATTTCGCGTGAAAGATCGTCTATCAAGTAGTTATCCACAGAAAGAAGGGGATCCTGTTGCCGTTTTCTTGGATGTGTATGAATAAACAGGGGTTTTGGAGTGATTATTTGCTTGCAGTTTCCCTTAAAACTTGCATTTACCAATGTGGAGTGTGGATAAAACTATTGGTGGTGGATCTTTGACCGATCTGGTATTTACCGAACATTACTAGAGTAGGTTGGCTTATTATCTGTAGGTTTAATATTTAAGTTATTGATTTTAATTATTTTGTTTTTGGGGTTCAGTAGGGGGCTTGTGCTTAAGTGGCCTTGTTGTCGATAAAATGATCACTTTGATGTGGATTTTTCACATAGTTATACACAGAAAAGGTGAATAAATGTGGTCTATGTCTCATTGCGTTGTGTATAAGAGGTGTTTTGCTCAAAAGTTATTCATATTGTGTTTGGTGAGCGATATTTTCCGCCTTAGTCACACTAGTAAGTTTGCTCCAATTGGGGATATGTGGAAAAATCACTGTAATTAAAGATTTTATTAGAGGTTGGCCAGTGATAGATGGCGATGGTTACCGCTTAAATGTGGGAATTGTAATTTGTAACAACCATGGTCAGGTCTTCTGGGCTAAACGATACGGACAACACTCTTGGCAGTTTCCTCAAGGGGGAATTGATGAAGGTGAAACCCCTGAGCAAGCGATGTACCGCGAGCTCTATGAAGAGGTTGGTCTAACGAAGAAGGATGTAAAGATCGTAGCAACAAGTCGTCATTGGTTAAGATATAAGTTACCCAAACGACTGGTTCGCTGGGATTCCAAACCTGTTTGTATCGGTCAAAAACAGAAATGGTTTCTGCTGCGTTTAGATTGTGATGAGTCACGAATCAATATGCTGCGCGGCAGTTCCCCTGAATTCGATGGTTGGCGTTGGGTGAGTTATTGGTATCCTGTACGACAAGTCGTTTCTTTCAAGCGCGATGTGTATCGCCGAGCGATGAAAGAGTTTGCCTCCATGGCAATGCCGTTTAAAGAGCGTAGAAGCAAGAACAAGCGCAAACATAGAAGAGGATAGACATGCTTTCTCAACTAAGGGAAATAGTTGAACAGGTTTCCAAAGTCGAAGATGTACATCAGGCTTTGGATATCTTGGTTAAGCAGACGTGCAGTGCCATGAGCACCGAATGTTGTACTATCTATCTCGCCAATGAAGAAATGCAGCGCCTTGAGTTGATGGCGACGCAAGGTTTACGTTTCAAAGGCGATAAAATCCGCATTGGATTTAATGAGGGTTTGGTTGGTCTGGTAAAGCGCACGGCTGAGCCTCTCAATATTGCAGAAGCTTCTAAGCATCCAAACTTCAAATACTTCTCTGAGCTAGGTGAAGAAATTTACCACAGCTTTCTTGGTACGCCGATTATCCACCGCAAACAGGTGTTAGGGGTCTTGGTCGTTCAGCAAAAGACGCCCCGCCAGTTTGACGAAATGGAAGAGTCTTTTTTAGTCACCTTAGCGGCGCAGCTTGCGGTGATCATTGCGCATGCTCAAACGCAAGGTCAATGGCGTTTAGAAAAGAAACAGCTTGCGATGAAAGGGGTCCCAGCATCGAGTGGTGTGGCGATTGGGGAGTTTTGGTTAGATGATACTCAACCAGAACTCACAGATGTGTACCCTGCCTCAACACTAGACATCGAACGCGAGCAGGAAATCTTGCTATTGGCGGTTGAAGCGGCATTGAGTGACTTTCGGCGTATGCGTAAGAAGCTCGACAGTGAGATCAACAAAGATGCGTTGGCCATTTTTGACCTGTTTACGCATTTACTCAATGATCCGATGTTGCGTAAAGATCTTAAAGCGCAAATTCAGAAAGGCGATCGCGCAGACTGGGCATTACGTCAAGTTGTAGAGAGCTATTCGAATCGATTCGCTCGAATGTCAGATGTCTACCTTAGAGAGCGAGCTCAAGATATTAGAGAGTTAGGCCAGCGACTACTTTACTTCCTTCATAACACTGAAAAAGAGCAGCCAGCTTTAGAAAAGCCGGTGATCTTAGTCGTCAGAGAACTTACGGCGACAATTCTAGCCTCTATTCCCAAAGATATGTTGTTGGCCGTGGTGTCGATTGAAGGTGCAGCCAACTCACACGCTGCGATTCTCTCCCGTGCGCTCGGGATCCCCGCCGTGATGGGGGCAAACGTCAATTTAAAGAACATCAATGGCAAACAAGGGGTCGTAGATGGTTACAGCGGTAAGATATTAGTCTCGCCGAGTCGCCAGTTACTAAGGGCCTACACGTCGCTGGTCAATGAAGAGCGAGAGCTCGCGACCATGGTCAATCAGCGAATCTTAGAGCCTGCGTGTACTCGAGACGGTCAGCGAATTGAGGTTATGCTTAATGCTGGTTTAAGCGCAGATGCCAATATCGCCGTTAACCAAGGGGTTGATGGGGTCGGGTTATATCGAACGGAAATTTCCTTTTTGCTCCAGCATCGTTTTCCATCAGAAGAAGAACAAACTCAACAATATCAAGCCGTACTCAATACCTATCCGGACAAGCGGGTGGTGATGCGCACCCTCGATGTGGGCGGAGACAAAGCGCTTCCTTACCTTCCTATCGAAGAAGACAATCCATTTTTGGGGTGGCGTGGTATTCGTTTTACACTGGATCATCCAGACATTTTCCTCATGCAAATCCGTGCCATGATGAAGGCAAGTGCAAATAGCCAAAACCTGAGTATCTTGTTGCCAATGGTGTCTGGAGCACAGGAACTAGATGATGCTATTGACCTGATCGAGCGTGCCTATCGAGAGGTTGTTGAGCTCGATTCTCGGATCCAAATGCCCGACATTGGCGTGATGATTGAAGTGCCTTCGATGATCTATCTGTTGTCTCTGATTGCCGAAAAAGTGGACTTTGTTTCCATTGGTACCAACGACTTAACGCAGTATTTGTTGGCGGTTGATCGAAATAATGCACGTGTATCGGATGTGTATGAATCGATGCATCCCGCGGTGGTGATGGCGCTCAATCATATTCAGCAGATGTGTCAACAGCTCAAGCTGCCTGTTTGTATCTGTGGGGAGCTAGCGGGCGATCCGATTGGGGCGCTGTTAATGGTCGGGTTAGGTTATCGAAGCTTAAGCATGAACACCTCCAATGTGGCGAAAGTAAAATACTTATTGCGGCATACTGACAGCCAGGAGCTGAAGCAACTTGCTGACAAAGCTCTGATGCAACCTTATGGCAATGATATCTATAATATGATGCAAACTTTCTTTGAAGATAAAGGCTTTGCAGGCTTTATCCGTGCAGGTAAACGATAGAAATCATGGTAAATATTGAGTTTTTTGCCCTGTTGCTGCTTTTAGGTAGTGTGGTTGGCATCATGGCTGGTCTATTGGGGATTGGCGGCGGGCTGATTGTGGTACCAGCTTTGATGTTCCTCTTACCCATGGCGGGCATTGATGCGAACATCGCGATGCAGATGGCGCTGGCAACCTCTCTGGCGTCAATCATTGTCACATCGGGATCGTCGGCATATAACCACTTTAAGCTGGGCAACGTGGACATGTTTGTCGTTAAGTGGTTAATGCCGGGAGTTGTCATCGGCGGCTTTCTCGGGGCCAACGTGGCGGAATGGGTTCCTTCGCAGTATTTACCTAAGGTGTTTGGTGTCATTGTGCTGTGCCTATCCATCCAAATGCTGTTCTCAATTCGGGGAAAACTCAACGCTCCATGCCAAACAGCAGTGTGACGATGGCGATCGGCGCGGGGATCGGCATGGTCTCGAGTCTTGCTGGGATTGGAGGTGGCTCATTGTCGGTTCCGTTTTTGAATCGTCATGGCATTGAGATGCGCAAAGCAGTGGGATCTTCCTCGGTTTGCGGATGTTTTATAGCCTTATCTGGAATGTTGGGGTTTATTCTTCATGGTTATAAAGCAGAGGTACTTCCAGCCTACAGTTTAGGTTATGTCTATTTGCCGGCATTAGTTGGCATCACCGCGACCTCTATGTTAACGACTCGATTTGGCGCTCGCCTTGCCTCGAGTATGCCGACGGTGCGGTTGAAGAAAATCTTTGCCCTATTTTTAATCTTTGTCGCAGGAACTATGTTACTGTGATGCACTCTCATCTATACCTATCGTAATTTTGAACATCTAAGAGTAATAATCCTATGTCTCAGGGATATCTTGAATTTCCTAATATAGATCCTGTATTGGTCTCTATTGGCCCTTTATCTATTCGTTGGTACGGGCTCATGTACCTCGTTGGTTTTGCTTTTGCGCTTTGGCTTGCGAATCGCCGAGCGGATAAACCTGGTAGCGGTTGGACACGTGAGCAAGTGTCAGATTTGTTGTTTGCGGGCTTTTTAGGCGTCGTTGTTGGTGGTCGAGTAGGGTATGTATTGTTCTACAACTTTGACCTATTTCTACAAGACCCGCTTTACTTGTTCAAAGTATGGACGGGAGGCATGTCATTTCACGGTGGATTGTTAGGTGTGATCACCGCGATGTTCTGGTACGCCAAGAAAAACGGTCGAACTTTCTTTGGCGTTGCAGACTTTATTGCGCCGTTAGTGCCATTTGGTCTTGGTATGGGTCGACTTGGTAACTTCATGAACAGTGAGCTTTGGGGACGAGTGACCGATGTTCCTTGGGCGTTTGTCTTTCCGAATGGTGGTCCACTGCCGCGTCACCCTTCACAGCTCTATGAAATGTTCCTGGAAGGGATCGTTCTATTCTTCATCTTGAACTGGTTTATTAAAAAGCCTCGACCACTGGGCGCTGTTTCAGGGCTATTTTTGGCGGGATATGGTACATTCCGTTTCCTCGTTGAATACGTTCGTGAGCCTGATGCGCACTTAGGTTTGTTCGGTGGTTTTATCTCTATGGGACAAATTCTATCGTTGCCGATGGTGATCATTGGTGGCCTTCTGGTCGCTTGGGCGTATAAACGTGGCTACTACAAAGACGAACTCCCGCAACAAACGAAGTAAGGAATTGGTGTGAAACAGTATTTAGAACTCTGTCAGCGAATTGTCGAACATGGTGAGTGGATTGAAAATGAGCGTACTGGTAAACGCTGTTTGACCGTCATCAACGCTGACTTAACCTATGATGTTGCCAACAACCAGTTTCCCCTCGTCACCACGCGCAAGAGCTTTTGGAAAGCAGCGGTTGCCGAGCTACTAGGTTATATCCGAGGTTATGATAACGCGGAAGACTTCCGTAAGCTTGGAACCAAAACTTGGGATGCGAATGCGAACCTGAATGAAGCATGGTTAAATAATCCGTACCGCAAAGGTGAGGATGATATGGGGCGCGTTTACGGCGTACAAGGGCGTGCTTGGGCTAAGCCTGATGGTGGCCATATTGACCAATTACGCAAGATTGTCGACGACCTCACTCGTGGCGTTGATGACCGTGGTGAGATCCTAAACTTCTATAACCCTGGTGAGTTCCATATGGGTTGCTTACGCCCGTGTATGTACAGCCATCATTTCTCGTTGCTTGGTGATACCTTGTACCTCAACAGCACGCAGCGCTCTTGTGATGTTCCTCTGGGCCTCAACTTTAATATGGTTCAAGTGTATGTGTTTTTAGCGATCATGGCTCAGATTACGGGGAAAAAACCGGGGCAGGCCTACCATAAAATCGTCAACGCTCATATTTATGAAGACCAGCTTGAGTTGATGCGCGATGTGCAGCTTAAGCGCGAGCCACTAAAAGCGCCGACCTTCCACATCAACCCAAATATTAAGTCTCTTGAAGATCTGGAAACCTGGGTAACATTGGATGATTTTTGGGTCGAAGGCTACGAACATCATGATGCAATTAAATATCCGTTTTCTGTTTAATTGACTTACGAAGTGAATCAGTGGCTTGGTTGTTATGATCATACGACCAAGCCATTTTTTATCCCCCCCAACCGCTTGCCCCTTTTTTCCTCGCTACGTCTCATTTCTCTTATAAAGCAGCATGTTATCAATAATGCGACAAGGTTATCCGTCCATTGCTGAGTAATTTGTATGTTAACATGACTCAAAAAATTAACATGCTGTGTTGTATAAGGTTGTGTGATTGATGGAATGTGATTATCGAAAGCTGAGAGATACCGTCGCCAAGCAGATTCAATGGGATGAATTTGGGTGTGCCTATATTCAACACAATGGTCTGATGTTTCACAGTTTTTTTCAGCCGATTTATGACCGCAGTATGGAGATTTTTGGTGTAGAGGCATTGGCTCGTATCTATGACAACAACGGCGACCTTGTCCGGACGGATCGCTACTTTAAATCGCTTGAGCAAGATGATGACACGTTGCTCTACAGCACCTATATGTGCGCAGCCATTCATGTGATTAACTTCGCACGCTCTATTTACCGCTCTAAGTGTATTTTTATCAACGTTGCTCCTGTTGTATTTGAGCTTATCTCTAATGATTCCTTTGCCATCGAGAGTTTGTTGAAGAAGTTGGATGCATTGCAGCTAAAACCAGAACAGATCATTTATGAGCTGATAGAACTTCAAAGTCACGATTATCAACTGGCGGTGAGCGGGGTAAAGGCGTTAGAGAGTGTGAATATTCGAGTAGCGGTTGACGACTTCGGTGTAAAAAGCTCTACAGAACACAGA